>NZ_JAAKZW010000349.1 GCF_011044995.1 Streptomyces mesophilus | reverse complement strand
CCCCGCTGAGCCCCCCGTTCCCAACGGGAAACCGAGAGGATCCGGTGGGGCAACACCCGCCGCGCACTCTGAACGGCATGGGACAGCGCATCGTGGTCATCGGGGCCGGCACCGCCGGGGCGCGGCTCGGCCTGCGGTTGGAGAGCGACGCCGACGTCACACTCGTCGGGGCCGAACCGCACGCCCCGTACAACCGCGTGCTCCTCGCCGACGTGCTCGCGGGCCGCTATCCGGCCGAGGTGACCAAGCTGCCGGACCCAGGCCCGGTGCTCCGGGACCGTGTCGTACGCATCGACCGGGCGGCGCGACAGGTCCACCTCGCCGACGCCGAGCCCCTCCCCTACGACTCCCTCGTCCTCGCCACCGGCTCCAACCCCGTGCTGCCCGCCCTGCGGGGCCTGGCCCAGGGGCTGCCGGAGAACGTGCACGCCTTCCGCACCATGGACGACTGCCTGGCCCTCGACGGGGCGGTACGGGAGGGCGCGCGCGCCGTCGTCATCGGCGGCGGGCTGCTCGGTGTGCTGTGTGCACAGGCGCTCGCCGAGCGCGGCGCGCAGGTGGTGCTCGCCCAGCAGGGCGAACACCTCATGGAGCGGCAACTCGACTCCGAGGCAGCCGAGTTGGTACGCGAACATCTGAAGCTCCGCGGCGTCGAGGTGCACACCGAGTGCCGCGTACGGGAAGTGCGGATGCAGGGCGGCAGGGCCGTGGGCGTCGCGCTCGCCGACGGGTACGCACTCGGCGCCGATCTGATCGTGCTGGCTTGCGGCGTACGGCCCAGCACCCAGCTCGCCCGGGAGGCCGGACTGGAGGTCCGGGGCGGCATCGTCGTCGACGACGAGCTGCGCACCAGCGACCCCGCGATCCATGCGATCGGCGACTGCGCCGAACACCGCGGCCGCACCTACGGACTCGCCACGCCCGCCCTCGAACAGGCCGACGCCCTGGCCGACTTCCTTCAGCAGGGCAAGGGCAGCACCTACGAGGGCACCCGCTCCCTGACCCGTCTGACCCTCAGCGACGCGGGTCAACTCCCCTTGGATCTGGCCACGTTCGGCGACCCGTCGATCCGTGAGGGCGACGACGTGATCCGGCTGACCGACGCCACCCGCCGTACGTACCGCAAGGTCGTCGTCCGTGACGACCGGCTCGTCGGCGGGGTGCTGCTCGGCGAGCTCGGCGCCGTGGGCGCACTCGCCGAAGCCTGGGATGCCGCAGAGCCGCTGCCCCAGGACGCATCACTGCACCATCTGCTCACCCACGACGGAGGCTTCTGACATGCCGCCCATCCTTGAGGCCGCCGCTCGGCCCACCCTTCTGCTCGTCGGCCACGGCATGGTCGGCCAGCGGTTCCTGGAAGCGCTCGTCGAGCGCGGTGTCGCCGACAGCCACCAGGTGGTCGTGCTGTGCGAAGAGCCGCGTGCCGCGTACGACCGCGTCCATCTGACCTCGTACTTCGAGGGAACCTCAGCCGACGAACTCTCCCTCACGCCCGCCGACTTCATGGAGCGGCACGGCATCGAGCTGCACCTCGGCGAGCCGGGGCAGAGCATCGACCGCGCGGCGAAGACCGTCACCACACCCGCGGGCCGCACCTTCGCGTACGACATCCTGGTCCTCGCGACCGGCTCGTACCCCTTCGTGCCGCCGGTGCCGGGCAAGGACGCCGAGGGCTGCTTCGTCTACCGGACGATCGAGGATCTCGAAGCGATCGAGACGTACGCCAAGGACGCCGCGCGCGGTGCGGTCGTGGGCGGCGGGCTGCTCGGCCTGGAAGCGGCCGGTGCGCTCAAGGGCCTCGGACTGTCCACGCAGATCGTGGAGTTCGCGCCGCGCCTCATGCCCGCGCAGGTGGACGAGGGCGGCGGCGCGGCGCTCCTGAGGACCATCGAGCGCATGGGGCTCGATGTGCGCACGGGAGCGGGCACGCAGGAGATCGTCACCGACGAGGCCGGTCGCGTCACCGGGATGCTCCTGACGGACGGGACCCAACTGCCCACGGATCTCGTGGTGTTCAGCGCCGGCGTACGGCCGAGGGACCAGCTCGCCCGCGAGTGCGGCCTCGAGGTCGGTGAGCGCGGCGGGATCAAGGTCGGCGAGGAGTGCCGTACGAGCGACGACGCGGTGTACGCGATCGGCGAGTGCGCGCAGACCGTCGACGGGAAGGTGTACGGCCTGGTCGCGCCCGGCTATGCGATGGCCGAGGCGGCGGCGGACGCGATCGCCGGGTTCCCGGGGTCGTTCACCGGGGCCGACATGTCGACGAAGCTGAAGCTGCTCGGCGTGGACGTGGCCTCGTTCGGCGACGCGCACGGCGCCACCGAGGGCTGCCTCGACGTGGTCTACGCGGACTCGCGCTCGGGCACGTACAAGAAGCTGGTCGTCGACCCGGACGGCAAGCTGCTCGGCGGCGTGCTCGTCGGTGACGCCGACGCGTACGGAATGCTGCGGCCGCTCACCGGTTCCGTTCCGCCCGTCTCTCCCGAGCAGCTGGTCCTCCCGGCCGGTGCGGGCGGTCCGGTGAAGCTGGGCCCGGACGCGCTGCCCGACGAGGCGATCATCTGCTCCTGCCACAACGTCACCAAGGGCCAGATCTGCGCCTGCGGCACGCTGCCCGAGGTCAAGCAGTGCACCAAGGCCGGTACGGGCTGCGGCAGTTGCGTCAAGACCATCCTTCAGCTGCTCCCGCAGAGCGGCGACAAGGGCCTGTGCGGCTGCTTCGGTCATACGCGTGCGGAGCTGTACGAGATCGTCCGGGTCAAGCGCATCACCTCGTACGCGCGACTGCTCGACGAGCACGGCCGGGACGAGGCCCGTGGCAGCGAGGGCTGTGAGATCTGCAAGCCGACCGTCGGCTCGATCATCGCCTCACTCGCGCCCGCGATCGGCGCCGACGGCTATGTCCTGGCCGGCGAGCAGGCCGCACTCCAGGACACCAACGACCACTTCCTCGCGAACATGCAGCGCAACGGCTCGTACTCGATCGTGCCGCGCATCCCCGGCGGCGAGATCACGCCCGAGAAGCTGATCGTGATCGGTGAGGTGGCCCGCGACTACGGCCTCTACACGAAGATCACCGGCGGCCAGCGCATCGACCTCTTCGGCGCCCGCGTCGACCAACTCCCGGGTATCTGGGCGCGGTTGGTGGACGCCGGGTTCGAGTCCGGGCACGCGTACGGCAAGGCGCTTCGTACGGTGAAGTCCTGTGTCGGGCAGACCTGGTGCCGTTACGGAGTGCAGGACTCGGTCCGCATGGCCATCGATCTGGAGCTGCGCTACCGGGGCCTGCGGGCACCCCACAAGCTGAAGTCGGCGGTCTCCGGCTGTGCGCGCGAGTGCGCGGAGGCCCAGTCCAAGGACTTCGGTGTGATCGCCACGGCGAGCGGCTGGAACCTGTACGTGGGCGGCAACGGCGGTATGACCCCGCGCCACGCGGACCTCCTCGCGCAGGACCTGAGCGACACCGAACTGATCCGCCTGATCGACCGCTTCCTGATGTTCTACATCCGCACCGCCGACCGCCTGGAGCGCACGGCGAGCTGGCTGGAGCGCCTGGAGGGCGGCCTCGAGCACCTGCGCGAGGTGATCGTCGAGGACTCGCTCGGGCTCTGCGACGAGCTGGAGTCCCTGATGGCCGCCCATGTCGCGGGCTACAGCGACGAATGGGCCGAGACCCTGCAGGACCCCGAGCGGCTCGCGCGCTTCGTGTCCTTCGTCAACGCGCCCGGCACACCCGACCCCACCGTCCAGTTCGTCGCCGAGCGCGACCAGATGAAGCCGGACCTCCAGGTCCTGATCCCCGAAGGAGCGCTGACCGCCCGATGAACCTCCAACTCAAGCTGGACGACGCCTGGTTCACCGTCTGCCCGGCCGGCGCGGTGCAGCCCGGCCGCGGGGTGGCGGCCCTGCTCCCGGACGGCCGCCACGCGGCGCTGTTCATCGACCGCTCCGGACGGGCGTACGCGATCGACAACCGCGATCCGTTCACCGGGGCGTCGGTGCTGTCGCGGGGGCTCATCGGCTCGGCCGCCGGACGCGCCTTCGTGGCCTCACCCCTCCTGAAGCAGCGCTTCGACCTGGAGTCGGGGCGGTGCCTGGACGACGAGGAGGTCGCCGTCCAGGCGTACGAGGTACGGCTGGGCCAGCAGTAAGCGCCTGCGGTCCGCGGAGGGCCCGTCACCAGCGGAGGGTCCGTCACCAGTAGAAGGGGCCCTCCGCGCGCCAGGTCATCTTGCCGAAGACGTCGTTCGTCTCCGGGGTCGAGACGGTGATGTTGCTGACCTTCAGTCCGTACTGGACCCGCGAACGCCCTTCGGGGCAGGTGAAGTCGACGGCCTCGAAGTTCAGGAAGAACCCCGGGCCGAACTCCCGTGTCGGATCCGAGCGATGGGCACTGACGACCCAGCCTGCGTCACCGTGGTAGTACACCCAGCTGAGCGGCTGCTGCGTGGTGCGCACCACGAAGGACGTGCTCCAGTCGAAGCTGCCGTCGGCCGCGGTGCAGCCGAAGGTCCTGGCCGTGTCGGCGGCGGCGGAGAACCCGTCGTCGCCGAGGTTCCCCGCGAGGTAGCCGGGCAGGTCGCGCACGCCGTGCAGGGTGGTCCTGACGGTGAACCCTCCGCAGCCGTCGGTCGGGTAGTACTCGTGGTACCTCAGCTGACACTTGCGCGGCCCTTCGGCAGAGTCGGCCACGGGGTCGTAGACAGGCCTGGGCACCAGGCCTTCGTGCTCGACCGTCATCGAGAGCCCGCCCGGCTCGTCCGCCACGACCTCCACGAGCACGGGCTGCGCCTGCGCGGGGCCGCCCGCCCCGAAGACGAGCCCCAGCGCCGCGGCCGCCGCAAGCAGCCCCCGTACCACCGGTCTCCTGTTTCCACTCCTCATCAACTTTCCCCCCTGTACGTCGAGTTGAAGGATGCGGCACGACCGTAGCGGGAGCGCTCCCACTCCCACCACGCGAATCACACACTCCGCTCCGAGGCGCCCGTCGCCTTCGGCACCGGAAAGTAATACTTGACCGGTCATTCCAATTGAATCTAGAGTCGTCGACATGGCCCGCACCAAGGAGTTCGACCCCGACGCGGCGCTGCAGGCAGCCATGGAGCTGTTCTGGCGGCGCGGCTACGAGGCGACGTCGATGAGCGACCTCACCGAGCATCTGGGGATCGGCCGGGCCAGCCTGTACGCGACCTTCGGCAGCAAGCACGAGCTGTACCTGAAGGCCCTCGACCGCTACGGCGAGACAAGGGATCCACTGCTCGTCGAGGAGCTGTCGCAGCCCGGCCCCGTACTGCCTGCCGTACGCGAGGTGGTGCGGCGGTTCGCCGAGGAGGCCGCGGACGAGTCGACCCGCCTGGCCGGCTGCCTGGTCACCAACACCGCGGCCGAGCTCGCCGCGCACGACCGGGACGCCGCCCGCAGGGTCGAGCGCAGCTGGGAACACCTCGAGACGCCCCTGCACTCCGCGCTCACCCGGGCGCGGGCGCAGGGTGAACTGCCCGCGGACAGCGAACCGCTCGCACTCGCCCGGATGCTGGTCGTCCTGATGCAGGGGATCCGCGTGGCCGGCAAGGCGTCCAGCGACCCGGGGCGGGTGCGGGACGCGGCCGAGCAGGCGCTGAAGCTGCTCGGCGGCTGAGCCGCGTCGCGTACGGGAAAAGGGGTGCCCTCGGCGGCACCCCTTCCTTAGGCCTCAATACTGATTCCTTACGCCTCAATAATGAACCGATCGGTCAAGAAAGAGGGGGATCATGACCGCGCTCCAACAGCCCTGCGCCACCGGCGCAGCGGGCCCCGGCCACACCCGCACACCGGACCTGGCCGGCGGCCCGGTTCCCATCGGCC
>NZ_JAAKZW010000348.1 GCF_011044995.1 Streptomyces mesophilus | reverse complement strand
GTTCAGGGGTTCATGGGGAAGTTCGTCTATCTGCTGTACGGCGCGCTCACTTGGGGCGTGCGGCTGTGCGCGGCCGGGACCTGGGCCGCCGTCTCGGTCGCCGGGATCCTGGTGCTCGGCAGCCTGAGCGGCCCGCCTCCGCTTGACGGGGCGCTGGCCTGGGGCTGGGTGGCGGCGGTGTGCGCGGTGGGGCGGCCCGTTCTGCTGTGGGTACGCAAGGGCGTGGACGAGGTGTCCTGGCGCTGGCCGTATGTGCCGAAGCCGGTGTCCGTGCCCGCGCGCGTCTCGCTGGCCAAGCGGGGCGAGCATGACAAGGACGCAGAGGACGCAGAGGACACAGAGGACACAGAGGACGCAGAGGAAGCCGAGTACAAGGCCATGCTGCGGGAGCAATGGTGGCCGCAGGAGGAGCCGCAAGGTCCGCTCAGCTCGCCGGTCTGGGTGAAGCTGCGGCGATGCCTCGCGCTGATACCGGTCGCCATCACCACCACGGCCGTCTTCGGGCTGCTCGGGTCCGGGCTGAACGAGGACGGGCTGGTCGCGCGGATGCAGCAGGAGGGCGCCGTCGCGGCCGTCGGCACCGTGGCCGAGAAGCCGCGCGACGTCACGGAGGACCGCGACAGCGACGGCGTGCTCCACGGTTACAGCGCGGATCTGGTGCTCCAAGTGCCGGACGCCGACGGGCCGTTGCGGGCCCGCCATGCCTATACGGCGGGGAAGCCGGAGCGGGGCGACCGGATCGAGCTGCTGTGGGCGCCAGGTCAGCCGGGGTGGGGTGCGTATGTCGACGAGACGGACGAGGTGGCGGCGCGCGCGCAGCCGCGCTGGGAGCTGTTCCCCGCGCGTGGGCCGGGCGAGAACAACCTGTTCCTGCTGATCCTCCTGTTCGTCGTCACGCTCGCCTTCGGCCTGCCGCTCACGCTGGCCGCGGAGGACGACGACCTGCACGAACAGGCCTGGGCGCCGTGGGCGCAGACGGTGTACGGGGCGATCGTGGCCGGGGTGTTCCTGTTGCAGCGGCCGGTGCTCCTGGGGACGGGCGTGCCGGACAACATCGTGCTGACGCTCGCGACGGGAGCGTGTTTTCTCGTACCGCTCTTTCTGCAGATCCTCTATGGAGTACGGACCCTTCGCTGATCGCAGTCGCGGACCGAACCCGGGCGAATCGGCCGGCGGGGAACCAAGGTGCCGCTACTGGCGTAGATCAAGGGGTAAGGGCGACAACGGGGGTGGGAATGCGGATTCCGGGTGCCGGCCGGATGGCCGCGGCGGTGCGTGCGGTGCCGGTGCGGCTGGCAGCGGTGCGGGCGGGTCTCGGCGCGCTGGGGGCGCGGGTGCTGAGGGCGCTGCGCACGCGGCGCGGACAGCGGCGGGCGCTGCAGACGCTGATGCTGGGGTGCGTGCTCGCGCTGCTGCCGTCGACGTGGATGCACGCCGCCGCGGCCGGACGGGTCGGGGATGTGGCGCAGGCGCCGAAGACGCCGGTCGCCGTGGTGTTCGGGGCCGGCCTGTGGGACGGGGAGCCCTCGCCGTATCTGGCGCATCGGCTGGACGCGGCCGCGGAGTTGTACCGGTCGGGCCGGATCGAGGTCGTCCTGGTCACCGGGGACAACAGTCGGGTGGAGTACGACGAGCCGGACGCGATGCGCCGCTATCTGACCGAGCGCGGGGTGCCCGACCGGCGGATCGTCAGCGACTATGCGGGGTTCGACACATGGGACTCCTGTGTCCGCGCGAAGAAGATCTTCGGGGTGGACCGGGCCGTGCTGATCAGCCAGGACTTCCATATCCGCAGGGCCGTCGCGCTGTGCGAGCGGGCGGGCGTCGCGTCGTACGGAGTCGGGGTGGCCGAGCCGCACGACGCGACCTGGTACTTCGGCGGCATACGGGAGTTGCTCGCGTCCGGGAAGGGGGCGCGCGACGCGGTGCTCGGGCGGGATCCGCGGTTCCTCGGGGAGCGGGAGGACGGGGTGCGGCGGGCTCTCGGGACGCAGCGCTGACCGCGCGCTCCACGGTCTCCGGGCCCGTGGCCGGCCCCTGACATCCAGCCCGCGGCCCCGGCGCCGACATCCGCCCGCCACTCTGCCGCTGACATCTGCCCGCCACCGCGCCGCTGACTTTTCGCGCGACCGCTGGGAGACTGGCGCGGCCCGCGCCCATATGCCTAACAGTCATACGGGAAGGGCCGGTTGGGCGTCGGAGACGCGGCGTCACCGCGGGAGTCGAAGCGGAGGTAGGCGCATGGCTGCGGAGTTGAGCGGCAAGGTCGTGATCGTGACGGGTGGTGCCCGGGGGCTCGGTGCCGCCACCGCCGAGGCGGTCGTGGCCGGCGGCGGCAGGGTCCTGATCACCGACGTACTGGAGAAGGAAGGCGCCGACACGGCGGCTTCGCTCGGGGACGAGGCGCGCTTCCTGCGGCACGACGTGACGAGCGAGGCGGACTGGCGGGCGGCTTTCGACCACGCGGTCGCGGCGTTCGGGCGGGTGGACGGTCTTGTCAACAACGCCGGGGTCGCGACGGGCGAGTTGCTCGAGAACGAGTCCGTGGACCACTTCCGGCAGGTGATCGAGGTCAACCTGGTCGGCGTGTTCATCGGTCTGCGCACCGCGATACCCGTCCTGCGCGAGCTCGGCGGCGGCTCGATCGTGAACATCTCCTCGGCGGCCGGCCTCACCGGTCTGCCGCTCACCGCGGGGTACGGGGCGTCGAAGTGGGGCGTGCGGGGGCTGACGAAAATCGGGGCGGTCGAGCTGGCCGAGGCCGGTATCCGGGTCAACTCGGTGCACCCGGGTATGACCTACACCCCCATGACCGCGGGTCTCGGGATCCAGCCCGGCGAGGGCGGCTACCCGGGCACCCCGATGGGCCGGGTCGGCGTACCGGAGGAGATCGCCTCGGCGGTGGCGTTCCTGCTCTCCGACGCGGCGGCGTACATGACGGGAGCGGAGCTGGCGGTGGACGGCGGCTGGACGGCGGGACCCACGGTCCGCGCGCTGACGGCCCGGTGAGCCGAGCGCTCAGCACGCTGACGGCCCGGTGAGCCGAGCGCTCAGCCCCCGGCCGGCGCCCCTGCGGAAGGCCGAGCGAACGCCTGGGCGCAAGCCCCCGCGAAAGGCACCCTCACCACCTCGCCCCCACCCCGCTGAGCCCGCCGTACCCGGTACGTAACGCCGACGGGTGCGGGGCGTAACACCGGCGTCGCACGCTGGGCGTATGCCGAACCTCGCACCGTCCGACACCGCCCCGCCGACCCTCACGCACTGTCCGTACTGCGCGCTGCAGTGCGGCATGGGTCTTGCCGTGGACGGCGGGCGCGTGGAGGTGGTCGAGCGGGCGGACTTCCCCGTGAACCGGGGCGCTCTGTGCGGCAAGGGGCGGACCGCTCCCGCACTGCTCGATCGCGCGGCACGGCTGACCGAGCCGCTGGTCAGGGATCCGGAGACGGGTGAGCTCGCGCCCGCGAGCTGGGACGAGGCGCTCGGGGTGATCGCCGGCCGGTTGCAGGGGACCCGGGACGAGCACGGGGCGGACGCCGTCGCGGTGTTCGGGGGCGGCGGGCTGACCAACGAGAAGGCGTACGCCCTTGGAAAGTTCGCGCGGGTCGTGCTCGGCACCTCGCAGATCGACTACAACGGGCGTTTCTGCATGTCATCGGCCGCGGCGGCGGGGCGCAAGGCGTTCGGGGTCGACCGGGGGCTGCCGTTCCCGCTGGAGGACATTCCGCGTACGGGGTGTGTCATTCTCGTCGGCTCGAATCTCGCCGAGACGATGCCGCCCGCCCTGCGCTACTTCACCGAGCTCAGGGAGAACGGCGGCACGCTGATCGTGATCGATCCGCGCCGCACCAAGACCGCCGAGCAGGCGGATCTGCATCTGGCTCCGCGCCCGGGCACGGATCTCGCCCTGGCGCTCGGGATGCTGCATCTGGTGGTGACCCAGGGGCGTACCGACGAGGCGTTCATCGCCGAGCGGACCACCGGCTGGGAGGGCGCCCGCCCCGCGGTGATGGCGCACTGGCCCGAGCTCGTCGAGCGGATCACCGGGGTGCCGGTGCCTCAACTGCGGCGCGCGGTGGAGATGTTCTGCGCGCCCGAGAACGCGATGGTGCTCACCGCGCGCGGGCCCGAGCAGCAGGCGAAGGGCACGGACACGGTGGGCGCATGGATCAACCTGTGCCTGGCGACGGGCCGCGCGGGCCGTCCACTGTCGGGCTACGGCTGTCTGACGGGCCAGGGGAACGGGCAGGGCGGCCGTGAACACGGCCAGAAGGCCGACCAATTGCCGGGCTACCGCGACCTTGCCGATCCCGCGGCCCGCGCGCATGTCGCCGAGGTGTGGGGCGTCGCGCCCGAGTCGCTGCCCCGGCCGGGGCGCAGCGCGTACGAGCTGCTCGACGCGCTCGGCGGTGACATCAAGTCCCTGATCCTGATGGCCTCCAACCCGGTCGTCTCCGCGCCGCGCGCCGCGCACATCGAGGAGCGGCTGCGTTCGCTCGACTTCCTCGCCGTGGCCGATGTGGTGCTCTCCGAGACGGCGGCGCTCGCCGATGTGGTGCTGCCGGTGACGCAGTGGGCCGAGGAGACGGGCACGCTCACCAATCTGGAGGGCCGTGTGCTGCTGCGGCGGCGCGCGGTGACGGCGCCTTCAGGGGTACGGAGCGATCTGGACGTACTGAGTGAACTCGCCGCGCGGCTCGGGGTGGAGAAGGGGTTCCCGACCGATCCCGAAGAGGTCTTCGAGGAACTGCGGCGGGCGAGCGCGGGCGGCGCGGCGGACTACTCGGGGATCACCTATCGGCGGCTCGTCGAGGAGGACGGGGTGTTCTGGCCCTGTCCTGAGAACGGGGAGACCGGGACGGTCGACCCCATGGACGGTGCCGTCCCGGGGGGCGGCACCGCCCCGAAGTCCACGAAGGCTCCGGACGGCGCCGCCCCCGGGCCCGCCAAGACGCCGGGCGCCCAACACCCGGGCACCCCCCGCCTGTTCCTCGACCGCTTCGCCACCCCCGACGGCCGCGCCCGCTTCGCCGCGGTGACGCACCGGCCGGCCGCCGAGGAGACGGACGCCGAGTACCCGGTGGTGCTGACCACGGGGCGCGTGCTCGCCCAGTACCAGTCGGGCGCCCAGACCCGCCGCGTACCGGAGCTGAACGCGGCCGCCCCGGGGCCCTTCGTCCAGCTGCATCCGCGGCTCGCGGACCGGATCGGGGTCGGTGAGGGCGACCCGGTCGCGGTGGTCTCGCGCCGGGGCAGGGCCGTGGCCCCGGCGCGGATCACCACGGGGATACGGGCGGACACGGTGTTCATGCCGTTCCACTGGGCGGGCGAGGGCCGGGCCAACACCCTCACCAACCCGGCCCTCGACCCGACCTCCCGTATGCCGGAGTTCAAGGTCTGCGCCGTACGCCTGGAGCCCGCCGCGCACCGGGCCGACGAGGTCAACTCCGCACCCGCGTAAGCCAGTCGCCGCCCCGCAGCACCTGGCCCGCGGCCCGCAGCCGCGCCGCGACCGCGGGCGCCGCCACGTACACCCAGACCCGCACCGGCCCCGTGGCCGTCTCGACGGTGCGGGCCACGCGCTCGTAGTCGTTGTCCGGGTCGCCGGGGACGTAGTCCTCCAAGCGGTCGAGCAGCGCGAGGAGTTGGGGATACTCCTGCGGGGCCGGCGTCACGATCTCGCCGTGGACCGTGCCGGTGCCGGGGCTCTCGATCGCGTACGGGTAGCCCGGGCCCTCGTACAGCTCCGCCCCCACCCAGCGCGCCGGTTCGGCGGCGACGATCCGGCCCTGTAGAAACCGCCGGTGGTTGTACTCACCCGGCCGCAGCGTCCCGTACACGAAGAACGGCAGTATCTCCGGC
>NZ_JAAKZW010000347.1 GCF_011044995.1 Streptomyces mesophilus | reverse complement strand
CTGCCTCTGCCTCCGCCCCGGTCGCCGTTCCCGCCCGCCCGGCCCCCTCCGTACCCGAGTCGCTCACCGAACTGATCCTCAGGGCACGGGAGTTGCACGAGCAGGGCCACCCGGGCGACACGGCCTGCTGGGCACGGCTGCGCGTGCTGACCGCCGCGCGCGACTACCGGCACCCCGACGACCCGGCCGTCGGACCGCTCGTGCAGCTGCGGGCCGACCTGCTGACCGACGAGGCCTACACGGCCCGGAACAAGGACGAGTTCGACGAGGCCGTGGCGCTGCACGAGGAGGCGGCCGGGCTCTACGAGGACGCCGGGCTCGCCGGCCACGCGGCCGTCGCGCAGGCATGCGGCCTGCTCGCGGCGGCGGAGGCGCCGACGGAAGGGACGCCGGACGGCGGACCCGCCGACGACGAGGCGGCCGCGACCGGCGCGCAGATCGACGCCCTGACCGCCGCCCACGCGTCCATCGTCCGCCTCCACCAGGAGACCCCGGGCCTCACCCCGCACCATGAGGCCCGGCTCCTGCGCCTGCGCGCCTCCGCGCTCGGCATCCGTCTGCAGACCTCGCACCGCGAGGAGCACATCGCCCCGGCCCACGCCGAACTCGACCTGCTGCAGAAGTGCGCCGACCGGCACCGGCTCGCCGGCCAGAGCTCCGGGGCCGGACTCCTGCGCGCCACCCTGCACGCGCTCTCCGGAGATCTGCCGGGCGCCGTCACCCGGATCGACGCCCTGCTCGTCCGGCTGCGGAGCGAAGGCCCCGCGTGGCATCTGCCGCGCACGCTGGGTCTGCGCGGCCGTCTCCATCTCGGCCTGCAGGACCCGCAGTCGGCGTACACGGATCTGACCGAGGCGCTGCGCCACGCCGCCGAATGGCCCGCCGACTCGGACGACCAGGGCCGCTACCACCAGGACCTGGCCGAGGTCTGTATGCATCTGGGCCGCCCCGACGAGGCGCTGCGGCACCTGACCCGGGCGGCGGAGCAGCATCTGCGGCACGGCAGCCGCGTGGACGGATTCTGCGCCTACAGCAACGCCGCACAGCTCAGCGTGAACCTGGACCGGAACGAGGACGCCATCGCGCTGCTCGACTCCGTACTGACCGAACCCGATATCGCGAACGGCGAGTTGGACGACCGGCTGACCGCCCAGCTGCGGCTGACCCGGGCCCGCGCCCTGCACGCGGGCGGCGACCTCAAGGCGGCCACGGCGGAGTTCGCCGAGCTCGCCGCCGAGTCGGCCGGGTGGGACGACGACCCCGGCAGCCACGCCATGATCGCCGGCGAGACGGCCGTACTGCTCGCGGAGACCGGCGAGTTCGGGGCCGCGCGCGCCGCCCTCGACCAGGCGCTGGCCGCCCACGCCAAGGTTCCGCGCTACGAGCAGATCAGCAACCACCTGCGCGAGGCCGCCCGTCTCCAGGCCAAGCAGCAGGGCAAGGAAGGACTCCGCGACGCCCGTGCCCTGCTCGCCGACGCCGAGCGGGTCGCCGTGGCGGCGGACCGGGACGGGTTCAAGCCGATGGGCCGTTCCCTGGAGACGGCCCTCGCGTACGAGCACGGCCGCGTGAACGCCTATGTGGGCGAGTACGACAGCGCGTTGGCCGCCCTCGACCAGGCCGTCGCCCTGCTCGGCGACCTCGGCCCGGCGGACGAACGGCTCGGCGAGTGGACCGAGTGCGTCCGCCTCGCGGGCGCCGTCGAGGGCCTCTACATGGAGCGCACCGCCCCGGCCCTCGCCCGCGTGGACGCGGCGATCGCCCGCCTGACCGCGCTGGGCCAGGCCGAGGAGGCCGCACCGCTGACCGAACTGGCGGCGCAGATACGGGACGAGTGATGCGGGACGCGTCTACCCCAGGCACCCCACCCTAGGTTAGGGTTACCTAACTTGATGTCCAGGGGTGGGAGTTGTGCGGTGGCCAGGAGCGGCAAGTACCTCAAGCCCGAGCAGCGGGAGTTCCTCGTCGTCCAGGCCGTGGCCCGCAAACAGATCAGCCCCGGCTTCGTCCGCGTCACCCTCGGCGGCCCCGCCCTGCGGGAGTTCGCGCCCATGGGATACGACCAGTGGTTCCGCCTGTTCCTGCCGGGCGGACGCGGCCTGCGGCTGCCCAAGCGCACGGGCGGGCTCTGGGTCGCCGAGTACATGCTGATGTCCAAGGACACCCGGCCGGTCGGCCGCAACTACACCGTGCGCGCCCACCGCGAAGAGGGCGTCCACAGCGACGGGCCCGAGATCGATGTCGACTTCGCCCTGCACGAGGACGCCGAGGGCGGGCTCGGCCCGGCGTCCGCCTGGGCGCGCGACGGGGCGGAAGGCGACGAGGCCGGCATCCTCGACGAGGGCATCACCTTCCTGCCGCCGTCAACGGCCCGCCACCATCTGCTCGTCGGCGACGAGACGGCAGTGCCGGCCATCGCGGGGATCATCCGCTCGGCCGGGAGCACGGGCGGCGGCGTACCCGTCCACGCGTACATCGAGATCCCGCACGAGGACGACATCCAGCCGCTCGACGCCCCCGAAGGCAGCACCGTGCACTGGGTGACCAGGAAGAGCGGCGCCGCTGCCGGTGACGGCGTGCTCGCCGAGGTGAAGGCGGCCGCGCTGCCGGACGGCCCCGGATACGCCTGGGTGGCCGGCGGGCGGAAACTCGCGACCGAGGTACGGCGTCATCTCGTGGGCGAGCGCGGCTTCCCCAAGGATTCGGTGACCTTCACCGGCTACTGGCGCTGACGGGACCGCACGGGAGCCGCCGTACCGCCCACTGCGCGGAACCCGCCCCACCGCCCACAAGAACACGGCACCGTTCCGCCCCGAACGCTGCCGGACCACGGCAATGCGCAACCGTACGCACCCCTGCCAGCATCCGGACGTACAGACGTACGACACGGGGGCGAGGGGACGGACATGGCGCGAACACGGGCGCAGAGCGCGCGCAGGGTGATCTCGGCGGTGGCCGCCGGGGCCGACCCGCGGCAGCTGGCCGAGGAGGAGATCCGGCGGCGCGTCGGCGGCGAGGGCGAGGCCTTCACGGCACGCGGCGGCTTCGCCCCCGAGGAAGAGGGCATGGACCCGGCCGACTTCCCCGCCGCACGCGAACAGGGCGGCTCCCTGGCGACCGTGATGGTCCAGAAGACCGTCTCGCTCGACGAGGCCGGCGAGGCGCTCAACCAGAGCGAACAGCGGCGCGAGGACGGCGAGAAGGTCCATGTGATCTGTCCGATGGTGCTGCCCAAGGGCCGCTCCTTCATCAGCATGCTCCCGGTGCTCGTGCTCCTCGTCATCGGCGCCGTGGGCACGGCCGTGGTCTCCGCCGCGGACGGCTCACCGGTGACCCACCCCTTGTTCGGCGCGCACTACTGGGTCATCGCGCTCGCCGCGGTCGCCTTCGTGTGGTGGCGGCAGGGCATGGTGATGGTGCCGGACGGCTGCCAGGCCCTGATCACCCGTTTCGGCAAGCTGGAGAAGGTCGTCGGACCGGGGCGCGTGACGCTGATCAGCCCGTGGAAGCGGGTCTCGTACATCGTCAACACCACCCGCGAATACCCCTTCAACGCGCCCGTGCGCGAAGCACCCACCAGGGGCGGCGTGAAGGCCTCGATCGATCTGTTCATCCAGTTCCGGATCAGCGACCCCACCGAGTTCGTCTACACCCTCGGCGCGGTGCGCGGCTTCGAGGAGAAGCTCGCCAACGCGGTCAGCGAGACCATCCGCAGCCTCATCTACGAGCAGGAGGCCGCCGGGATCTACGACATGGTCGGCGAGGACACCGGCCGGCTCCTGGAACAGCTCAACCACCAGTTCCGCCCCGCGGTCGAGCTCACCAACGCCAACATCACGCATGCCGAGCCCTCCGACCAGGCGTACCGGATGGACCTGGCCGCACCCGAGATGGTGCGGATGGCGAAGGAGGCCTACACCCACGAGTACGCGCTGATGCTGCGCAAGGAGCAGGACGAGGGCGACCTGAGCAAGGAGCTCGCGACCAGCCACGAGATCCTCTCCGCGATCCAGGCCGACATCGCCCAGTACCAGGCGCAGATGGACACCGCCGTCGAGCGCGAGACCAACCGCGCCCAGGCATTGGCCCACCAGCGGTACGTCCAGGCCGAGTCGGAGGCGAAGGCGAACGCGGCGCTCCTCGAAGCGCAGGCCCTCGACATCAGGGCGGTGACCGCGGCCCAGGCGCCGGAGATCCTCGAGCACCGCCACCAGCGGCAGATCCTCGACACCCTGGAGCAGGTCGCCGACCATCTGCCGCACCTGGTGCGGATCGGCGGCGCGGACGCCGACGGCGCGGCCGGGGTCGACTTCCTGCGCCTGGCACGGGAGTTGGTGGGTGAGCGAGGCGAAGCCCTGTTCACCGAGGCCGACATGGCGGCCGTACGGGACCGTCTCGACGAGGTCGAGGCACGGATCGCCGCACGCCAGGAGGAGATCGACGAGCTGCTCGCGGCCGAGCGGCCGACCGTCGTGGCCGTCGTGGAAGAGGCCGCCGCCGAGGAACCCGTCACCGAGGAACCCGTCACCCAGGAGACCGTCACCGAGGAGGGCGACGCATGAGCACCACCCGGACCCACCGCCGGTCGGTCATCTCCGAGGCCGTCGCGCCCTGGAGCCGCGTCGCCCAGCTGCTTCGCGGCGGCGAGGCCGGCACCCTGATCCCCGTCATCATCCCGCGCAGCACCCGCCGTCTGTGGTGGATGCTCCCGCTGTGGCTCGGCCTGTTCACGCTGCTCGCCGCGGTCACGCTGTCCCTGCGCGAAGCCGGCTCCGACGGCCTCGGCGATCTCGCGTACGGCGCGCTCGCGACGCTCTCCTACGCGGCCGGCGCACTGTTCCTGGTGATCGGTGCCCTGTGGTGGTGGCGCTCCTCGATCGTCGAGATCGAGCAGGGCACCAACGGAGTCCTGACCCGGTACGGAGCCGTCACCCGCACCCTCGAAGCGGGCCGCCACTATCTGTGGCACCCCTGGTCACGGGTGGACTTCGTGGTCGACACGGCCACCGAAATCCCGTACTCCGCACCGGTGATGGCCTGCCCGACCCGGGAGAACGTGCCGCTGCGCTCGATCGAGTTCTTCCTCAAGTTCCGTATCACCGACGCCGTCCTCTTCGTACGGACCATCGGCGCGGGCAACTTCGACCTGGTGCTCTCCAGCGCGGTCCAGGACGCCATCCGCCAGCGCGCCCGCCTGGTGAGCACCGAGCGCGCGTACGATCTGCGCGGCTCGGACGTGGCCGATATGCAGCAGCTCCTCAACCGGCAGCTCGACCGCTACGGCGTCCGCATCACGGGCTGCAACATCCCGGACGTCCAGCTGCCCGCCCAGTACCAGCAGCACCTGGCCACCCGCGAGCGGGTCGCCAAGGAGCGCACGGCGTACGAGCAGGAGTGGGGCCTGACGCGCAAGCGCCGTATCGACAGCCTGGGCATGGACATCGAGCGCGCCAAGAAGGTGCGCGACGCCCGCATCGTCGAGGTCAAGGCGGCCCTCAACAAGGCGCGCGAGCAGGTCGCCCAGCTCCTCGAGGAGCAGGAGACCAACGCCCAGCGGGTCCGCTTCGAGATCGAGACCCGCGGCCGCAGCGGTCTGATCTCCGCACAGAACGAGGCCCGCGCCCAGCGCGCCCTGGCCCAGGCCTACCGCGACAACCGCGCGGTCCTCCAGTACGAACTGGCCCGCCGCCGCCTCGAAGTGGGCGCCGAACTGGCCACGAGGGCCCCGCAGCCGGTGGTGATCCGCACGGACGGCGCCGCGGCCGGCGGCGACCCATCGGCCCTGTCCACGCTGCTCGCGGCCCAACTGATCCCTCGGGTGGCGGCGTTGCCGCAGGGGAGGCCCGACGAAGGCAACAGCAGCGACTGACGCGGGCCACGCAGCATGGGGCCGCCCGGGCTTAAACCCTGTCTCTTATACA
>NZ_JAAKZW010000346.1 GCF_011044995.1 Streptomyces mesophilus | reverse complement strand
TCGTATGCTCGACGCATGACCGAAAGCACCCCCCTCGACCCCGAGGACCGCAAGATCGTCACGCTGGCGCGCAGCGCCCGTGCCCGCAACGAGGTGCCCGAGGGTGCCGCCGTACGCGACGAGACCGGCCGCACCTACGTGGCCGGCACCGTGGCGCTCGACTCGCTCAAGCTGAGTGCGCTGCGTACGGCCGTCGCGATGGCGGTCGCGAGCGGCGCGCAGTCCCTGGAGGCGGCGGCCGTCGTCAGCTCCGTGGAAGCGCTTGCGGCGGAGGACCTCGCGGCCGTACGCGACCTCGGCGGAGCCGGCACTCCGGTTCTGCTCGCGGGTCCCGACGGAACCGTGCGCTCCACCACGCCCGCTGGCTGAATCCCACCCTCGACTCCCGCCCTGAGCAGGGATGTTGACTGACGAGTCAGTAACCGGAATCGGCGCAGAAGTAGAAGAATCAAGGAAACTCCCCTTGCCTTCTCGCGCCGATTCGGTCTCAATGGGCAGCGCTTACTTATCCGACGGACCGTCAGATCTACTGGGACGGCTGGGTACGGGGAGTAGAGCCGCTCCCCCGTACCGCCCTCGGCCTTCCCGCGTTCCGTGCGGCACCCGCACCCAGTCACGGACGGTCTTCGCGCACCCTTTCACGCACCCCTGCAGCGCCGTGCCCGCACACGGGCGTGCCCGCACACCGGGCGAACGGTGGGACTCCACCGCGTGGATCACGTGCGTCCTCATGCGGCATACGGCAACTCCCTTACATGGAGGGGAACCGAATGAGAGGCACCAGGACAGGAATCGGCACGATGGCGGTGGGCGCGCTCGCCGCGGGAGCGCTGGCGTTCGCGCCGGCCGCGATGGCGGTGGCACCGGCGCAGGCCACCGCCACGTATGACTGCGGATCGTGGGGCGGCGGCACCGCCGAACTCAACGCCACGCAGTCCGGCAGCAGCATCACCATCCAGGTGAAGACCGCGGTCACCACCCCCATCGCGATCAACGCGGGCGATGTGACCACCAGTCTGAACCTGACCCACAACGGCTCGGGTACGGCTGTCTTCGGCGGAAGCAGCAACCCGGCCATCCCCGCCGGCGGCGCCTTCGACAGCGGCCCGCTGACCAGTACGACCAGCTTCGCCACCGGCGACACGCTGGACTCGTTCATCGGCGCGACCCCGTCCCTGACGCTCACGGTCTTCGGCGTCACGGTCGAGTGCTTCGCGGGTGGCAACCAGGCCCCCGGCCCGTTCGTGGCCGACTGATCAGCGCATACGCACGTGGGACCGGTGCCGTTCACGGGCGGCACCGGTTCTTGCGCGCCCCGGGCGATGCGGGATCTTGACAGAACCTGATGGGTCATCAGTCGAAGTCGCCGCATTCCATTGACTTCTCACACAACCCGCACATCATTACTCCCTTGTCGGCGCAGACGAGCCGCTGCGCCGGCGCACTCGAGGAGGGGGCGATATGCCTTCAGGGAAACAGAGTTCCGGCGGTCGAAGACGCCGCTGGGTGGCCGCATTAGGGGCGGCCGCGCTGGGGATCGTAGGGGGCGGGGCCTTTGCGTGTCCTGCCGCCGCGGTCCCCACGAATGTCGAATTCGTCACGATATGCACACCGCCGCCGATCGCGGGCATCCCGAATATCGAGGGCCCCACCACCGCGAAGATCTCGGTCGACAATGCGGCACCCAAGGTGGGCGACACGGTCAACGTGACCTATGAGGTGGTCAAGCCGGCCGCCGGCAACCCGGTCGACATCGATCTGCCGGCCAACATCATGAAGCCGTCCGGCAAGGTGGTGCTCGGCGGAGCGCAGACCGGTGAGATCGCGGTCGAGGGACCGCGCGAGAACGCACCGGTGGGAGGCCTCGAACCGTTCCCGGGCTTCAAGATGACGGGTTCGTTCACCGTCACCAAGGCCGGCGACATCACGCTCTCGCCCGGCAACTACAACATCAACACGAACTACATCATGTCGCTCGACACCCCCTGCGTCGTGAAGACGCCGCCCGCCCCGGTCTCCGAGACCGTCAAGGCGACGGGTGGCGGTGACCCGGTCAACCCGCGCACGCTCGCACTGAGCGCGGCCACCGGTGAGCCCAACGCGTTCGTGACCGGCACCCTCGCCGGCTTCACCCCCAGCACGCCCGTCACGCTGGCTGGCTGGAACGGGACGTCGATCACGGCCGACAAGCTCACCACCACTGCGACGGCGGCCGGCACCCAGACCATGCGGGTGCGGATCAAGGACCCGGCGACGGTCGGCGTCGTGGCCTTCGAGGGTGACACCTGGGATCCGGCGAAGGGCGCGGGCCCCCAGCCGTACACCCTCACCACAGGCGGTGGCGGCAAGACCCTGGACCAGAACCTCAAGTCCTCGGTGAAGGCCGGGCAGTTGACCATGACGCAGGCGGGCAACGCCGTCCAGATGTCGGGTGTCGACTTCGGCCAGGGCGGCGCGTCCACCGGCGCACTGCAGCAGGTGACGGTCAAGGACTTCCGCGGTGGCCCCGCGGGCTGGTCCCTGACCGGCAAGGTCACCAAGTTCACCGGCCCGAACGGTGCGTACATCGACGCGGACAAGCTCAGCTGGACGCCGAAGTGTGCCACCAAGGCGGGCAGCCCGAGCGTGTGCGCGGCGGGCTCCGCGGGTCCGGTCGGCGGTCAGGGCGCGACGCTCGCACAGACGCCCAATGCCGCGCTGACCGGCGGCGAGTTCACGGTCGACGCCGGACTGTCCCTGAACGTACCGGAGTTCACGGCACCCGGTGAGTACGCAGGTGTACTCACGCTCACCCTCACCTGACGGTCCCCCTCCCGTCAGCATCCGCACCCGTCTCGAAACCGGCGGGCCGGCCCCCTCACGGGCCGGTCCGCCACCCGACGTTCACCGGGGGTCACGCTCCATGTCCGCACCGAGAACCTTCCATCCGTACGCGGCACTTGTCGCCGCGTTCTCGCTCCTGGCCGCGCTGCTGCTCACCGTCGGCGCACCCGCGCCGGCGCATGCCGCCGACAACGGCCGCTGGTCCGTCTATCCCACGTCCGCACAGCCCGGCGGGCGGCCCTACTTCTACCTCACGGCAGACCCCGGTACGACGCTGAACGACAAGGTCACCGTCACCAACAAGGCAGCGGAACCGCTGACGTTCAAGCTGTACGCGGCCGACGCCTACAACACCGCGCGCGACGGCGGGTTCGCGGTGCGCTCGATCGGCGAGAAGCAGCGAGGGATCGGCGCCTGGGCCAAACCGGAGAAGTCACGGGTGACGGTGCCGCCGGGCAGCTCGCTCGACATCCCGGTCACGATCAAGGTGCCGGAGGGCGCCGAGCCCGGTGACCATCCCGGGGCCCTGGTCGCCCTGGACGAGAAGATCGATCCGGCCGAGGGCTCCGTCGAGGTCGGGGTGCAGCGGGCGGTCGGGGCGCGGATCTATCTGCGGGTGGGCGGGCCGACGGTGCCGGCGCTGTCCGTCGAGAACGTGACGATGCGGCACGACCGGCCGCTGGTGCCGGGCTTCGGCAAGAGCACCGCGACGATCACGTACACGCTGCACAATCGCGGCAATGTGACCCTGAACCCGAAGGTCGAGCTCAGCGCGAACGGCCTGTTCGGCCGCACGCTTCTCGACCGCGACCTGAAGAAGGTCCCCTCGGAGCTGCTGCCGCGCCAGAAGGTCGAGCTGACCGAACGCTGGAGCGGGGCGCCTCAACTGGACTGGGGCGATGTGCAGTTGACGGCCACCAGCGAGGAGATCAGGACGACGGGCTCGACCTCGTTCTTCGCGCTGCCGTGGCTGGTGGCGGCGGTGCTCTTCGGGGTGCTGCTCGGTGGGGGCGGGACGTGGCTCGCGAAGCGGCGGAAGGCCCGGCAGGAGACCTAGCCCGCGGGGGATGCGGAGCTGGACCTGGCGCTGAGCTGGACCGGCGCCGACCTGGATCTAGGTCGTGTCCGCAAAGTGGTTGGCGCGTTGGTTTGTTCGTGGTGCGTCGTCATGAGTTGACTGATCAGGCGTGGGTGGTGGTTGAGCCGTTGCTGGCTCCGTCGCGGATGGGCCGTCCTGTTCGCGATCGGCGGCAGGTGCTGAACGGGATCCTGTGGAAGTTGTCCACCGGGGCCGCCTGGCGGGATCTGCCCGAACGCTATGGGCCGTGGAAGACGGTCTATGAACGCTTTCGCCGCTGGTCAGCCGACGGCACCTGGGACCGCCTGCTGGCCCACGTCCAGCAGCACTCGGATGCCATCGGCGCGGTCGACTGGACGGTGGTGTCGGTCGACTCCACAACCGTGCGGGCCCACCAGCACGCGGCCGGGGCGCGAAAAGGGGGCTCTGTCCAGGCGAGGCGATCGGCCGCTCCCGCGGCGGACTGACCACCAAGATCCACCTTGCCTGCGACGGCGCGGGCAGACCCCTGGCCTTCACCCTGACCGCTGGAAACGTCAACGACTGCACCCAGTTCGAGGCGGTGATGGCCCGCATCCGCATCCAACGATGCGGGCCCGGCCGACCCCGCAGCCGCCCCGACCTGGTCGCCGCGGACAAGGGATATTCGTCCGCCAAGATCCGCACCTACCTGCGCAGGCGAGGCATCAAAGCCGCGATTCCGGAGCGGATCGACCAGATCAACGGCCGTATCCGACGCGGCGAGAGCCTCTGCCGGCTCGACCGGGCGGCCTACCGGCGCCGCAACACCGTCGAGCGCTGCTTCAACAAGCTTAAGCACAACAAAGCCCTGGCCACCCGCTACGACAAACGCGCCCGCCACTACCAAGCCATGGTCACCATCGCCTGCCTACAACTCTGGCTCCCCTGACTTTGCGGACACGACCTAGCGCTGCCCGAACCCGATCGTCGGCACGGCCCGCCGCAACGGCCAGGGCCGTGCCGACTCCGGCACCACGCCCTGAAGGAACGCATACCGTCTGAGCGCGGCCGGGTCCTGGTCCTCGTACGACTGGATCCTGCGCCACCACGCCCCGATCTCCGCCCACCCGGGCGCCGAAAGGGAGCCGCCGAACTCCTGCACGGAGAGTGCCGCCGTCAGGCCGGCGAAGGCGAGGCGGTCGGCGAGCGGCCAGCCCGCGAGCGTGCCGGTGACGAAGCCCGCGACGAAGACATCGCCTGCGCCCGTGGGGTCGAGCGCCTCGACCGCGATCGCGGGTACCTCGGCGGTCTCGCCGGTCCGCCCGTCCACCGCGTACGCGCCCTCCGCGCCGAGCGTGACCACCGCGAGCGGTACGTGGGAGGTCAGCGCGCGGGCCGCGGCGCGCGGGCAGTCGGTGCGGGTGTAGCGCATCGCCTCCTCGGCGTTGGGCAGGAAGGCCTCGCAGTGCGCGAGGTCGGGCAGCCCGGCGAGATCCCAGCGTCCGGTGTCGTCCCAGCCGACGTCCGCGAAGATCATCGTGCCCTCGGCGGCGGCCTGCGCCACCCAGTCCTCGCGCACCCCGGGCGCCAGCGAGGCGATGGCCGCGCGGGAGCGGGGCGGGCAGTCGGGCGCCGGTTCGGCGGGCGGGGCGTCATGGCCGTGCGAGACCATCGTGCGCTCGCCCTCGTACGCCATCGAGATGGTGACGGGCGAGTGCCAGCCGGGCACCGTGCGCGACTGGGAGAGGTCGATGCCCTCGCCCTGTTCGAGGGCGTCCCAGCAGTACGAGCCGTAGTGGTCGTCGCCGAACGCGGCCGCGAGCGAGGTGCGCAGCCCGAGCCGGGCCAGGGCGGTCGCCATGTTGGCCACGCCGCCGGGGCTCTGGCCCATCCCGCGCGCCCAGGATTCGGTGCCGCGCACGGGGGCGGAGTCGAGACCGGTGAAGATGATGTCGAGGAAGACGGTGCCGGTCAGATACACGTCCCACGGCGGCTCACCGGGCGTGCGCAGCGCGGCCAGCGGGTCGAGACAGCCCTTGTCCGCGGCCGGCCCGAAACCCTTGTCCCCGCCCGGCCCCAGGC
>NZ_JAAKZW010000345.1 GCF_011044995.1 Streptomyces mesophilus | reverse complement strand
GTTCTCGGCGACTTCTTCCTCGGTGGGCAGTTCGGCGCCGCGGACGTGGAGACGCCGGACGCGGCGGACGCGGACACGCTGGGCGCCACGGGCGTGGAGACGCTGGGCGCGGGAGACGTGGAGACGCTGGGCGCCGGGGAGAGGGACACGGTGGGCTTCGGCGGCGGGGGCGCCGTGACCGGCGCCGGGGCGGCGGTCGCCTCGCCAGGCGTGCCGCGCACCTTGCCGTCCGGGTCGAGGAAGGCCGGCGGTCCGCCCGGCACCATGCCCAGCTCACGGGCGCGGCGTTCCAGGGCGTCGGGCGCGGAGTAGCCGTCGACGGTGGTCTCGAGCTCCTGCTGCTCGTCGGTGAGCTCGGTGGTCTCCTTGCGGAGCTTGCTGAGCTGGAACGAGCCTTCGTTGAGCGCCGAGTTGAGCATCAGGAGCACGATCAGACCGCCGCCGAGCAGCACCACGATGAGCAGCACGAACGGGGTACGGGCCGCCGAAGTGGGCCCTGAGGGAAGCAGCCGGGCGAGCTGTGCGGCCCTGCCCCGCAGCTGCGGTACCCGGCTCACTCGCCCTCCCCCGGTGACATCCTCACGAAAGGTCCTCCCGGATCCGCTGCGCCCCGCGCAGACGGGCCGGTGCGGCCCGGCGGTTCTCGGCGACTTCTTCCTCGGTGGGCAGTTCGGCGCCGCGCGTGAGCAGCTTCAGGCGCGGCTGGTAGCGCTCGGGCACCACCGGCAGGCCGGGCGGCGCGGTGTTGGCCGCGCCTTCCGCGAACACCTGCTTGACCAGGCGGTCTTCGAGCGAGTGATACGACAGGACCGCGATCCGGCCGCCGACGTCGAGCGCCTTGACGGCCGCGGGGACCGCCCGCTCCAGGACGGTCAGCTCGCCGTTGACCTCGATCCGCAGCGCCTGGAAGGTGCGCTTGGCCGGGTTGCCGCCGGTGCGCTTGGCAGCCTGCGGCAGCGCGTCACGGATCAGCTCGACGAGCCGGGCGCTGTTGGTGAACGGCTCCTTGTCGCGCTCACGCACGATCGCGCTGACAATGCGCTTGGCCTGCTTCTCCTCGCCGTACGCGCGAAGGATCCTGACCAGCTCGCCCGGGGGGTACGTGTTGAGGACCTCGGCGGCGCTCATCCCGGCCGTCTGGTCCATGCGCATGTCGAGCGGTGCGTCCTGGGCGTAGGCGAATCCGCGGTCGGCCTCGTCGAGTTGCATGGACGAGACGCCGAGGTCGAACAGGATGCCCTCGACCTTCGGAAGGCCAAGACGGTCGAGTACGTCGGGGAGTTCGTCGTACACGGCGTGCACGAGGGTGGCCCGCTCACCGAAGGGTGCGAGCCGTTCTCCGGACAGCCGCAGGGCTTCCTTGTCGCGGTCGAGCGCGACAAGGCGGGCCTCGGGGAAGTTCTGGAGCAGGGCCTCGCTGTGTCCGCCGAGGCCGAGGGTGCAGTCGACGACGACCGCCCCGGGCTTGGTGAGCGCGGGGGCCAACAGGTCCAGGCACCGCTGGAGCATCACCGGGACGTGTCGCTGCTCGCTCAACGCACCCTCTCAGGTCGGGTGCGGCCACCACGTGCGGCCGGGTCCCCGCCCGCTCGCATACGAAGGGGAAGGTCCGCAGGCGCCGGGAAGGAGCCGGCCGACCGGAGCGGGAGGAGGCCGAGCCGTACGTACGACCGCACGCGCGGGGAGCCCGTCCTTTGGGGGCCGGTCTCCTGGAGTTCGGTAACCGCCAGTCGCGTACGCGTCTGTCGGTTCGCGTCACTTTAGTCCACCGCCTGTCCCGGTCAATCAACCGGGCGAGCGCGTCGCCCCCGGGCTCGTTCACCCGTACGGGCCCAGTGGTCACTCCCTGTGGAGTGCGTCACGACAAGGCCCTTTGAGGTTCTTTGTCACCTCTCACAGCGGGCTTGTATACACCGTGACCGCTACCTTTTTTGCATGTCGACTTCGCGATCGCTTTCCTCGAGCCCGAACGGTGCCATATCCGGGCAGGGCACCGTCACCGACCGCCTCGTCGAGGCGAACCAGGCCTACGCCGCCGACTTCGTGGACCCGGGCATGGACGCCCGTCCTGTCCTCAAGGTCGCCGTCGTGGCCTGCATGGACGCCCGGCTCGACCTGCACGACGCGCTGGGCCTCGAGCTCGGCGACTGCCACACCATCCGTAACGCGGGCGGTGTCGTCACCGACGACGTGATCCGCTCGCTCACCATCAGCCAGCGTGCGCTCGGCACCCGCAGCGTGGTCCTGATCCACCACACCGGCTGCGGTCTGCTCACCCTCACCGAGGACTTCCGGCACGAGCTCGAGGACGAGGTCGGCCAGCGCCCCTCCTGGGCCGTGGAGGCCTTCCGCGATGTGGACCAGGACGTACGGCAGTCCATGCAGCGCGTGCGGACCTCGCCGTTCCTGCTCCACACCGATGATGTCCGCGGCTTCGTCTTCGATGTGAAGACGGGTCTGCTGCACGAGATCGACGCGGCCTGAAACGCGCCGGGCGCCCCCGCACGGCGCCCGGCACACTCCCCCTCAAGACCATCGCGCCGCCCCATAAACCCTCCCAAAACCCGACATAGGACAGTCAGTTGTCCGCAGGCAAGTGACACGAACGGGTAACGGCAACAAGAATGCGGGGGAGGCACCGCACGGGAACCATCCGGCCGCGGTGTCCGTGTTTCGGGGTGGGCCGGGTCGCACAGAGACATCGGCCCGTTTGAACGGGCCGAGGAGGGCCGGGGTGACGACCTATGAAGATCGAGCGAGCCTCACAGATCTGACCACCACCGTGGATCAAGTCCGCAGGTCGGTGGAGGGAGTGATCGAGGGCAAGCCGGAGGTCGTACGGCTTTCGCTGACCGTGCTCCTCGCCGAGGGCCATCTACTCATCGAGGACGTACCGGGCGTGGGCAAGACCATGCTCGCCAAGGCGCTGGCGCGGTCCATCGACTGCTCGGTGCGGCGTATCCAGTTCACACCGGATCTGCTGCCGTCGGACATCACCGGTGTGTCCATTTTCGACCAGCAGCGCAGGGACTTCGAGTTCAAGCCGGGGGCGATCTTCGCGCAGATCGTGATCGGCGACGAGATCAACCGGGCCTCGCCCAAGACCCAGTCCGCGCTCCTGGAGTCCATGGAGGAGCGGCAGGTCACGATCGACGGGCAGACCTATGAACTGCCCAACCCGTTCATGGTCGTGGCGACCCAGAACCCGGTCGAGATGGAGGGCACCTACCCGCTGCCCGAGGCCCAGCGCGACCGCTTCATGGCCCGGGTCTCGATCGGTTACCCCAACGCCGAGGCCGAGCTGCAGATGCTCGATGTGCACGGCGGGGTCTCACCGCTCGACGATCTGCAGCCGGTGGCCCACGCCCACGACATCGTGAAGCTGATCGACGCGGTCCGTAAGGTCCATGTCGCGGATGCCGTACGGCGCTATGCCGTGGAGATCGTCAGCGCCACGCGCAACCACCCCGATCTGAGACTCGGCGCCTCGCCGCGCGCGACCCTGCATCTGCTGCGGGCGGCGAAGGCTTCGGCCGCGCTGAGCGGGCGCGACTATGTCCTGCCGGACGATCTTCAGGCGCTCGCCGTCGCCGTGCTCGCGCACCGGCTGCTGCCCACCGCGCAGGCCCAGTTGAACCGGCGTACGGCCGAGCAGGTCGTGCTCGAGATCCTTCAGCGCATCCCGGTACCGGCCGCACAGGCTCCTGGCGCCGGCTATCCCGCGGCGCCTTCCGTGCAGATGCCCGGCATGTCGGGCTACGGCCAGCAGCCGCCCGGCGCACGGAGGCTGTGATGACGGCCGGGGGGCCGGCGCAGGGAACCACGCAGCGGGCCTTTGGCCGGATTTCCCAGTCGGACGACGACAAGGGCGGGCTCCGTACCGCCTTCGCGGGGCTGACCACGCGCGGCCGGTCGTTCCTGGCCGCCGGGGTGGCCGCGGCCGTGTGCGCGTATGTGCTCGGCCAGGGTGATCTGCTGCGGGTCGGGCTGCTGCTCGCCGTACTGCCGCTGGTCAGCGCGATCGTCCTTTACCGCACCCGCTACCGCGTGGCCGGTTCGCGCAGGCTCTCGCCCGCGCGCGTGCCGGCGGGCTCGGAGTCCCGGGTGCATCTGCGTATGGACAACGTCTCGCGGCTGCCCACCGGGCTCCTGATGCTCCAGGACCGGGTGCCGTACGTGCTCGGGCCGCGGCCGCGCTTCGTGCTCGACCGGGTCGAGGCGGGCGGGCGGCGCGAGGTGTCGTACCGGGTGCGGTCGGACCTGCGCGGGCGCTATCCGCTCGGACCGCTGCAGCTGCGCCTGAGCGATCCGTTCGGGATGTGCGAACTGACCCGGTCCTTCAGCGCGTTCGACACCCTGACGGTGATCCCGCGGGTGGAGGCGCTGCCGCCGGTACGGCTGTCCGGCGAGGCCCAGGGGTACGGCGACGGGCGGCAGCGCTCGCTCGCGCTCGCCGGCGAGGACGATGTGATCCCCCGCGGCTACCGGCACGGCGACGATCTGCGCCGGGTGCACTGGCGCTCCACCGCGAAGTACGGCGAGCTGATGGTGCGCCGCGAGGAGCAGCCGCAGCGTGCGCGCTGCACCGTCCTGTTGGACACGCGCCGCATCGCCCACCAGGGCGCGGGCCCCGACTCGGCCTTCGAGTGGGCGGTCTCGGGCGCGGCTTCGGCGCTTGTGCACATGCTGGAACGGGGCTTTTCCGTACGGCTGTTGACGGACACGGGCAACTCCGTGCCCGGCGAAGGCTCCGACGGGTTCGCGGGCTCCACCACGGAGTCGGCGGACGCCGCGGGAATGATGATGGACACGCTCGCCGTGGTTGACCACTCGGACGGCGCGGGCCTCTCGCGTGCGTACGACGTGCTGCGCGGCGGGGCCGAAGGGCTGCTCGTCGCGTTCCTCGGCGACCTCGACGAGGAGCAGGCGGCCGTGGCCGCCCGGATGCGCCAGCGCAGCGGTGCGGCGGTCGCCTTCGTCCTGGACAACGGGGCCTGGGCGCACGGTGCGCAGGCCCCGTCGGCCCAGCTGGAGGAGCGGCTGCGGCTGCTGCGCGAGGCGGGCTGGACGGCGCTCGCGGTACCACCGGGGCAGCCGCTGCCCGAGCTGTGGAAGCAGGCGGACCGGCAGCGCACGGGCGTCATGGGACGTTCCGAAGCACAAGCAACAGGGGGATGGTCATGAGCGGCCGCACGCGGCTCGCGCTCTGCGCCTTCGCGGCCACGCTGATGGCGGCGTGCGCGCTGCTGCCGCTGGTCAACTCGGCCGCGTGGCTGGTGCAGGGTGCGTTCCTGCTCGCCGCGCAGTCCGGTGTGGGCGCGGCGGCCCGGCGGGTACCGCTGGCGCGTCCGGTGACGGTCGCCGCCCAGGTCCTGGTGACGCTGCTGCTGCTCACCGTGTTCTTCGTACGGGACGAGGCCTTCGGTCTCTTCCTGCCGAGCCCCGACTCCGTCCGGGAGCTCGGGGTACTGCTGCAGACCGGTGGCGAGGACGTCGGGCAGTACTCGACTCCGGCGCCGCTGACCGACGGCATCCAGCTGATGCTGGTCGGTGGCGTCCTGCTGATCGGGCTCATCGTGGACGCCCTCGCGGTGACGTTCCGCAGCGCCGCGCCCGCGGGCCTACCGCTGCTCGCCCTCTACTCGGTCGCGGCCGGTCTGTCGGACGGCGGCGCGGGCTGGCTCTTCTTCGTCCTCGCCGCGGCCGGCTATCTGCTGCTGCTGCTCGCCGAAGGGCGTGACCGGCTCTCCCAGTGGGGCCGGGTGTTCGGGGGTGCGCCGCGCCGGGCGAGCGAGTTCTCCTCGGGGCTCGACGGCAGCGGGCCCGCCGCACCGGTACGCACCGGGCGGCGGATCGGCGCGGTCGCCCTGGGCATCGCCCTGGTGGTGCCGGCGGCGCTGCCCGCTCTGGACAGCGGGCTCTTCGACCCCACGGGCGGCGGCGGAGGGGGCGG
>NZ_JAAKZW010000344.1 GCF_011044995.1 Streptomyces mesophilus | reverse complement strand
GCTGCTGCGCGGCGGGGCCAGAAACGCGGACGTGGCGCGGGAGCTGAGTATCCCTGTCGGGACCATCGGCTCCTGGAAACATCACGATCGCGCCAGACGGGGCGAGTGCCCAGGACGGATTCACGCGACCTGCCCGCACTGCGACGGCACCCTCGACAATCCTGCGTACTCCTACCTGCTGGGCCTCTACCTCGGCGATGGCTACATCATTCAACCCAAGGGGTTGAGAGTGCCGTGGCTCGCGGTCACGTGCGGAGCCACTTATCCCGGTCTCATCGATGAGTGCGAGAAGGCCATGCGCGCCGTGCTCCCGCACAACAAGCCGTTCCGCGCCCGAAAACAAGGCTGTTACGACGTGAAGGTCTACTCGAAGCACCTCTGGTGCCTCTTTCCTCAACACGGATCCGGCAGGAAGCACGAACGGAAGATCAGCCTCGAACCGTGGCAACAGGCGATCGTGGACGCTCATCCATGGGACTTCATCCGGGGACTCATCCACTCCGACGGCTGCCGCATGACCAACTGGGCCACCCGCCTCGTATCCGGTGAGAAGAAGCGCTACGAGTACCCCCGGTACTTCTTCACCAACAAGTCGACGGACATCATCCGCCTCTTCACCGACACCCTCGATGCGGTCGGCGTTGCTTGGAAGCAGGCCAACTCTCGCAACATCTCCGTAGCCCGCAAGGCCGACGTAGCCCTCATGGACCAGCACGTAGGCCCCAAGTACTGACCCCGACGCTCAGCCGACCGTCTACTTCGGCTCCAGCCGCACAACCACCGCCTTGCTCACCGGCGTATTGCTGGTGTCGGCCGTCGAGTCCAGGGGGATCAGGACGTTGGTCTCCGGGTAGTACGCGGCCGCGCAGCCCGCAGCCGTCGGGTAGTGGACGACGCGGAAGCCGGGGGCGCGGCGCTCCACGCCGTCCTTCCATTCGCTGACCAGGTCCACGTATGAGCCGTCCGCGAGCCCGAGCGACGCGGCGTCGTCGGGGTTGACGAGGACGACGCGGCGGCCGTTCTTGATGCCGCGGTAGCGGTCGTCGAGGCCGTAGATCGTGGTGTTGTACTGGTCGTGCGAGCGCAGGGTCTGCAACAGCAGGCGGCCTGCGGGCAGTTCGGGGTGTTCGACGGGTGCGGCCGTGAAGTTGGCCTTGCCGGTGGCGGTCGGGAAGCGGCGTTCGTCGCGCGGGGCGTGGGGGAGTGTGAAGCCGCCGGGCTCGGCGACGCGTGCGTTGAAGTCCTCGAAGCCGGGGATGACCGCGGCGATACGGTCCCGGATCGAGGCGTAGTCCTTCTGGAACTCCTCCCAAGGCGTACGGGAGTTCTCGCCGAGCACGCGGCGCGCGAGGCGGGCGACGATGGCCGGCTCGGAGAGCAGGTGCGGGCTCGCGGGCTGGAGGCGCCCGCGTGAGGCGTGCACCATGCCCATGGAGTCCTCGACGGTGACGAATTGTTCCCCGCTGCCTTGGAGGTCCTTCTCGGTGCGGCCGAGTGTCGGCAGGATCAGGGCGCGGGCGCCGGTGACGGCGTGGGAGCGGTTGAGTTTCGTCGATACGTGGACGGTGAGGCGGGCGCGCCGCATGGCCGCCTCGGTGACTTCGGTGTCGGGGCTGGCGGCCACGAAGTTGCCGCCCATGCCGAAGAACACCTTGGCTTCGCCGTCGCGCAGGGCGCGGATGGCGCGTACGACGTCGAGTCCGTGGTGGCGTGGCGGCGCGAAGCCGAACTCCTTCTCCAGGGCGTCGAGGAACGCGGGCGCGGGCCGTTCGAAGATGCCCATGGTGCGGTCGCCCTGGACGTTGGAGTGGCCGCGTACGGGGCAGACGCCGGCGCCGGGGCGGCCGATGTTGCCGCGCAGGAGCAGGAAGTTGACGACCTCGCGGATGGTGGGGACGGCGTGCTTGTGCTGGGTCAGGCCCATGGCCCAGCAGACGATCGTGCGCTCGGAGGCGAGGATCATCCGCAGTGCTTCGTCGATCTTCTCGCGGGTCAGGCCGGTGGCGGTGAGGGTCTCGTCCCAGTCGGCTTCGCGCGCGGTGGTGGCGAACTCCTCGTATCCGTGGGTGTGTTCGCGGATGAACTGCTCGTCGACGGCGCCTTGCGTCTCGAGGATCAGCTTGTTGAGGAGGCGGAAGAGGGCTTGGTCGCCGCCGAGGCGGATCTGCAGGAAGAGGTCGGTGAGGGCGGTGCCCTTGAGCATGCCCTGCGGGGTCTGCGGGTTCTTGAACCGCTCCATCCCGGCCTCGGGCAGCGGGTTGACCGTGATGATCTTCGCGCCGCCCGCCTTGGCTTTCTCCAGTGCGGAGAGCATTCGGGGGTGGTTCGTGCCCGGGTTCTGTCCGGCGACGATGATCAGGTCGGCCTTGTAGAGGTCCTCGAGCAGCACGCTGCCCTTGCCGATGCCGATGGTCTCGACGAGGGCCGAACCGGAGGACTCGTGGCACATGTTGGAGCAGTCCGGCAGATTGTTGGTGCCGAACTCGCGGGCGAAGAGCTGGTAGAGGAACGCCGCCTCGTTGCTCGTGCGGCCCGATGTGTAGAAGACGGCCTCGTCGGGCGAGGAGAGGGCGTCGAGTTCCTCGGCGACGATGTCGAAGGCCCGCTCCCAGGTGACTGCTTCGTAGCGGTCGGCGCCCTCGGCGAGGTACATGGGCTGGGTGAGCCGGCCCTGTTGGCCGAGCCAGTAGCCGCTGCGGCGGGCGAGGTCGCTCACCGGGTGCGCGGTGAAGAAGTCGGGGGTCACGCGGCGCAGCGTCGCCTCTTCGGCGACGGCCTTCGCGCCGTTCTCGCAGAACTCCGCCTTGTGCCGGTGTTCCGGCTCCGGCCAGGCGCAGCCGGGGCAGTCGAAGCCGTCCTTCTGGTTGACGCGAAGGAGGGTGAGGGCGGTGCGCTTGACGCCCATCTGCTGCTGCGCCATCCGCAGCGTATGGCCGATGGCGGGCAGCCCGGCGGCCGCGTGCTGCGGCGCGGCCACCTCGGGTGCGTCCTGGACGGGATCGCCGGCGGGGGGCTTGCCTGCCATGGCCGTTCTCCTTCGAGCGGTCTTTGTCGTACGTCCCGATCCTGCCACGCGGAGGTGACCGGGCTCACGCTCAGGGCACGGGGCGGGCCTGACTGTCAGTGGGGCGTGGGAGGATCGGGGACGTGGCAGAGAAGACACCGAACACGCAGCAGACACAGTCCCGACCGCGCCTGATGCTCATGGACGGGCACTCGCTCGCCTACCGGGCGTTCTTCGCGCTGCCCGCGGAGAACTTCACGACGGCGACTGGTCAGCCCACCAACGCGATCTACGGGTTCGCGTCGATGCTGGCGAACACCCTGCGTGACGAGGAGCCCACGCACTTCGCGGTGGCCTTCGACGTATCGCGCAAGACGTGGCGGTCGACGGAGTTCCCCGAGTACAAGGCGAACAGGTCGAAGACCCCGGACGAGTTCAAGGGGCAGGTCGAGCTGATCGGCGAGGTCCTCGACGCGATGGACGTGGACCGGTTCGCGGTGGACGGCTTCGAGGCCGACGACGTCATCGCCACGCTGACCACCCAGGCCGAGGCCGCGGGTTTCGAGGTCCTGATCGTGACCGGCGACCGCGACTCGTTCCAGCTGGTCTCCGAGAACGTGACGGTGCTCTATCCGACCAAGGGTGTCTCGGAGCTCACCCGTTTCACGCCGGAGAAGGTCCAGGAGAAGTACGGGCTCACGCCGTCCCAGTACCCGGACTTCGCGGCGCTGCGCGGCGACCCGTCGGACAACCTGCCGGGCATCCCCGGCGTCGGCGAGAAGACCGCCGCGAAGTGGATCAATCAGTTCGGTTCCTTCGCCGAGCTCGTCGAGCGGGCCGAAGAGGTGAAGGGCAAGGCGGGCGCGAATCTGCGCGAGCACCTCGACGCGGTGAAGACCAACCGCCGGCTCACCGAGATGGTCCGCGACGTCGAACTGCCCAAGTCTGCGACGGAGTTGGAGCGCCGGGCGTACGACCGCAAGGCGCTCGCGATGATCCTCGACACGCTCGAGATCCGTAACCCTTCGCTGCGTGAGCGGCTGCTCGCCGTGGACCCGGGCTCCGAGGAGGTCGAGGAGACGCCGGCGGCGCCCGGTGTCGAGGTCGACGGTCAGGTCCTGTCCACGGGCGAGCTGAAGCCCTGGCTCGACGAGCACGGCACGCAGGTCCTGGGTCTGGCGAGCGTTGACGCGTGGGCGCTCGGCACGGGTTCGGTGGCCGAGGTCGCGCTCGCGTCCGCCGACGGTGCGGCCGCCTGGTTCGATCCGTCCGAGCTGGACGAGGCCGACGAGAAGGCCTTCGCCGCGTGGCTCGCGGACGCCGAGAAGCCGAAGGTCCTGCACAACGCGAAGAACGTGATCCGTGTGTTCGCCGAGCACGGCTGGGTCATCGAGGGCATCGCGATGGACAGTGCGCTCGCCGCGTATCTCGTGAAGCCCGGCCGCCGCTCCTTCGCGCTCGACGCGCTCTCCCTGGAGTATCTGGGCCGTGAGCTCGCTCCGGCCTCGGCCGCCGAGGGCCAGCTGGCGTTCGGTGCGGAGGACAGTGCCGAGGCCGATGCCCTGATGCACCAGGCGCGCACCATTCTCGACCTGGGCACGACGTTCACCGAGAAGCTCAAGGAGGTCGGCGCGGCCGAGCTCCTCACCGACGTCGAGCTGCCGACGTCGCTGCTCCTGGCCCGGATGGAGCGGTCCGGTATCGCCGCCGACCGGCCCCATCTCGAGGCGATGGAGCAGCAGTTCGCGGGCGCCGTGCAGCAGGCGGTCAAGGAAGCGCACGAGGCCGCGGGCCACGAGTTCAACCTGGGCTCGCCCAAGCAGCTCCAGGAAGTCCTCTTCGCCGAGCTCGGTCTGCCCAAGACCAAGAAGACCAAGACCGGCTATACGACGGACGCCGACGCGCTCGCCTGGCTCGCCGCCCAGACCGACAACGAACTGCCGGTCATCATGCTCCGCCACCGCGAGCAGGCGAAGCTGCGGGTCACGGTCGAAGGCCTGATCAAGACGATCGCCGCCGACGGCCGGATCCACACCACGTTCAGCCAGACCGTCGCCGCGACGGGCCGTCTCTCGTCCACCGAGCCGAACCTGCAGAACGTACCGGTGCGCACCGACGAGGGCCGCGCCATCCGCCGCGGCTTCGTCGTCGGCGAAGGCTATGAGTCGCTGATGACGGCCGACTACAGCCAGATCGAGCTGCGCGTCATGGCCCACCTCTCCGAGGACGAGGGCCTGCTGGAGGCCTTCACCTCGGGCGAGGACCTGCACACCACGGTGGCCTCGCAGGTCTTCTCCGTGGCCAAGGCGGATGTCGACGCCGAGATGCGCCGCAAGATCAAGGCCATGTCGTACGGCCTGGCCTATGGCCTGTCCGCGTTCGGACTCTCGCAGCAGCTGAACATCGACGCGGGCGAGGCCCGGGGCCTGATGGACACCTACTTCGAGCGCTTCGGCGGCGTACGGGACTATCTGCGCCGCGCCGTCGACGAGGCCCGCGCGACGGGTTACACGGCCACGATGCTCGGCCGCCGCCGCTACCTCCCGGACCTCAACAGCGACAACCGCCAGCGCCGCGAGGCCGCGGAGCGGATGGCGCTGAACGCGCCGATCCAGGGCACGGCGGCGGACATCGTCAAGATCGCGATGCTCAACGTCGACAAGGCCCTCCAGGCCGAACAGCTCACGTCCCGCCTCCTCCTCCAGGTCCACGACGAAGTCGTCCTGGAAATCGCCCCCGGCGAGCGCACCCAGGTCGAGCACCTGGTCCGCCGCGAGATGTCCTCAGCGGTAACCCTGCGGGCACCGCTGGACGTGTCGGTGGGCGTGGGCACGGATTGGGAGTCGGCGGCGCACTGAGTACATGGGTCCGGCCGGGTCGGGGGCGAAGGGAGCGTCCCCGACCTGGTCGACGTTTGCCTGGCTGGCGTTCGCCTGAGGGCGGGGCCAGGCCAGGCGGAACCAGGCGAGGCCAGGCAGGGACGCGCAGGGT
>NZ_JAAKZW010000343.1 GCF_011044995.1 Streptomyces mesophilus | reverse complement strand
AAGGGGGTGTGGGGTGGGTGCGAGACGGACGCGTATGAATGCGGCACTCGTACGCATGGATCGTCTCCCGCGCCGGCCCTAGCTTCGACGTCATGACGATCAAGAGCGCACAGCCCGCGAAGGCGACCACGAATGAGCAGCCGGCGAAGACGACCCCAAACGCACAGCCCGCGAAGACGCCCCCAAACGCACAGCCCGCGACGATGAAGGCCGCCCGCATCCACGAGTTCGGCGGCCCCTCGGTGATCCGCCACGAAGAAGCTCCCCGGCCGAGGCCGGCCGCCGGTGAGGTCGTTGTCCGGGTCGCCGCGACCTCGTTCAACCCGACCGAAGCGGCCCTGCGGCAGGGGCTGTTGCAGCGATTCCTGCCGGTGGAACTGCCGTACGTCCCGGGCTGGGACGTCGCCGGCACGGTGACCGAACTCGGCCCGGACGTCACCGGCTTGGCGGTCGGCGACCGGGTGCTCGGACGCGTGGACGGCGCGGGCGGAGCCGCCGAGTACGTACGGGCTCCGGCCGCCGCTCTCGTGCCGGCACCCGCCTCGATCCCGCTCGCACACGCGGCGGCCCTGCCCGTCGCAGGGCTCACCGCATGGCAGGCGGTGTTCGAGCACGGGAAGGTCTCGGCCGGTCAGCGCGTTCTGGTCAACGGAGCGGGAGGAGGTGTCGGAGGTCTTGTCACACAACTGGCCAGGCACGCCGGAGCTCACGTGGTCGCCACGGCAGGTCCGCGCAGCACCGATGCCGTGCGGCGGCAGGGGGCGGACGAGGTGATCGACTACACGGTCACGCCGGTGGCCGAGGCGCTCGCCGGCCAGGTGGACACCCTCCTCAACCTGGTCCCGCTCGGCCCGCAGGACGCCGCGGCCCTCGTGCCGCTGGTGCGGCCGGGCGGCCGGATCGTCTCGATCGCCACCCCGGTCGAAGCGGGCCCGGAGGTGACCGCCCTGCACATGGTCGCCCGCAACGACCCCGCGGACCTGGCGGCCCTCGTCGCCCTGGTGGACGCGGGCACGGTCGCCGTGGACATCAGCGGCACGTACCCGCTGTCCCGCCTCGCGGAGGTCCACCGCCTCGGCGAGGCAGGCCGCATACGAGGAAAGGTCCTGGTCATCCCAGGGGCATGACGCCGTTCGTCCCGGGCGCTCGACGTGATCGCTCACAGCGAACGCCCCCTGGGGAACATTGAGCGGCGCACAAGCATTGAGTCGGCATAGCTCAACTTGAATGCCGAAGGGGAGATCATGGCTTCGACGTCCGCACCGCTCACCCTGCCCGTCCTGCCGCTCGACGACGAGGTCGTCCTGCCCGGCATGGTCGTCCCGCTCGACCTCAACGATCCGGATGTACGCGCCGCGGTGGAGGCCGCACAGGCCGCCGCGCGCGGCCAGACCGGTAAGCCACGCGTGCTCCTCGTGCCGCGCATCGACGGCACGTACGCCGGTATCGGCGTGCTCGGCACCGTCGAGCAGGTCGGCCGCCTCGCCGACGGCGACCCCGGCGCCCTGATCCGGGCGCGGCGGCGGGTGCAGATCGGCGCAGGGACGACCGGTCCCGGCGCGGCCCTGTGGGTCGAGGGCACCCAGGTCGACGACAGCGACCCCGATCCCCTGCCGGGTGCCGTCACCGAACTGGTCAAGGAATACAAGGCCCTTGCCACCAGCTGGCTGCGCAAGCGCGGCGCCTGGCAGGTCGTCGACCGCGTCCAGCAGATCGACGACGTGGGCGCGCTCGCCGACAACTCCGGCTACTCGCCGTTCCTGTCCACCGCCCAGAAGGTCGAACTCCTGGAGACCACCGACCCGGTGGCCCGCCTCAAGCTCGCCGTCCAGTGGCTCAGCGAGCACCTCGCCGAGCAGGACGTCGCCGAGTCCATCGCCAAGGACGTCCAGGAGGGCGTCGACAAGCAGCAGCGCGAGTTCCTCCTGCGCCGCCAGCTCGAAGCCGTACGCAAGGAGCTGCGCGAGATCAACGGCGAGAGCGAGGGCGAGGAGTCGGACGACTACCGCGCCCGCGTCGAGGCCGCCGACCTGCCCGAGAAGGTACGGGAGGCCGCGCTCAAGGAGGTCGACAAGCTGGAGCGGTCCAGCGACCAGTCCCCCGAGGGCAGTTGGATCCGCACCTGGCTCGACACGGTCCTGGAGCTCCCCTGGAGCGAGCGGACCGAGGACGCGTACGACATCCAGGGCGCCAAGTCCGTGCTCGACGCCGAGCATGCGGGCCTCGACGACGTGAAGGAGCGGATCACCGAATACCTGGCGGTGCGAAAGCGGCGCACCGACCGGGGCCTGGGCGTGGTCGGCGGGCGACGCGGAGGTGCCGTTCTCGCGCTCGTCGGCCCGCCCGGTGTCGGCAAGACCAGCCTCGGTGAGTCCGTCGCGCACGCGATGGGGCGCAAGTTCGTGCGGGTCGCGCTCGGCGGCGTACGGGATGAAGCGGAGATCCGCGGTCACCGCCGTACGTACGTGGGCGCGCTGCCCGGCCGGATCGTCCGCGCCATCAAGGAGGCCGGGTCCATGAACCCGGTCGTGCTCCTCGACGAGATCGACAAGGTGGGCTCCGACTTCCGCGGCGACCCCGCGGCGGCGCTCCTCGAAGTCCTCGACCCGGCGCAGAACCACACCTTCCGCGACCACTACCTGGAGGTCGAACTCGACCTCAGCGACGTGGTGTTCCTCGCCACCGCCAACGTCCTCGAAGCGATCCCCGAGGCGCTGCTCGACCGTATGGACCTCGTACGGCTCGACGGCTACACAGAGGACGAGAAGGTCGTCATCGCCCGCGACCACCTGCTGCCGAGGCAGCTGGAGCGCTCGGGCCTCAACGGCGACGAGGTCACGGTCGAGGAGGACGCGCTGCGCAAGCTGGCCGGCGAGTACACCCGCGAGGCCGGCGTCCGCAACCTGGAGCGTGCCATCACCCGGGTGCTCCGCAAGGTCGCGGCGCAGCACGAACTCGGCGACCGCGAGCTGCCGTTCACGGTCGGCGCCGAGAATCTGCGCGAACTCATCGGCCGACCGCACCACGTCCCCGAGTCCGCCCAGGACCCGGCCGAGCGGCGCACTGCGGTGCCGGGCGTGGCGACGGGTCTCGCGGTCACGGGAGCGGGCGGCGACGTCCTCTTCGTCGAGGCCTCGCTCGCCGACCCGGAGACAGGCGCGGCGGGTCTGACCCTGACCGGTCAGCTCGGCGACGTGATGAAGGAATCGGCCCAGATCGCGCTCTCCTTCCTGCGCTCGCACGGCGCGGAACTGGAGCTCCCCGTGGCCGACTTGAAGGAGCGCGGGGTGCACATCCACTTCCCCGCGGGCGCGGTGCCGAAGGACGGTCCGAGCGCCGGCGTCACCATGACGACCGCGCTCGCCTCGCTCCTGTCCGGACGCCTGGTCCGTACGGATGTGGCGATGACCGGCGAGGTCTCGCTGACCGGGCGGGTGCTGCCCATCGGCGGCGTGAAGCAGAAGCTGCTCGCCGCGCACCGGGCGGGTGTCACGACGGTGATCATTCCGAAGCGGAACGAGGCGGATCTGGATGACGTGCCGGCCGAGGTCCTGGCCAAGCTGGACGTCCACCCGGTGACGGATGTCCGCCAGGTCCTCGACCTGGCCCTCGCCCCGGCGTCCGCGCCGGCGGAGGTTCCGGTCGCGGCGTGACGGACGCGACCGGATGAGGTGGCGGCCCGGGTTCCCGTACGTGGGGGCTCGGGCCGTTCGCTTGAGGGCTCGGGCCGTTTCCTCGGGTGGCGGGCGGACCGGGTGCCTACCCTGACCCCATGGTCAACGACACCGACATGCGCCACCTCCGCCGCTGCATCGAACTCGCCGCCGAAGCCCTCGACGCCGGCGACGAACCCTTCGGCTCCGTCCTCGTCGACGCCGAAGGAAACGCCCGCGCCGAGGACCGCAACCGCGTCGCCGACGGCGACCACACCCGCCACCCCGAGTTCGCCCTCGCCCGCTGGGCCGCCGAGCACCTGACCCCCGAGGAGCGCGCCGGCGCCACCGTCTACACCTCGGGCGAACACTGCCCGATGTGCTCCGCCGCCCACGCCTGGGTCGGCCTGGCGCGCATCGTGTACGTCGCCTCCTCGGCCCAGCTCACGGGCTGGCTCCGGGAACTCGGCGTACCCCAGGGCCCGGTGGCCGCACTCCCCGTCAACACCGTCGCCCCGAACGTCACCGTCGAGGGCCCGGTCCCCGAACTCACCGAACAAATCCACGCCTTGCACGTGAAGCTGCACACCGGCGCGTAGCCGGGCGGGGTCGGCGCCGCCCGGTGGCACACGAACACCCGGGCAGCGTTGATGCGTTGCCCGGGTGCCGAAGGCGGGAGGTGCGGCGGAAGGCTAGCCGTTGGCCAGCGCCACTACGCGGTCGAGGGCTCCGTTGAACTTGTTGTGGTCACCCACGATCGGTCCGGAGGACGTGTACTGCCACATCGTGTAAAAGCCCCAGCCGGCCGGCAGCGTGCCCGGTGTCGTGTTGTAGCGGGCGATCCAGAGCGGGTTGGTCGCGCCGAAGCCGCCGTAGTTGCCGGTGCACTGGGTCCACCAGCTCGTCGCCGTGTAGATCACCGCGTCGCGGCCCGTGCGGGCCTTGTAGCGGTTGAGGAAGTCGCGGATCCACGTGACCATCGCGGACTGGCTCTTGCCGTAGCAGGCCGCGCCGTAGGGGTTCCACTCGATGTCGAGGACGCCCGGAAGGGTCTTGCCGTCGCGGGACCAGCCGCCGCCGTTGTTGACGAAGTAGTCGGCCTGCGCGGTCCCCGTGGTCGTGTCGGGCGTGGCGAAGTGGTACGCGCCGCGGATCATGCCGACGTTGTACGAGCCGTTGTACTGCTGCGCGAAGTAGGGGTTCTTGTAGTACGTCCCCTCGGTGGCCTTCGTGTAGGCCCACTTCACTCCGCTCGACCACAGGGACGCCCAGTTGACGTTGCCCTGGTGGCTGGAGACGTCGACGCCCTCGGTCTGGACGGCGCGGCTCTCGCGGGGGAGACCGCCCTGGCCGTCGTGTGCGATGACGCCCTGGCCCATGCGGGCCTCGCCGCGGGCGGGTTTGTCGGCGATCTCGGCGGCCTGGGAGGTGGCGGGCAGAGTGATCAGGAGAGAGAGGACGGAGAGGAGGATCCCGGCCGCGGTGACGCGGGAGCGGTTGCTCGACCGACGAGAGGTGCGAGGAGTGCGGGTGATGCGAGTGGTGAGGCGAGTGGTACGGGGTCTTCCGGGTCTGTGCACGGACATGTGCGTGCCTCCGAAGGCCTCGTGGAGCCCGACGACGGGGCTCCGGTGGGGGGATCTGTCGACATGTCGCCCAGGTGGGGCGTGAACATGTCACCAATGAAGCTACGCAGCAGGACTCGCGGGTGGGAAGAGGGCCTTGGGGCTGCCGTTGGTCTACGCCTGCGAAATACTGGCCGAGCTGCGGCAACGGCCGCGGTTGGCAGAAACTTTCAGTATCGGAAAGCGTTTCATGGCCTCTGAAGTGCACGACCGCGGAGACGACTCCGCGCGCCCCGTCCCGCCGGAAAGTGGTGTGGACCACGAATTCCTCGCTCTGGAGCGGGAGTTGACGGTGTTTCTGCGGCGCGCGCGGGCCAGTTCCGGCGAGATGGCGCGTGCGGTCCACCCGGAGCTCGAACCCGCCGCGTACGGCCTGCTCGTACGACTGGACGAGGGCGGTCCGCAGCGGGCCACGGAACTCGCCGCGTACTTCGGTGTCGGCAAGGCCACGATGAGCCGTCAGCTGCGCGCCCTGGAGGACCTCGGTCTGGTGGCGCGCGAGCCCGATCCGGCGGACGGGCGGGCGGCGCTGGTGCGCCTGACGGAGGAGGGGTGCGACCGGTTCCGCACCGTGCGCGGTGCGCGGCGCGGGCGCTATGTCCGCCAGCTCGCCGGCTGGGACCGCGCCGAGGTCGCCGAACTGGCCCGGCTGCTGCACCAGCTCAACGCGGGCGGCGAGCAGTAGCCCCTCCCGAGGTGCAGCTAGGCCCCACCCGAGGCGCGGCTACAACTCCACCCACACCACCGTCGCATCATCGTGCGGCTTCCCGC
>NZ_JAAKZW010000342.1 GCF_011044995.1 Streptomyces mesophilus | reverse complement strand
GGCCCTGAGCCCACCCGACCTCGTCCCACCAACTCCGAGCCCACCCGACTTCCCCCCACCCCAACTCGTCAGCAACCCCGCGTACGCCTCCCGGGTGCGTCCCCGTGGGTTCGTGCGGCCCGACTCCCATGAGCGGACCGTCTCCCGGGTGACGCCGACCAGCTCGGCGACCTGGGCCTGGCTCAGGTCGTTCGCCTCCCGCAGCCGACGGCGCTCCTCGGGGCCGGGCAGTGGGGCGGCGGGGCTCTGCGTCATGTCGGACTCTCCACACCGTGGGCTGTGGGACCGGGGCCCATGGCAGGACGGTGCCCCGATAAGTACATAAACGTATATTGGGCGACACTTCGGGCATTCGCCTGTTACGCGAAGAGCGCGCGTGTCGTTGGGACCATGGCGGGCGTGACGCACACGACCGACCGCAGCGCGCAGCCGGAAGGGCCCGCGGTCACGCCGCAGGCCCTGCTCAATGCCCTTGCCACGCGCCGCAGATCGTCGGCGCTCGTGCCCTGCCTCCTCGGCGGCGCGATCGCCGCGGGGCTCGGGCTCGGCGCGCTGGCCGTCCTGGTGATGGCCTTCTGGATCTCCTCGCCGTACCCGGACAGCGGCCCCGGCGCGGCACTCCACGTGGCCGCGGGACTGTGGCTGCTCGCCCACGGCACCGAACTCGTCCGGCCCGACACGCTCACCGGCGTACCGGCCCCGGTCGGCATCACGCCGCTCCTGCTGCTCGGCCTGCCCGCGCTGCTCGTGCACCGCGCGGCCCGCGACGCGGCCGACACGGCGCCGGACGTACGGACCGCGCTGGGCGGGGTGGCCGGCGGCTATCTCCTCGTCGGAACCGCCGCGCTGCTCTATGCGAGGGGCGGCCCGCTGTCCGCGGATCCGCTCAGCGCGGCCGTCCATCTGCCGCTGCTCGCGGGCGCCGCCGCGGCCGCCGGGGTGTGGACGGCGTACGGCCGGCCGCGCGGTCCGCTGCCCTCCTTCGCGTACCGCCTCCAGGACACTTCGCCGGTACGTGCGCTCCTGGACCGCAGCGACCAACTCGCCGCCGCCGTGCGCTCGGCGACAGCCGGTGTGCTGGTCCTGTTCGGCGGCGGCGCGCTGCTCGTGGCCGTCTCGCTCGGGCTGCACCTTGATGCCGCGCAGGCCTCGTTCCTGCAGCTGACGGGCGCGTGGTCCGGCCGGGTCGCGGTGCTGCTGCTCGCCGCGGTCCTCGTGCCCAACGCCGCGGTGTGGGGCGCCGCCTACGCGCTCGGCCCGGGCGTGCTCCTGGGCACCGGACTGGTCGCCTGGCCGCTCGGGACCCCCGACGGCGGTCCGCTCCTGCCGTCCTTCCCGCTGCTCGCCGCGGTGCCTTCACCCGGGCCCGGCACCCCGCTGACCTGGGCCTGCCTCGCGGTACCGGCGCTCGCCGGGCTGACCGTCGGATGGTTCGCCGTGCGGTGCGCGGCGCCGGCGAAGGGGGAGCGCGAGGAGGTGTGGAGCCGGGGTGCGACCGCGCTGACGACCGGGCTCGCGGCCCTGCTCACCGGCCTCGCGCTCGCCGTGCTCGCCGCACTCGCCGGCGGCCCGCTCGGCGTGGGCACGCTCGCGTCGTTCGGACCGGTGGGGTGGCAGGCCGGGGGCGCGGCCTGCGGCTGGGTCCTGCTGTGCGGGATGCCGCTGGCTCTGGGCGTACGAGGATGGCGGGCGCGCACGCCCAAGGTGACGTCTGCCGAGCCGGCGGTCGAGCCCGTCGACACCGCCGCGTCCGTCGACAGCGCGGTATCCGCCGAGTCCGCTGAACCGGTCGGGCGGCGGGCTCGGCGGCTGCCCCGGTGGTGGCCGCGGCGGGGCTCGGCGGCCGCTGAGCAGGTGCCGGATCCCGGGCCCGTGGTTCCGGCTGCCGAGTCGGCCTTCGAGCCGTACGACTTCCTCGACTCGTCCTGGCACGACACTGGGTCGCGGGCGACGCGGTGGGCTGCGCTGGGGAAGGTTTCGGAGAGCTCGCCGCTGACGGATGCGGCGGACCTCGTTCCCGTATCCCTGGAAAAGCCGCGCGCCGACGGAGGGCGGGAGGCCGGGGGAGGGGGCGAAGCCCTGACGGATCCCGGGGCCGCAAACGCCGACGGGGCCCAGGAGCCGAAGCTCCCGGACCCCGCCGGACCACCAGAGGTCAGTGGAAGAAGTGACGCGTCCCCGTGAAGTACATCGTCACGCCCGCCGCCTTCGCCGCCTCGACGACCAGCTCGTCGCGGACCGAACCGCCCGGCTGGACAACAGCCTTGACGCCCGCGGCCGTCAGGATCTCCAGGCCGTCCGGGAACGGGAAGAACGCGTCCGACGCGGCGTAGGAGCCGCGCGCCCGCTCCTCGCCCGCGCGCTCGACCGCGAGCTTGGCCGAGTCGACCCGGTTGACCTGGCCCATCCCGACGCCCACCGAGGCGCCGTCCTTGGCGAGCAGGATCGCGTTGGACTTCACCGCGCGGCAGGCCTTCCAGGCGAAGGCCAGGTCCGCGAGCTCGGCGGCGGAGAGCGCGTCGCCCGTCGCCAGGGTCCAGTTGGCCGGGTCGTCGCCGTCCGCCTGGAGGCGGTCGGTGACCTGGAGCAGCGCGCCGCCGTCGACCGGCTTGACCTCGACCGGCGAAGAGGGGGCGTCCGCACACCGCAGGACGCGGATGTTCTTCTTGCGGGCCAGGACCTCGACCGCGCCGTCCTCGTAGTCCGGGGCCACGATGACCTCGGTGAAGATCTCGGCGACCTGCTCGGCCATGGCGACGGATACGGGACGGTTGACCGCGATCACGCCGCCGAAGGCGGAGAGCGGGTCGCAGGCGTGGGCCTTGCGGTGGGCCTCGGCCACGTCGTCGCCGATGGCGATTCCGCACGGGTTGGCGTGCTTGATGATCGCGACGCAGGGCTCGGCGTGGTCGTACGCGGCACGGCGCGCGGCGTCCGTGTCCGTGTAGTTGTTGTACGACATCTCCTTGCCGTGCAGCTGCTCGGCGGCCGCCAGGCCACCCGTGCCGTCCACGTAAAGGGCGGCCGGCTGGTGCGGGTTCTCGCCGTAGCGCAGGACGTTGGAGCGCTCGTAGGTGTTGCCGAGGAAGTCCGGCAGACCGCTGTCGTCCGCCGCCGCGTAGTCGGCCGCGAACCAGGACGCCACCGCCACGTCGTACGACGCCGTGTGCTGGAACGCTTCCGCCGCGAGGCGCTTGCGGGCCGTCAGGTCGAAGCCGCCGTCGCGTACCGCCGCGAGGACGTCCGCGTACCGCGCGGGGCTGGTGACGACCGCGACCGACGGGTGGTTCTTGGCGGCGGCGCGGACCATCGACGGGCCGCCGATGTCGATCTGCTCCACGCACTCGTCGGGCGAAGCGCCCGAGGCGACGGTCTGCTTGAAGGGGTACAGGTTCACGACCACGAGCTCGAAGGGCTCGACACCGAGCTCTTCGAGCTGCGAGCGGTGCGTGTCCAGGCGCAGGTCGGCGAGGATGCCGGCGTGCACGCGCGGGTGCAGCGTCTTGACCCGGCCGTCCAGGCACTCGGGGAAGCCGGTCAGTTCCTCGACCTTGGTGACGGGCACACCGGCCGCGGCGATCTTCGAGGCGGTGGAGCCGGTCGACACCAGCTGGACACCGGCCTCGTGCAGGCCCTGGGCGAGGTCCTCGAGCCCGGTCTTGTCGTAGACGCTGATCAGGGCCCGGCGGATGGGGCGCTGTCCAGAAGAAGCGGCGGTCACGGGATGGATACCTTTCGTCCCTCAATGCGATGGCCGTGGCGGGCGAGCCGGCCCACGACCTCGACGAGCAGCGTTCGCTCGACTTCCTTGATGCGCTCATGGAGCGCGGATTCGTCGTCCTCGTCCAGGACCTCCACCACGCCCTGCGCGATGATCGGCCCGGTGTCGACGCCGTCGTCGACGAAGTGGACGGTGCAGCCGGTGACCTTCGCGCCGTACGCGAGCGCGTCGCGTACGCCATGGGCACCGGGGAAAGACGGCAGCAGCGCCGGATGCGTATTGACGGTGCAACCGCCGAACCGGGCCAGGAACTCCTTGCCCAGGATCTTCATGAAGCCCGCCGACACCACCAGATCCGGCGCGTGGGCGGCTGTCGCTTCCGCCAGCTCACGGTCCCAGGCGGCGCGGTCGTCGAAGTCCTTCACACGGCAGACGAAGGTCGGCAGACCGGCCTTCCGTGCGCGCTCGAGACCGGCGATGTTGTCCCGGTCCGCGCCCACCGCCACGATCTCGGCGCCGAACGCGGGGTCGGCCGCGGCGTCGAGCAGGGCCTGCAGATTGGTGCCCGAGCCCGACACGAGGACGACAAGCCGCTTCGGCGGCGTGCTTACGGGGGTGGCCACAGCGGGGCCCTTTCGCATCGGCAGCGCATCAGCGCGTGGTGGTCCTGGCTTTGTACGGTCGTACGAATGCTTCGGTGCCCCCGATACGGGGAACTCTACGAAGCGCCCGACCGTCAGCAACGATACCGGCACACCCGACGGCCCCCACGGGACGGTGGCGTGACCGGGAGGTAGCGTCTGGGGAGCAAGCTCCAAGGACTGCCAGGCGCGCGCCGCTGCTCAGCCGGCCCGGCCGGGCAATCCACCGACTACGGGGAAAGACGCACACCTGATGCCGGACCGCATGCCCTCACCTTCGTCGCCGCAGGACCAGTCTCCGCAGGTCGCGCCGGACGATCAGCCTGCGCAGGGCGCGCCGCAGGACACGGGGAAGGGTGAGGACAACCCCTTCGCGCCCCCGCCCGAGGGTGCTCCGGAGCAGCCTTGGCGTCCCCGTCATCCCGACGGTGAGCAGGGCGGTGACGGTTCGGGTCCCGGCTGGAGCTCGCAGCAGCCCGGCCGTTCCTCCGGCGGCTTCGGCCAGCGTCCCGGCGGATCCGAGGGCGGTCCGAACGGGCAGGGCGGTCAGGGCGGTCCGATGGGCGGGATGCGCTGGGACCCGACCGACCCGGCGCAGCGCCGTGCGCGGTATGCGCTGCTCGGCGGCATGTGGGCGTTCTTCTTCGGGCTCTTCGGCTGGCCCTACGTGGCGCTGCTGCTCGGTGCGCTCGCCGTCTACTGGGGTGTGACCGCGCTGCGCACGAAGCCGCGCACCCCCGACCCGACCCAGCCGGCCCCCGCGGTCTCCTCGGGCAAGCCGCAGAAGACGGCCGCGGTGAGCGGCCTGGTCACGGCCGGCCTGGCCCTGGCCATGGTCGCCCTGACCTTCACGGCCCAGATCGCCTACCGCGACTTCTACATCTGCGAACGCGACGCAAACACCCACGCAGCCCAGAAACAGTGCGAGAACCTCCTCCCCACCCCCCTCCGCACCATCCTGGGCGAACAGGACTGACCCTCCCGCCCGTTGGCGTCGACACGTCCGGGGGACCATATGTCGCGGAGAACGGCCGGTTTGGCCGTTTCCTCCCGACGTTTGGTCCCCCGTTCGTCTTTGCTACGTCCAGCTGCGCAGGGCCGCCCAGGTGTTGGGGCCCACTCGGCCGTCCGCGTCCAGGCCCTTGGCGGTCTGGAAGCGTTTGACCGCGGTGCGGGTGTCGGGGCCGAACTCGCCGTCCACGCCGCCGGCGCCCACGCTGTAGCCGCGTTTGGTGAGCATGCACTGGACCTGGACCACGCGGGTGCCCTTGTGGCCGTAGATGGTTTCGGTCGTGCCCGAGTAGTACGTGCAGTCGGTGATCCACGGCGGTTTGGCGGGGGCTGCCGTGGTCCTGGTCGGAGCAGGGTCCGGGTCGGTGACCCCGCCTCCCGTGCTCGTGCCGGCGCCGCTTGCTCCGCTGGTCCCGGCTTCCGCCGTCTCGCCGGCCGTCGGCTCGGTGTCCTGGTCGCCGCCGGTTCCGGCGGACCCGGACGTGGTGTCGGCGCCGTCGGTCGTGTCCTTCGCGCCGTCCTTGTCCTTGCCGCCCGGGGACGCGGTCGCCTTCTGGGACTTGTCGGGCGCCGGGGCGGTCGGGTTCTCGCCGGCTTCGCCAGGACCGGCGCTGCCGTGGGGGCCGGAGGTCGGAGCGGCCGGCTTCGCGGTGTCGCCGGTCGCATCGGGGCGGGTCAGCAGGAACGCACCGACGGCGACGGCCGCCACGGTGAGGGCCATGGCGACGGCCACGTATGCCTTCTTGGCGCGGG
>NZ_JAAKZW010000341.1 GCF_011044995.1 Streptomyces mesophilus | reverse complement strand
TGGTTGGGGGCGGCGGGGGTGTGAGGCGGTGACCGTCAGATGAGGTAGGCCTGCATCGTCCTGCTCCGTACCAGCCTGTCCTCGGGGATCTCCTGGTTGCCGCGCACGGGGGTGTCGTCCTCGACGGTGATCTTGAGCTCGTCGAGACCGGCCAGGGGTCCGAGGTCGAGCGGATCGCCGTCGAAGGCCGTGCAGCCCGCGAACCGCAGGCGCCGCAACTGCGGCAGCTCCCGCAACGGTTCGAGTCCACCTCTGATCTCGCAGCGGAGGAGCCACAGGTCGGTGAGATTCTGGTGGCGCCCGACATGGGCGGGGTCGATGAGGGAGTCCAGGATCTGCAGCGTCTGCAAGTCGGGCGGGGCGTATCCGGAGGTGAACTCGGTGACCTGGCCGCTTCCGGCCAGCGACAGCCAGGTGAGCCGGGGCCAGCGGTCCAGGCCGCGCAGGCTGATGTGGGGTGAGTTCGCGAACAGGCCGAGCGCGGTGAGCTGTTCGCCGGTCTCCAGGTCGCCCACTCGGCGAAGCGGCACGGGGTAGTTGAGGCCGAGCCGGGTCAGGTCGCGCATCTCGCGCAACGGATCCAAGGAGAGGTCGGGCGGCAGGTCGGTGAGGTGCAAGTTGTCCAGAGCGCTGCCCGCCAGCGCGGACAGGTCGTGGACGGAGGGGCACTGGCTGAGGTTCAGGCGCCGCAGCCGCGGCAGATCTCGCAGCGGCCGCAGATCGGACAGTGTGCTGTTCCTGTAGACCGTGAGCGATTCCAGCTGGTCCAGGTGCGCCAGCTGCGGCGGCAGACCTTGGTCGCCGTCCAGTGCCACCTGCCGCAGGTGTCGGAGCTGCGTCAGGGCGCTGGTCTGTGCGGGGGAGGTGACGTACAGGTGGGCATTGCTCGACGACATCCGGCTGAGGACGACGTCCACGTAGTCCTGGGTGTCGAAATGGCTCCAGCCCATTCCGATCTCCTGTTGTACGTCAAACCTGGTGTCCTCCTTGAACCGCTCGATCACGCTCAGCGCCGCATCTCCGCCCACCAGCCGCGCCGTCCGCACGACAGCCGCCGCACTCTGCTCGTCCAGCTCCGGCGACGGCCCCGGCAGCAGCTCCACCACCAGCTTGCCCGCCTTGTCGGCGAGCTGCTTGGCCTCTTCGTCCGACCGAGGCGGCAACAGCTCCGCCGTGCGGTCCTCCACCTCCGCCCGCACCGCCGGATCCAGCTCCGGCGCATGTTCCAGGGACGCGGCCGCGAGCAGCACCAGCCGATGGCGGTGCCGCTTCACCTGCGAGGCCCGCTTCAGCAACCCCCGCAGCAGCCGCGCACGCTCCTCCACGCGCGCATGCCCCACCGCCATCCGTACGACGTCATCCCAGGTGTCGTCGTGGGCGTTGCGCACCAGCGCCCCGAAGTCCCGCGCCTCCACGGCCGCCTTCGCGCCCAGGTAGTCCTGGAACGTGCGGTGCACGAACGCCACGCTGCCCGGCACCGGCTCCCGCAGCAGCCCGCTGCGGATCAGCAGATGCGCGCACACCCGGCGGGCATCACCCTGCGCCCGCACCTGCGGCATGGCCTCCAGCCAGCCGTCGATCATCTCGACGACCTCCGAACGGGGCGCCTCCTGCTGCCCGTTGCGGATCATCCAGTACGCGAGGCGCTGAAGGAGCACCGTCTGCTCCTCGCGGTTGAGGAGCACACCCTCGACCGAGCTGATCTCCCGCTCGGCGTCCCGGCGGACGAGCAGCATCTCCAGGGCGGCGTCGTACAACTCCTTGCGCGCCCGCGGCAGTTGCATCCGCCGGTCCCGGTTCAGGGCGCAGAGCAGGGCGCACATCAGTGGATTGGTGGCCATCCGTCCGAGGTCCCGGCGCATGGTCAGGGCGGTGATCAGGCCGCTCTCGTACGTGTCCAGCTGTTCGCGGTCGGCGGGGCAGGCCTCGCGTGCCGAGGTGTGCCAGTGCGCGACGAAGGAGCGGATGTCGTCACGCTCCATCGGCAGCAGTTCATGCGGGGTGAAGTCGAGGTCCGCCAGCCAGTCCTCGGGGATGGCGGAGGGGCGGGCCGTCACCACGTAGCGGGCCAGTGGAAACGCCGCGACCAGGGAGCGCAGCCACTGCTCGGTGTGCTTGCGCAGCCGCAGCGGCACCTCGTCGACACCGTCGACCAGGACCAACGCCCTTCCGCTGGTGAGGAGTTCGGCCACCCAGCTCGCCGGGGCCGAACCATGCAGCGGAACACCCGCCGCCTTCAGGAACTCCTCCGGCATCGGCAGCGTCCCTGACGCCGTGAACGAGCGCAGCCGCAGCACGAACGGCACGCACCGGTTCCAGTCGGCGAGTTCGGGGGCGAAGGTGCGCCGCGCCGCGTTGAGCGCGAGCCACTGGACCAACGTGGACTTGCCCGAACCGGCAGGTCCGCGGAGCAGGATGCGGCCGCTCGCCGCAAGGGCCTGCTCGGTGCGGATCTTCGACGCCGTGGCGCGTGGTGCGCCCAGGCCCTCCTGCAGCGCGATCGAGGGGTCCTCGCTGCTCACCGAGAGCGATATGTACGCGGTGTCCAGCGGCCACTGCTGACGTTCCGGGCCGCCGAGCGTCAGCCCGAACAGCTCCAGTCTGCCGTGCGTCCCGGCCACGAAGTCCGCGTACCGCTGCTCGAACGCGAGCGCCACGGCCTCGGGGCGCGGCCCCCGTAACTCCTCCACCAGATCCTTGGTCCGCCCGAGCTGCCGGGTCTGCTCCACCGCCGCCCGCGCGGCGAACGAGGGGTCCGCGCTGAGCTGCTCCACGGCGTGCACGCAGCACACGCGGAGCAGCTCCTCGAAGAGCGCCTGGGCCGGATCGCTCAACGAGGCGTCCACGCGGGGCAGTTCGGCGCGCAGCAGCTCGGGGTCGAGGCGGGCGGCGAACACCCGGTCGAGGTCGATCGGCCCCGCGGCCGTGAAGGTGTCGCGTACGGCGTCGACGGCGGCCAGCCGTTCGTGCGCGGGCAGGCCGGGGTGGGCGGCGGAGAGGCGTCCGGCCAGGACGGTGGTGAGCCGCGCGGTGTCCGCGGTGCCGGGCCGCTGGCCGGGGAGCGGCCGACGGCGCACGGGTGCGCCGGTGAGACCGGCGCCCGGGGGCCGGCTGAGCAGCGACTTGGCGACCGTCGACACGACGGTTCCGGCCAGTCTGGCGAGAGCAACGTCCAGTCCCTGCAAGGGTGTTCCTCCCGCCGCGCACGTGGGTGGACCCCGCATCGTATGCGCGTTGGCGGACACCGCCAAGAATGCGGCCCCTACCCCCGGTAATACTTGTCGGTAACTACCTCTAGCCCAGCCCCGACCAGCGCCCTTACGGTGCACTCATGCCGAACCTGCCCGATGTGGTGCTGTGGTCCATACCCGCCTTCGTGCTGCTCACGATCGTGGAGATCGTCAGCACCCGGCTGCACCCTGACGAGGACGCCGCCGGCTACGAGACCAAGGACGCCGCCACCAGCATCACCATGGGGCTCGGCAGCCTGGGCTTCGACTTCCTGTGGAAGATCCCGGTCGTCGCGATCTACACCGCCGTGTACGAACTCACGCCCGCGCGCGTGCCCGTGCTGTGGTGGACGGTCCCGCTGATGCTGCTCGCGCAGGACTTCTTCTACTACTGGTCCCACCGCGGCCACCACGTCATCCGCATCCTGTGGGCGTGCCACGTGGTCCACCACTCCAGCCGCAAGTTCAACCTCTCCACGGCGCTGCGCCAGCCCTGGACCTCCGTCACGTCCTGGCCGTTCTATCTGCCGCTGATCGCCTGCGGTGTGCACCCGGCCGCGCTCGCCTTCTGCTCCTCGGCGAACCTCGTCTACCAGTTCTGGATCCACACCGAGCGCATCGACCGGATGCCGCGGTGGTACGAGTTCGTCTTCAACACCCCGTCCCACCACCGTGTCCACCACGCCTCCCAAGGGGGCTATCTGGACCGGAACTTCGGCGGGATCCTGATCGTCTGGGACCGGATGTTCGGCTCGTTCGTGCCCGAGACCGAGCGCTGCGTCTTCGGCCTGACCAAGAACATCGAGACGTACAACCCGCTGAAGGTCGCCACGCACGAGTACGTGTCCATCGCCAAGGACCTGAAGGCGGCGCGGAGCTGGCGTGAGCGGGGCGGCCGGCTGTTCCGCGGGCCCGGCTGGTCCCCGGAGGCCGACGTCAGGCCCGCCGCAAGCGAGCCGGCCGCTACCGGACCCGCCGCCGAACCCGCCGCTCCCGAGCCCGCCGCGGAGCGTGTGGCGTGAGGCGGATCCTCGCGGGGGCCTTCGCCGCCGCCGTGGCCGGGGACCTCGTGTCCCTGCTCGTCGGCTGGGACCTCGGGCACACGCTCTGCAAGCCCCTGCTGCTGCCTCTGCTCGCCGCCTATGCGGTGGTGCGCGGGGCCCCGAGGCTCCTGATCGCCGCCCTGTTCTTCGGCTGGTGCGGCGATGTGCTCCTGATGTTCGACGCCGACGCGGCCTTCCTCGCAGGGATGGGCGGCTTCGCCGCCGGGCACGTCTGCTATCTGGTGCTCTTCGCCCGGTACGGACGGCGCGGCGAACGCGCCCACTTCCTGCTCGCCACGTACAGCGTGGTCCTCGCCGCCACCCTCCCCCTGCTGTGGGGTGATCTCCCCGCCGAGCTGCGCATCCCGGTCGTCGCGTACAGCCTGCTGCTCACGGCCATGGCCTACCGCGCCGCCCGGCTCGGTGCGGTCGCCGGAATCGGCGGCGCCCTGTTCCTGCTCTCGGACACCCTGATCGCCACCGGCATCGCCGACTGGCCCCAGCTCCCGCGCCCCGACTTCTGGATCATGCTCACCTACGCGGCGGCCCAGGCGCTCCTCGTCAGGGGCGTTCTGACCGGCCTCGACGCGCAGAAGGCGCAGGCCACGGCGTACCGTGAGAGCCGCGCCACCGTCTGAACTCCGCGGGCGGACGCACCCGCAGCACCCCGTAGAGCAGAAGGAAAAACCGCCATGCGCGCCACCACCATCCATGCCCCGTACGACATGCGCGTGGAGGAGGTGCCGGACCCAGTGATCCAGCAGCCCACCGATGCCGTGCTCCGTGTGCTGCGGGCCTGTATCTGCGGCAGCGACCTGTGGGCGTACCGCGGCGAGGCCGCGCGGCAGAAGGGGCAGCGGATCGGGCACGAGTTCCTCGGCATCGTCGAGGAGACCGGGTCCGACGTGCGCGGGTTCAAGGCCGGTGACCTGGTCGTCGCGCCGTTCATGTGGTCCGACGGCGTCTGCGACTACTGCACCGAGGGGCTGACCACGTCCTGCGAGCACGGCGGCTTCTGGGGCGCGGTCGGGCACGACGGCGGCCAGGGCGAGGCCGTGCGGGTGCCGCACGCCGACGGCACGCTCGTGCAGCTGCCCGCCGACGCCGCCTCCGACGACCACCTGCTCACCGCGCTCCTCACGCTGTCGGACGTCATGGGCACCGGTCACCACGCGGTGCTCGGCGCCGGCGTACGCGAGGGCTCCACCGTCGCCGTCGTCGGTGACGGCGCCGTCGGTCTGTGCGCGGTGCTCGCCGCCAAGCGGCTCGGCGCCGAGCGGATCATCGCGCTCGGGCGCCACCAGGTCCGTACCGATATCGCCCTGCGGTTCGGCGCCACCGACGTGGTCGCCGGGCGCGGCGACGAGGCCGTCGAGGCGGTACGGGCGCTCACCAAGGGCCAAGGTGCGCACTGCGTCGTGGAGGCGGTCGGCACCGAGCAGTCGATGAGCACCGCCGTGAACATCACCCGCGACGGCGGCGCGATCGGCTTCGTCGGCGTCCCGCACGGCAGCGGCACCGGACTCGACCTCGGCGTCATGTTCGACCGCAACATCGCCCTGCGCGGCGGTGTCGCACCCGTGCGCACGTACATCCCAGAGCTGCTCCCGGACGTACTGGACGGCACGATCGACCCGTCCCCGGTCTTCGACCTCACCGTCGGCCTCGACGAGGTCCCGGACGGCTACAAGGCGATGGACGCGCGCACGGCTTTGAAGGTACTGGTCGCCTTCTAGCTTTCAGCCCCTGCGGCGCTTGAGCAGATCCGAACGAAGTTCGGATGCGGGGTCTGGGGCGAAGCCCCAGTTTCGGGAAGGGGCGGGTAGGGGAAAAAATCCCTCCCCGTCACCCCC
>NZ_JAAKZW010000340.1 GCF_011044995.1 Streptomyces mesophilus | reverse complement strand
CAGGACGGCGGCGTCACAGGTGGAGCCCAAGGTGGAGCCCAGGGAGGGGCCGGAGACGGAAACGGCGGCACCCAGGGCGGGACCGAGGGCGCCGAGAACGGCGGAGGCGGCGACGAGGGCGGAGAGAACGGCGGCCCCGGTGACGTCATCCCCGTGAGCAACAACGAAGAGGGCGACGACGACAAGGGGTTCTGGGGACAGCTCGGCGACGTCGTCACACAGCCCTTCAAAGCCGCCTGGGAGGACGTCAAGGGCACGTGGGACGCCGTCACCGACCCGGGCAAGTTCCTGTCCGACACCTGGAACGGGCTCAAGGACTACACCACCACCTGGTGGGACAAGAAGGCCGAGGAACTCGGCAAGCAGTGGGACGAGGGCGGCTGGAACTACCTCACCGTCCCGCTCAAATGGATCTCCTCCCCCGAGGACTTCGTCACCGACTTCCTCATCGACTCCTTCATCGACAAGGAGTCCTTCGAGAACGGCGACTGGGGCAAGGGCCTCGGCAACACCATCTGGAACATCGGATCGGTCTTCATCCCGGGCGTGGGCGCCGCGAAGTGGTTACAGAAGATCAACAAGCTCAACAAGGCCAACAAGCTGCGGAAGCTGGGAGATCTGGCCGGCGACGCCGCCGGCAAAGCGCGCAAGGCCCGCGAAGCCGGTGACGTCGCGGGAGCCCGCAAGGCCGCCGACGAGGCACAGCAGCACGCGGACGACGCGGCGAAGAAGGCCCGCGAGAACCCGGACGACGCGGATCTGGCGGAGGACGCGCGCACCGCACAGGACCAGGCGCTCGCCGCCCGTACGGATGCCGCGAAGGCCGCCCTGCGCGGACGAGGTTCGTCGGTGTCGGACGACCAGATCGACGGACTCGTCCAGCGGGCGCAGGACAACCCGACCGACGGCGGCATCAGCAAGAAACAGGCCGCCGACGCGCTGAACGAGTTGTCCGACCTGGCGGGCAGGCCCAATGTCCGCCCGGACGCGGCCAGTTCGCTGGAGGGCAAGGTGGTCAACGCCAAGACCGCCGACGCCCTCGACCAGGCCCGCGCCGAGGTGCACGCCGTGCAGCGCGCCGCCGACGACGCCGCGCCCGGCACGCAGGTGGACGCCGGACCCGGTACGGAGGCGGGTCGGCCGGCGGACCTCGGCTCCGAGCAGCTGGATCTGGACGGGATCCCCGACGCCGACGTGGCGTACAAGGCGAAGGACGGCACGTACCACGTGGTCGAGGTGAAGAACGCGGGCTCGGCCACCCGCAAGCCGGCCTTCGCCAACCAGGTGGAGCGCCTGCGGAAGTGGGCCGACAAGGCGCCGGGCCGCAAGGCGACCGTGGAGATCGACACCAATGACCGGTGGACGCAGATCTTCAGCGAGTTCAAGCCGGGCCGCGGCGGCAAGCCCGCGAAGGACTCCCGTACGGCCGCGGGCGAGATGGCGAAGAACAACGTGGACGTGTCGATCGGCGGCAAGCAGCTGAGCGCGGGCGAGCTGGGCCGGATGCAGGATGCGATCAATACGCGGACGCAGAACGGCACAATGGACTGGTCGAAGATGACGGACCCGGACGCGGCTCGGGAGTACCTCGGAGTGTGAGCATGGGCGGAGTGGGGTCATGAGCGGAGTGCGGTCATGAGTGGTGAGCTCGGCTGGGAGCCGGGTGTGGAGCGCTGGTCGTACGACGGGGACCACGCCCTGTCGGACTCCTTGCGCGCGCTCACCCCGCCCTGGGACCGCTGCGTCCCGGCCGAGGTGCGGTCACTGCCCCGTACGGATACGGAGGTGGCACGGGCCCGCGCCGCTCTGGTGGGTCTGCTCGACGACCCGCCGCCGCCCGCGCCGCGCGCTCCGGCGCCCGGGCTGCTCGAACATGCCTGGGAGTGGGCGGGTTCGGCGGTGCGCGAGCGGATCCCGCATCCGGCCGACGTCACCTGGCCGCGCGTGGACGCGCTCGCGGCCGAACTCCTGCCCTCCGCCCAGCCGTTGGAGGCGCACGCCCTCGCCCATATCGAGGTCACGCTCCTGCACCTGATCCACGACTGGCGCGCGGATGTGGCCGACGCGGTCTGGTCCTGGCTCGCGCTCGATCCCGACCCCGCGCGGTTCGCCGGCTGGGCGGCCCCGCTCGCCGAGCGCTCCGTGACCGAGGGCCTGGAGGCCGACGCGGCGATCGCCTACCTCGGCGCGGCGGGCACGGCCGGCGCCGTGGACGCCCTGACACGCCTGGCCGAGAAGCCCGATGGGCCCGCGACCTGGGACGACGCGGAAACGGCCCGCGACATGCTGGCGGAGCTCCGTACACGCGGACGATAATCGGCGACCAACTGTCCCTTTTCTCCGAATAGTTGGGATCGCCGCATGCCCTTGCCCGAGGACGCCCCCGGCACCACCCGGCAGGCACCGCCCGAGCGGCCGTCGTACATGGACTCCCGCTTCTTCAACCCGATGCTCAAGTACGTCTCCCGCACCCAGTCCGCGCTCTACCGGGCGACGGACGGCCGGATCGGCGGCACGTTCCGCGGCGAGCAGCCGGTCTGTCTGCTCACCACCAAGGGCCGCAAGTCCGGCAAGCTGCGCACGAACGCGCTGATCTATCTCCCGTACGGGGACTCGGTGGTCGTGGTCGCGTCGAAGGGCGGCGCCCCGCAGCACCCACTCTGGTACCGCAACCTCACCGCGGAGCCCAAGGTGCTCGTCCGCACCGGCGCCCACCTGCGCGTGATGCGGGCGCGGACGGCGGACAAGGCCGAGCGCGAGGAGCTGTGGCCGAAGCTGGTGGATCTGTACGAGGAGTACGCCTGGTACCAGTCCTGGACCGACCGGGAAATCCCGGTGGTGATCTGCGACCCGATCTAGCATCGGGCGCATGAGCACCGAACCCGTGAGCACCGAACCCCACAGTGAGCGTTCCTTCGACGAGCTGGTCCGTGAGGCCGATGAGGCCGACGTCTCCGGCTGGGACTTCAGCTGGTTCGAGGGGCGGGCCACCGAGCTGCGGCCCAGCTGGGGCTATCAGCGTCTGCTGGCCGAGCGGCTCAATGCGGGCGGGGCGACGCTGGATCTGCAGACCGGCGGGGGTGAGGTGCTCGCGGGAGCGCTGCGGATGGCGGGGCGGCCGCCGGGGATGAGCGCGGCGACGGAGGCGTATCCGCCGAATGTCCTGAAGGCCACGCGGCTGCTGCATCCGCTGGGGACGACGGTGGTGGCGGCTCCCGACGAACCGCCGTTCCCCTTCGCTGACGGGGCGTTCGACCTCGTGACCAGCCGGCATCCGGTGAAGGCGCACTTCGCGGAGATCGCGCGGGTGCTTGCGCCCGGCGGCACGTACTTCGCCCAACACGTGGGCCCGGCCAGCGTATTCGAACTGGTCGAGTACTTCCTCGGCCCGCAGCCCGAGGAGGTGCGCCGCGGTCGGCATCCGCAGGACGAGCGGGCCGAGGCGGAGGCGGCGGGCCTGCACGTCCTCGATCTCCGTCTTGAGCGGCTGCGGATGGAGTTCCACGACATCGGCGCGGTCGTGCACTTCCTGCGCAAGGTGATCTGGATGGTCCCCGGCTTCACGGTCGACGCGTATCTGCCCCAACTGCGGGCGCTTGACGAGCAGATCAGGTCCGAGGGGCCGTTCGTGGCGCACAGCACGCGGTTCCTGATCGAGGCGCGGAAGGGGCGCGACTAGCGGGGGCCGGCGGCCGGTCGGGGGTCGGGGCGTCAGGAGCGTCAGGAGCGTCAGGGGCCGAAGCGGCGGGCCTGCCCGGTGTGGATGTCGCCGACCCACTCCCAGCCGGGCTTGGCCGAGGGGCCCAGGCGCGGGTCGTCCGGATCACGGCCGTCACGCAAGGCGTGCAGGTACGCGCGGTCCCGTGCGATCCGTTCGCGTACCTCTCCGGCCCGGGCCACGGTCCCGTGGCCGGGGACGACGGCCACCACCTCGTCGGCCACGTCCTCGAGCAGCCGCAGCCCGGTGAGATAGTCCTCGATCGCGTCGGCGGTGTCGTCGAGCATCGGCACGAGGACGTCCGAGAGCATGTCGCCGGCGGCGAGCACACCGGTCTCCTCGATCAACAGCGCGGCATGGCCGGGCGCGTGCGCCGGATGCTCGATGATCCGGACGTCGGGGCCGTCCCACGGAACCTTCGCCGTGCCGGCGGGCAGACCGGTGAGGAGGCCGAACAGGTCGAGGGGGACATCGCCGGCGACTTCCGGCGGCAGCCCCTCGGCGACGTTTGTCTTCCAGTTCGCTTCCGAGCGCAGGTCTCGCATGTACGCGGCGCCGCGGGCCGTTCCGTAACGGGGTGCCGGTCCGAGCTCGTCGTGCCAGAGCACGTGGTCCCAGTCGGGGTGCGTCGAGAAGCCCGCCACCACGGGTCGGCCCGCCTCGCTCAAGTCGCGGGCGAGGCAGCTCATTTCGGAGTCCGTGATCCCGGCGTCGATGAGCAGCACGCCGGTGCGGCCCCGCACGACCACCGTGTTGTTCAGGAGCAGCTCGCTCACGTGGAACTGGACACCCTCTACGACCGGCTGCAGCATGGCGTTCCCTCCGCCTGTGGTTGGCCCTCGCTCCCCCGTGACGCTACCGAAATCCGGATGCCTCCGTGCCCGGTCCTGGTTAACGTCCACCCCCATGACCCCTTCTCTCGAACGCCCGCCCCTGACCCCCGACGAGCGCACCTCCCTGGTCGGTTGGCTCGATCTGCAGCGGCAGATCCTGCGCTGGAAGTGCGAGGGCGTGAGCGAGGAGGACGCGCATCGCGCCGTACTGCCGTCCTCACCGCTGACCACCATGGCGGGGCTGATCGTCCATATGCGGTGGGTGGAGCACACCTGGTTCGAGGTGCTGTTCCTCGGCGGCGACGAGAGGGCGAACCCGTCCTTCGACGAGGACCGTGAGGACGCGGACTGGGAGACGAAGGGGCAGACGCTGGCCGGGCTGCTCGACGCGTACGAGGCGCAGTGCGCCCGGAGCAACGAGATCGTGGCCGCCGCGTCGCTGGACGATGTGGGGCGGCACGAGGGGTATCGGTCCGGGGGCGCGAACCTTCGCTGGATGCTGACGCACATGGTCGAGGAGACCGCGCGGCACGCCGGTCACGCGGACATCGTCCGGGAGTTGCTCGACGGGGCGAAGGGGTACTACTGAGCGGGGCGCTCCACGATGACGGTCCTGGGCGGGGCGCTCCACGATGACGGTCCTGAGCGGCGGCTCAAGGCCTTCCGGAAGCCGCAAGGGAAACCCCCAGCGCCTCGCGGATCCGGGCGATGACCGTGGCGGGCGAGGCGAACACCTCCACCGCCGTGAAGCGCAGGACCGTGTCGATCTCCGGGCAGGACTGGAGTGCGTTGAAGCGCTTCAGGTCACGGTCGTGGGCCGCGCGGCTGCCGTGGTACGCGTAGCCCTCGATCTCGACGGCGACGCGCCGTTCCCGGAAGAGGAAGTCGACGCGCACGCGGCGTCCCCGCCCTGCGGCCAGCTCCACCTGTGACTCCGGGCGCAGGCCCGCCTCGTACATCCGCAGCCGCGCGATGGTCTCGGCCACCGATTCGCAGCGGGGATCGGCGAGGGCCAGCCGGTCCCGCGCCTTGCGCCGGCCCGTGTGCGGCAGTTCGCCGGCCGCCGCGGCCAGGTGGTCGAGCCCGACCAGCGGAGGGCGTCGCGTGTCTCCCCTGCCCCGCCAGGTCAGCGCCGAGTCGACGGCGGTCAGGGCGTCGTCGAGGGAGGCGGTCCGCAGCAGGTCGGTGAGAGTGCGCAGGGGCGTGGTGACGCGCAGTCCGTCGTCGACCTCGCGCGTCTCGCGCCCGGTCAGGACCGAGCGGTGGACCTTCGCGTCGGGGCGGAGTTTGCGGTTGGCTCCGCGCAGGTCGGTGAACTCCAACTCCTCGCCGTTCCCGAACAGTTCGATGAACTGGAGGCGGGCGGCCGTGCGGTGGCTGGCGATCAGGTGAGGGGACGCCGCCTGGACGGCCCGCACCCGCATCCCCACGTCGACCTCCGCGCCGGGCACGGCCCAGGCCGCGGTCCCGAGCCGCACCCACCCCTCCTTCCGTACGCGCCCGTACACCGCACCACGGGACCAGCCCGCGGCGACGGCATCGGCCAGGAACAGCACCCCATGACGCACGATCCCCCGCAGCTCTCGCATGGGCAGATGATCTCGGGAACGGGGGGAAGGTGGGTGGGCCTGTGGATAAG
>NZ_JAAKZW010000033.1 GCF_011044995.1 Streptomyces mesophilus | reverse complement strand
ACCCACCGCCCGCCACTCCCCATGCATGCCCCTACGCGATCTGCTCGCCGCCCACCAGAGCAGCCCACGCTGCCGCCGGATCCTGCGCCGCCGGACCGGCCGGAGCCCAGCGGCCGTGCTCCTTGCGATACGGCCACCAGCGGCCGTCGCGTCCGTAGCGCAGTTGCGCCGGGGCGTCGGCGAGGGACCAGCGGTTGCGGGAGGCCTTGAGCCGCGGGCGTTCGTCCTCCTCCCAGGCCGCGTCGAGCGCGGCCCGGGCGCGCACCGCCTCGTCCGCGTCCGGCGTCCACTCGTTCTCCAGGACATCGAGTGCCGCCTCGCCGCCGAACTCCCAGGCCTGTACGGCCAGTTCGAGAGCGTCGCGGCTTCGCCCGGTGCCTTCGGCGAGGCGTGCGCGGACCTGGGCGGGTGCGCCGATGGCCAGACGTACCGCGTCCTGGCTCTCCTCCAGCGGCGTGGGGAAGGGGCGGCCGGACAGCGCCGCGGTGAGCACCTGGTGGGCCCGAACCGTGGCGCTGCGCGCCAGGAACTCCACGGACAGGACGTCGAGTCCGGGCGCGGGCGCCGTCTCGGTGTCGAGCGCGGGCGGCTGCCCCGGCGCCTCGGGCAGGTCCGGGAGTGCGGGCAGCGGCGGCAGGATCGCCCCCATCGCGTACGCCTCCTCGGCCCGAACACCCTGCGCGGGCACCGGCACGTCGCTCTCCTGAGGAGCCGCCGAGGCCTGCGCGACGCTGCGCGCCTGCAGCTCGTCCAGCAGCGCGCGCTCGCCACGGCCGCGCATCAGGAGCAGGACGAACGGGTCCTGGTCGAGCAGCCGCGCCATCTGATAGCTGAGCGCGGCCGTGTGACCGCAGTGGTCCCAGGCCTCGCAGGTGCACTCGGGTTCCAAGTCACCGATGCCCGGGAGCAGTTCGATTCCGGCGGCGGCCGCGTCCTCGACCAGGAGCGGCGGCATCTCGCGGTCGAGCAGCGCCGCGATGTGCCCGGAGCTCTCCACCGCCATGTCGAGGAAACGGTCCCACGCCTCCTCGGAAAGCTGCTGAAGGAGGACGTCGGACCGGAAGGCCGCCCGGCTCTTGTCCTGAACCACCGCGGTGATCCTGCCCGGCCGCACGGACACCGCACCGACCGCACCGGCCCGGGCGAGCCTGCGGCCCGCCTTGGTCTGCTGGTTGTCCAGGGCGGTGTCCTCCAGGGCCTTGAGCCAGGCCTGTCCCCACCAGGTCACGGCGAAGCCGCGTCCGTGGGCCGGCGGGAGAGCCTCGAAGGTGCGCTCGTCACTGGTGCTCATCGGGCATCTCCTCGCAGCTGGACCAGCTCGGCCAGTTCGGCATCGGTGAGTTCGGTCAGGGCTGCCTCGCCGGAGCCGAGCACGGAGTCGGCGAGATCCTGCTTGCGTTCCAGGAGTGCGGCGATCCGGTCCTCGATGGTGCCTTCGGCGATCAGGCGGTGCACCTGTACGGGACGGGTCTGGCCGATCCGGTACGCGCGGTCGGTGGCCTGGGCCTCGACCGCCGGGTTCCACCAGCGGTCGTAGTGCACGACATGCTCGGCGCGCGTCAGGTTCAGACCGGTGCCCGCCGCCTTCAACGACAGCAGGAACACCGGGACTTCACCGTCCTGGAACCGGCCCACCATGGCCTCGCGCTCGGCCACGGGCGTCCCGCCGTGCAGGAACTGGGTGCGCACACCCCGTACCGCCAGATGCTTTTCGATCAGGCGGGCCATCTGCACGTACTGCGTGAAGACCAGGACGCTCGCGTCCTCGGCGAGGATCGTGTCGAGCAGCTCGTCGAGGAGTTCGAGCTTCCCGGAACGCCCGGTGATCGTGGGCCGTTCCTCCTTGAGGTACTGCGCCGGGTGGTTGCAGATCTGCTTGAGCCCGGTGAGCAGCTTGACGATCATGCCGCGGCGTTCCATCCCGTCCGCCTCCGAGATGGCGGCGAGGGTCTCGCGCACCACGGCCTCGTAGAGGCCGGTCTGCTCGGTGGTGAGCGAAACGGCGCGGTCCGTCTCGGTCTTGGGCGGCAGTTCGGGCGCGATGCCTGGATCGGACTTGCGGCGGCGGAGCAGGAAGGGGCGGACCAGTTTGGCGAGCCGTTCGGCCGCCGCCGGGTCCTGTCCGCTCTCCACGGCCTGCGCATAGCGGCTGCGGAAGGTGCCGAGCCGGCCGAGCAGGCCCGGGGTCGTCCAGTCGAGGATGGCCCACAGCTCGGACAGATTGTTCTCGACCGGCGTGCCGGTGAGCGCGACCCGCGCCTGCGCGGGCAGGGTGCGCAGTTGCTTGGCGGTGGCGGAGTACGGGTTCTTCACATGCTGGGCCTCGTCGGCCACGACCATGCCCCAGGTGCGGGCCGCGAGCGTTGCGGAGTCCAGGCGCATCGTCCCGTACGTGGTGAGCACGAACTCGCCCTCGGCCAGCTCGTCGAGACTGCGGGCCTGGCCGTGGAAGCGCCGTACGGGTGTGCCGGGCGCGAACTTCTCGATCTCGCGCTGCCAGTTGCCCATCAGGGAGGTCGGGCAGACGACCAGCGTCGGGCCGCGCGTCCCTTCCGTCTGCTGCCGGTGCAGATGCAGCGAGATGAGGGTGATGGTCTTGCCGAGACCCATGTCGTCGGCGAGACAGCCGCCGAGCCCGAGCTCGGTCATCGTCGCGAGCCAGCCGAGTCCGCGCAGCTGGTAGTCGCGCAACGTCGCGGTGAGCGCGGCCGGTTGAGCCACATCGGTGGTGGCATCGGGGTCGGCCAGACGGTCGCGCAGGGCGGCCAGCCAGCCGCTCGCGGTCACCTCGACACGGCGCCCGTCGACCTCGGTGGACCCGGTGAGCACCGCGCCGAGGGCATCGACCGGGGTGACCTTGCGGTCCTCGTGGGCGCGGGCGCGGCGGGCTTCCTCCGGGTCGATCAGGACCCATTGGTCGCGCAGCCGGATCAGCGGCCGGTGTGCTTCGGCGAGCGCGTCGAGCTCGGCGCGGGTCAGCTCCTGGTCGCCCAGCGCGAAGCGCCAGTTGAACGCGAGCAGCGCGTCGGGCGCGAGCATCGACGGGGCGCCGTCGGTGGACTGCCCGTCATCCGGCGGTCCGACCACGGCACGCGCGGTCAGCTTGCGGGCGAGCTCGCGCGGCCAGTGCACCTCGACACCGGCGCCGGCGAGGGTGCGCGAGGCCTCACCGAGCAGCTCGGCGATCTCCTCGTCGGCGAGCTCGACGGCGTCGGGTACGGCGGCCGTCAGGAGCGGGGTCAACGGCGCCCAGGCGCGGGCCGCCCGGCGCAGCGCGAGCAGTGCGTCCAGCCGGCTGCGCGGCCCGAACGCCCCCGCGGCGGCGCCCGATGAGGCCCAGACGTCGGCGGCGTCCGCGACGGCGGTCGGGTTGGCGGCGCTGTGCATCTGCAGTACGGCACGGAAGCGGGCGGCGCCGTCATGGAGCCCGGGCACCTCGGTCTCCTGGAGCCCGGGAACCTCGATTTCCTGAAGCCCTGGCACCTCGATCCGCAGGGACAGGCGCACCCCGGCGTCATGGCCCGCGGCCACATCCGCCGCCCAGTCGCGCTGCTCCGGCAGCTGCTGCGGCTCGTCCACGGCATAGGCCGGCCGGCCCGCGGCCAGGTGGGCGGCGGGGGAGCGCGGCAGAGTGTCGGCCACGGCGTCCAGGAACTGCCGTACGAGCAACTCCGGCTCGGGCAGCAGGAGTCCATCGTCCGACGGCAGCGGCGCGGCATGGGCCCCCGGCGGCATCGCGGCGGCCAGCTCGCGCACCAGCTCCAGGTCCTCGGCCGTCAAGGGTCCGGCCCGCCAGGCGTCCTCGTCCTGCGCCGTGAGACCGGGCAACAGCAAGCCCCGGGCGGTCAGTTGGAGCGCGAACAGCGTGGCCGCGCCCCAGAACGCCGCCGCGGGATGCGCCGCGTCCTCGACGCGCGCACGGGCCAGGGCGGGCAGCGCCTCGCGTACGGTCAGGACGCGTGCGGGGACCTGGACCCGCTCCGTGCCACCCTCGTCGCCGGGCAGCGCGACGGTCAGCTCGTCGGCCGCGCCGTCGGGGGCGTCGCCGTCCTCGCTCCAGAACGCGAACCGGCTGGTGCGGGCAGGTGTGGCGGGCAGGAACACCACGGCGCAACGGGTGAGTTGAAGCAGTTCGGCAGCGGTGAGCGGGACGAGCCTGTGCACAGCGATGGCTGATTCCTCAAGTTTGACTAGAGACCGAGCGGCCGAGGGTACCTGAAGCCCGGCCCGTATCAGAGGCTCGGAGGCGTGACGCCCCTCACAATCGATGCCCGAGGTGACGCTGAGTCCACCTGGGGCTGGTGGTGGCCCCAGGTCCGCCGGAGGCCACCACCCCTGCGTACACGGGTGGTGGCGCCATGGTCGCCACGGGTAGCCAAAACCTACGTTTAAGCAGGTCAGACCGATCGTAGAAGAGACCGGAGACCTCCCATGACGACCGCCGCACCCGTACGAGAGCGCCTCGCCGCCGCACCCCGCGGCAGTGAGTTCGCGCCACTCCTGCGCACCGTCAAAGGGCAGGGTCTCCTGGAGCGCCGCACCGGCTGGTACGCCCGCAGCATCGCCGTCAACACCCTGGCGCTCGCCTCCGTGGTCACCGCCATGGTGCTCGTCGGCAACTCCTGGTGGACGCTGCTGCTCGCGCTGCCCCTCGCCCTGTTCTCGGCGCGCACCTCGTTCATCGGCCACGACGCGGGTCATGCCCAGATCGCCGACAAGCGCCAGGTCAACCGCGTGCTCGGCCTGATCCACGCCAACCTGCTCGTCGGCACCAGCGCCGCCTGGTGGAACGACAAGCACAACCGCCACCACGCCAATCCCAACCATGTCGACAAGGACCCGGACGTGGCACCCGACGTCCTGGTCTTCTCCGGCGAGCATGTCGCGGGCCGCACCGGGTTCAAGGCCTGGCTCACCCGCCACCAGGCGTGGCTGTTCTTCCCGCTGTGCCTGCTCGAAGGCATCAACCTCAAGATCCAGGGCATCAAGGACCTGCGCCGCCAGTCCCCGCGCGAACGCACCGTGGAGGGTCTGCTCCTGCTCGTCCACCTCGTCGCGTACGCGACCCTGCTCCTGACCGTCCTGACGCCCGGCAAGGCGCTCCTGTTCGCCTTCCTGCACCAGGCGTTCTTCGGTCTGCACCTGGGCCTGGCCTTCGCGCCCAACCACAAGGGCATGCCGATGCCCGACAGCACCACCGAACGCTGGGGCCATCTGCACCGCCAGGTGCTCACCTCGCGCAATATCCGCGGCGGCCCCGTCACGGACTGGCTGCTCGGCGGCCTCAATTACCAGATCGAGCACCACCTGTTCCCCAACATGCCGCGTCCGAACCTGCGCCTGGCCCAGCCCCTGGTGCGCGCCCACTGCCGCGACCTGGGCATCCCGTACGCGGAGACCGGCGCCGTCGACTCGTACCGCCAGGCACTGGGGCATCTGCGGGAGGTCGGTGAGCCCTTGCGCGTCGAGTAGGGGACTTCTCCGGGACGGACCTCAGGGTCGCGTCAGGGTCCAGACTGGAACCAGGGCGGCGGCGGGCCCGTTCTTCCTTGCAGAGAGCGGCTGCAGCCGCGAAGGAGGCGACACTGATGTCCAGGAACGCGAAAATCGCCGCGGGTGGTGTGGCGGCCGGGATCATCCTGATGATCTGGCTGCCCTGGTGGGCAGCGCTGCTGATCATCCTCGGGGTGCCGACGGCGGCTTATCTGACCCTCGACGAATCACAGCGGCGCCGGCTGCGGCGGGTGTCACGCAAGGAGCTGGGGCGCTGAGCGCTGCTTTCTCGATACGGATACGGGGCGCGGGCTGTCGAGGTCCGCGCCCTCGGCCGTGTGTGAGGGGCTCGGGGGCGTCTGACCGCTGAGGTGGCGGCTCAGGACGGGCGTACCGCCATCTTGTCCAAGGCCTCGAGCAGCCCCGGGAGTTCGGGCCCCCGGCCCACCGGCAGCACCTCGCCGGGCTCCTCGTCGAGCAGGACGAAGGCGATGTCGTCGGTACGGGCCACCATCGACCAGCCGGGGCCGTCGGCCCGCAGGGTCCGCGCCTCGCCCGTGGCGAAGGCGGAGCGCACACGGCCGAGCGGCGGGGGAGTGTCGATGTAGGCACGCACCTCGGCGAGGACACGGCGGATGGCACTGCCGGCGGCGGCGGTCTCAGGTCCGGGTTCGGCGGGATCGGGCTGGTCGGCGGTGCCCTCGGGGGCCGTGCCGGGCTGGTCGGCGGTGCCCTCGGGGGCCGTATCGGGCCGGCCGGTGGTGCCCTCGGGTGCGTTGGCTCGGTCCGGCGTGTCAGCCGTGTCAGCCGCGTCCGGAGCCGCGTTGTCGTCGGCGGCCTGGCTGTCCGCGGTGTCCGAAGCAGCGGTCTCTTCAGTGGTCTCCGCGTCGTCCGCGGAATCGTTTGTGCTGTCGGCCCGGTCGTTCGGGGCATCCGTCCCGTCGGCGTCCGCAGCGCCCTCAGAGTCGGCGTCGGTGTCGGCGGCAGCGTCGGCGCCGGCATCGGACACCGCCCCCTCGGTCTCCGCCGCCCCGCTGCCTTCGACGTCCTTAGACGCCTCCGGTCTCTCCGACCCCTCGGCAGTCCCGCGCTCGGCGGTCGAGTCGGAACCCACCTCCGACTCGGTCCCCTCCCCGCCCACCGCGAACGCGTCGTCATCGATCTGCGCCCGCCATCTCGCCCACTGCAGCGCGATCTCATCCGCGCCGAGCCGCCGTTGAGCCGGCCCCCAGGTGGTGGTGTCCGGCGGCGAGAGGACCAGGCCGTACGGATCGTCGGGGTCGGGCTCCGGGTCGTGCGGCGCGGGGATGCCGGGCGCCGCCACGGCCACCGCGAGCGGCCAGCCGGGCAGCGCGCTGACCACCGTGCTGTCGTCCGGCGACAGTTCGTACTCCATGCCGCAGTCCCAGGAGGCGATGGCGACCGCCACCAGGGACACATCGTCGGTCACCACGGTCCAGCGGGCACCCGTCGAGTCCTGTCCGAGCACGAGGCCGTACCCGTCGACGATCGGCACAAGGCCCAGCGCCGCACAGGCCTCCGGGTAGTCGTCACCGAGCACGCTCGGGAACTTCGCGGGTGTCAGCAGCACCGCGGTCAGCACATACAGCGCGTCGTCGTCGACGGCGACGTCCGCGTCGCTCCCGGCCATGGCAGTGCCCTCCCCTTTCGCAAACTTCGTCGGCGCACCCTAACCAGTCGGTAACCGACTAGTCGAGGTCTGGGCGACCTTGAACCGCACGGACGTGCGCGTTGAACCGCCCGGACGTGCGCGGACGCGCCGACGTGGAGGGAGCGGGCAGGTCAGACGGCCGGCAGACCGAGCAGGGTACGGGCCACGTCGCGGGGCGACTCGTCGCGCTCGCGGGCCAGTGCGATCACGGCGCGGCAGGCGAGCTCGTTGATGCCGAAATACAGAGCCTCGGGCTGGACCCAGCCGGCCGCTTCGTCCTGCTGTTCCTGGTCGTCGTCGATGGACGCGGTCACATAGGCGGCCGCCGCCTCGAAGATGTTGTGCGTCCGGTGTTCCGAGCCGGCCGCCTGCCGCGGCACGCCCGTGGTGGACGGCGGCTCCGTCTCGCCCGGCTCACGGCCGTCCGGCTGGAACAGCCTGCCGATTCTGCGCAGCACCGGATGACGCTCCGACATCAGCGATCACCTTCCCCCTGTACGGCTCGGCCCCGCTTCAGGTCGGTTCCGCGGGCCGATCTTCCAAGTGTGCCGTATCCAGAAGCAGTTGCTCAGACCTCTCGTACGGCCAGAGCGAGAAACTGTACGTCCTCGTCCACGTACGAGATCATCCGCCAACCCGAACCGGCGAGCAGCGGCCGCAGGTTGGGCTCGGCCCGCAGGTCGTCGGGGGTGACCTGGCGGCCGTGACGTGCGGCGAGGGCCCTGCGGCCGATGGGGTGGAAGAGCGCGAGGCGGCCACCGGGACGTACCACCCGGGCCAACTCGCGCAGATTCACGGCAGGTTCGGGCAGATGCGAGATCAGGCCCGCGCCGAACACCGCGTCCAGTGCGCCGTCGCGCAGCGGAAGCCGTGCGACATCGGCGAGCAGCAGCCCGCCGTCCGCGTCCCGTCCGGCCCGCAGCGCCTCCCGCAGCATGGCGGGGGTCAGGTCGGCGCCGAGCACGGTGCCCTCGGGCCCGACCGCCGCGCGCAGTACGGGAAGGGCTCGTCCGGTGCCGCAGCCCGCGTCGAGGACCTTGTCCCCGTGCCGCAGCCCGATCGCGGCGACCCCTTGTGCGTACGCGGGACCGTCGTCGGGAAAGCGGGAGTCCCAGTCGGCCGCGCGGGCGGCGAAGAACTCCTGTACGTCCCTGGGCTCGTTGCTCATACGGTCCATGATCCCTCACCCGGGGGCGGGATGGCCCGAACCGCTCGAACTTCCGCACGGAACGGATTCAGCTTCCGTACGTCCGTGCGGTGCGCATGTTCGAGCGCGTCACGATCGTTCTTGCACATCTCTCTGTCATATTCAGCCACCTTTCGAAGTGCGCCCCCTCTTCACGCCTCCTCCACGACTAGCGTCCCGGAGGCATGGGACACCTGGACCACGCCGCCTTCGGCTGGCTTACACCCGCACTGTCGTATGTGATGGCCTGCATCGGCGCCGCACTCGGACTGCGCTGCACCGTGCGCGCCCTCACGGCCACCGGAAGGTCGCGGCGCAACTGGCTCATCACCGGCGCCTCCGCGATCGGCACCGGCATCTGGACGATGCACTTCGTGGCGATGTTCGGCTTCAGCGTCACCGGCACGGAGATCCGCTACAACGTGCCGCTGACCGTCGTCAGCCTCGTCGTCGCCATGGCCGTCGTCGGGGTGGGTGTCTTCGCCGTCGGCTACAGCAAGAACAAGGGCCGAGCGCTCTTCCTCGGCGGCCTGACCACGGGAGTCGGGGTGGCGAGCATGCACTACCTCGGCATGGCCGCACTCCGGCTGCACGGCGAGGTGCACTACGACCCCGCCATGGTCGGCCTCTCCGTCCTCATCGCGGTGGCCGCCGCGACGGCCGCCCTGTGGGCGGCGCTCAACATCAAGGCGCCCGTCGCCGTGGCCGTCGCCTCCCTGGTGATGGGAGCCGCGGTCACGAGCATGCACTACACCGGCATGATGGCCGTCAGCGTCGACGTCACGCCCGGAACCGCCGAACTGTCCGGGGCCACGACCATGCAGTTCATCTTCCCCCTGGCCGTTGGCCTCGGCTCCTATCTGTTCCTCACCTCAGCCTTTGTCGCGCTCTCCCCGACCGCCACCGAGCGCGAGGCCTCCGCCTCGGCCCAGCGGCCGCTGGAGAGCGCCCTTCCCTAGCGGTGCGGCCGGGTCGCCCGCCGACCGGCCCGGCTGCACCGCACCGCCCCTGATCCAGAGCGAGGAGGCCATGCGTACATCCCGCAACACCCCAGGCTCCCCGGCCCGTACCGGCACCGACGGGACGACCGCGCCCCCGGCGCGCGGCCGCCGCGCCCACGCGGGACCGCCCGCCGACGAACAGCCTGACCAAGGCCCCACGGCACAGGCCGACATACCCGAGCCGCCCGAGCGCGGCCCCATCTGGCAGCTGCGACCACGGCGGGTCAGAGCGAAGATCGTCTGCCTCCTCATGGTCCCGGTCGTCTCGCTGATCGCCCTGTGGGCGTACGCCACCGTGACCACGGCCCAGGACGTCAGCCGGCTCAGCCAGCTGCAGCGCGTCGACGAGCAGGTCCGTACCCCCGTGGCCGCCGCCGTCGCCGAGCTCCAGGACGAGCGCGCCGCCGCCGTCGCCTACGCGGCCCGCCCGGACACCTCGCGGGCGGACGAACTCCGCAGTCAGGCCGAGCAGACGGACAAGGCGCTGGACAAGCTCCGCCTCGGCAAGGACCACACCGTCGCCGACGGCGCGGACTTCCCCTCGGGCGTCGCCGAGCGGCTCGGCGTCTTCGTGGACGGCGCGGACGAGCTCGCCGGTCTGCGCACCAACATCCTTGACCGGCGCACGGGTTGGGACGAGGCGTACGACACGTACACGGAGACCATCGGGAAGGCGTTCACCGTCGGCGGTGCGCTGACCGGCGTCCAGGATGCCGAAGTCGGATCCGACGCACGCGTGGTCCTCGAGTTCTCCCGGGCCGGCGAGATGCTCGCCCGCGAAGACGCGCTGCTCTCCACCGCCCAACTGGCCAAGACCCTCGAAGGCGGGCGTCTGCAGAGCTTCATCGGCTCCGTCGAGACGCGCCGTACCCTCCTCGGGTCCACCGTCCAGGATCTGCGCGGCGAGGAACGTTCCGCCTGGCGCGAGCTGGAGAAGAGCAGCGCCTACGCGGACGTGCTCGCGGTCGAGGACAAGGTCCTGGCCGCGGCCCCCGGCCGCAAGGCGGCCGACGCCATCGACGCGGGCGTCTGGGACAAGGCCCACGCGGAGGTCCAGGACGAGCTCCGCGGGATCGAGACCGACGCCGGACAGCGCGCCGCCGACCGCGCCGACCCGTTCGCCCGAGGAATCCTTACTCCTGCCGGCGCCGCGGTGCTGCTCGGACTCCTCGCCGTATCGGCCTCGTTGGTGATTTCGGTACGGATCGGCCGTGCCCTGGTCGTCGAGCTGGTCAGTCTGCGCAACACGGCCCTGGAGATCGCCCGCCGTAAACTCCCCAGCGCCATGCGCCGGTTGAGGGCCGGCGAAGAGATCGACATCCACGCCGAGGCACCGCCGGGGCCGCCCGCCGAGGACGAGATCGGACAGGTCTCCGAATCCCTCGGCACCGTGCACCGCGCCGCACTCAGCGCGGCCATCGAGCGCGCCGAACTCGCCAGCGGCATCTCGGGCGTCTTCGTGAACCTCGCCCGCCGCAGCCAGGTCCTGGTCCACCGCCAGCTCAACCTGCTCGACTCCATGGAACGACGGGCCGAGGACCCCAACGAGCTGAGCGACCTGTTCCGGCTCGACCACCTCACCACCCGCATGCGGCGCCACGCGGAGAGCCTGATCATCCTCTCCGGAGCCGCCCCCGGGCGTGCCTGGCGCATGCCGGTCTCGCTCACCAACGTCGTACGGGCCGCGGTGTCCGAAGTCGAGGACTACGCGCGCGTCGAGGTGCGGCAGCTGCCCGAGAGCGCCGTCGTCGGCGCCGCGGTCGCCGACCTCACCCATCTGCTCGCCGAACTCGTCGAGAACGCCGCCTCGTTCAGCCCCCCGCACACCAAGGTGCGGGTCAACGGCGAGCCCGTCGGCAACGGCTACGCGCTCGAAGTCGAGGACCGCGGACTCGGCATGGGCAAGGAGCGCCTCGCCGAGGCCAACCGCAGGATCGAACAGTCCGAAGCACTCGACCTGTTCGACAGCGACCGGCTCGGCCTGTTCGTGGTGAGCCGCCTCGCGGCCCGCCACGGCATCAAGGTGCATCTGCGGACCTCGCCGTACGGAGGCACCACCGCCGTCATCCTGCTGCCCACCGCGCTGCTGCAGGACTCCCTGCCCAAGGGCGGCAAACGACCCGTATCCGAAGAGATCGAACCCGCCGCCGAGCACGCACGCGTGCCGGGCGCCGGACCCCTGCGCGAGGTCGGTGCGGCCGGACCGATGCCCGGCCCGCGGCCCGCCCTCGCGGCCATGCCCGAGGCACCCGCCCCGCGCGGAGTGACCACCCTGCGGCTGCACACGCGCAACGGCGAGGAGCGGACGCCGCAGCGCGAGACCGTACCGGCCGAACCGTCGCCGAACGGCGACACCACGGCCGACCTTCCGCGCCGGGTGCGCCAGGCGAGCCTCGCGCCCCAGCTGCGCGAGGAACCCGCCGCCGAGGCACCCGAACCACCCGCCCAGGCGCAGAGCACCGACGAACGCACCCCGGAGCAGGTGAGGGACCGGATGACCGCCTACCGCGAGGGCTGGACCAGAGGAGGAGGGGGCCGCTCCGCAGGCCGCAGGTCCGAGAGCACACCCGACTTCACACCGGGCACCACCGGCGAAAGCCGCACGCCGGGCAGCAACAGCGAAGGAGACCACGCATGATCCAGGACCCGAGAACCGGCACCGCGCCGCGCTCCGGCGAACTCGACTGGCTCCTGGACGACCTCGTCCTGCGCGTCGGCGAGGTGCGCCATGCCGTGGTCCTCTCCAACGACGGGCTGGCGGTGGGCTCTTCGAGCGCCCTGCGCCGCGAGGACGCCGAACATCTGGCGGCCGTGGCCTCCGGATTCCACAGCCTGGCCAAGGGAGCGGGCCGGCACTTCGGAGTCGGCTCAGTGCGCCAGACCATGGTCGAGATGGACGACGGCTTCCTGTTCGTGGCCGCTGCCGGCGACGGTTCGTGCCTCGCCGTCATGTCCACCGCCACCGCGGACATCGGTCTCATCGCGTACGAGATGGCCCGTCTGGTGAAGCGGGTCGGCGAACACCTCTACACGCCGCCGCGGTTCGCCGTACAGCCGCCGGCCGCGGGCTGAGCGGGGGCGGTCGCCATGAGGAAACTACGGGGCGACACCGAGCCACCCGAACCCGGGGCCCAGTGGTACGACGCCGAAGCGGGACCGCTGGTCCGCCCGTACGCCATGACCGGCGGACGCACCAGCCCCGGCCCGAGCGGGGTGCGCTTCGATCTGATCGCACTGGTCAGCCTGGACACCGCGGCGCCCGAGCTCGGCGACGACACCGCGCTCGGCCCGGAACACCGCGCACTGATCGAACTGTGCCGCACCGAAACCCAGTCGGTCGCCGAACTGGCCGCGGACGCCGACCTCCCGGTCGGTGTCGTCCGCGTCCTCCTGGGCGACCTGCTCGAACTGGGCGTCGTCAGGGTGACCCGTCCGGTGCCGCCCGCCCAGCTACCCGACGAAAAGATCCTGAGAGAAGTGATCGATGGCCTCCGAGCACTCTGAAGGCGCCGGCGCCGATACCACCGCGCTGGCGCTGAAGATCCTGGTCGCGGGGGGATTCGGGGTGGGCAAGACCACCCTGGTCGGTGCCGTCAGCGAGATACGTCCGCTGCGCACCGAGGAACAGCTCAGCGAACTCGGCGAGTCCGTCGACGACTTGGGGGCCGTCAACCAGAAGACGACCACGACCGTGGCCATGGACTTCGGCCGCATCACCATCCGCAGCGGCCTTTCCCTCTACCTGTTCGGCACGCCGGGCCAGGACCGCTTCTGGTTCCTGTGGGACGAGCTCTCGCAGGGCGCGCTCGGTGCCGTCGTCCTCGCGGACACCCGCCGGCTCGAGGACTGCTTCCCCGCGGTGGACTACTTCGAGCACCGCCGCATCCCCTTCGTGGTGGCCGTGAACTGCTTCGCGGGGGCGCGTTCCTACGGTGCTCAGGACGTCTCCCGCGCCCTCGACCTCGACCGGGGCACACCGGTCGTGCTGTGCGACGCCCGTGACCGTGACTCGGGGAAGGAGGTCCTGATCCGCCTCGTCGAGTACGCCGGGCGGATGCATACCGCCCGGCTGCTCGACTCGGTGGGGTGAGCGCTGTGTCCTGGTCGAACCGGTCCTAGTCCGATACGGCGCCCTGGGCGAGCACCTTCGTGATCTTCACGCGTACGAGGAGCTCGCCCGGGACGCCGTTACGGGCGCCGAACTCCTCGGCCCTGTCCTCGCCCATGTACCGCGCGGCGATCCGGGTGGCCCAGTGCCGCACCTCGTCGAGCTCCTCGCTGATCTGCGCCTCACCCTGGATCACGGCGAACGCGAACGGCGGCCGGTCGTCGTCCACACACAGCGCCACCCGCCCGTCGCGGGCCAGATTGCGGCCCTTGACGGTCTCCTTGCCGGTGTTGAACATCAGGTCGTCCCCGTCGAGCACGAACCAGATCGGCGCGATGTGCGGCGAGCCGTCGGCCCGGACGGTGGAGAGCTTCCCGGTGCGCGTGCCCTGCGAAACGAAGGCGCGCCACTGTTCGTCGGTCATCTTCTGTGCCATATCCCCATCATCGCTTGCCGCTGCGTCATCTCTGGGGAAGGCTTGCGGCGAACTGCACTAGGGGGAGGGGCTCGTTATGACAGAGGGCACGGGACTGGGATGGCTGCTGGACGACTTGACCAAGCGGGTCGACCATGTGCGGCACGGACTGGTGCTGTCGAACGACGGCCTGGTCACCGGGACGAGCAGCGGACTGGTCCGCGAGGACGCCGAGCATCTGGCGGCTGTCTCCTCCGGACTGCACAGCCTGGCCAAGGGCTCAGGGCGGCACTTCGGCTCCGGCAATGTGCGTCAGACCTTGATCGAGTTCGACGATGCCGTGCTGTACGTGATGGCCGCGGGTGAGGGCAGCTGTCTGTGCGTCCTCAGCTCCGCGGAGGCGGACATCGGCCAGGTCGCGTACGAGATGACCCTGCTCGTGAACCGGGTCGGCGAGCACCTGGGAGTGGAGGCCCGACAGCCGAGCCGGACCCCTGCGGCAGATCTCTGAGGTCTTCCCCGAACGTGGTGTGACCTGCGGGTTTCAGAGTTATCCACAGGCTCGCACGGCCGCTCGCCGATCGGGCTACCTTCTTCACCGAGAGTAACGAGACCATTCGCGCTCACGGGGGAGACCATCATGACCGTCATCGACACAACTGCCGTGCTCTACCCGCCGGTTGCCGCCTCGGCGCCGCAACCCGCCCTCTACGAAGAGACCTTCCCGGGCCACCTGGCCGCCAGGGAACTGCTGCTCACGCGCGGGGAGTTCGAGCTCGCGGTGCTGCGCGGACTCGTCACCACCGTCCCCGCGCCGGATGGCGGGCCACGCCATGTCACCAGGGGAGAGCTGGACCGGCTGCAGACGAGCGAAGGCTTTTCCGTCACACTGAGCAACCGGGTCCGACTGGCCGGCACGGCTGAGGCCGCCGACCTGCTCGGAATCGCCAAGGACCGCTTCTCGCGTATCGCCAGGGCGGGGTCGCTCGCCCCCGCCAGATTCCAGCTGAACCGCTACCGCTCGGTGGTCTGGCTCTATTTCGCCGATGAGGTACGGGAGTTCGGCGCCGCCCACCCGGAGCTGCTCGTCGGCCGCGCGCCCGAGGCCATGAGCCGCAGGCTGCGCGGCGGCGAGGATCTGCGGCCGGCGAGCTGGCGGGACCGTATGCACCAGCATCTGCTCGGCCTCGCACAGGGCCCCTGGGAGCGGGCCGCGGTCACCGCCTCGTTCCTCGACCCGGCCGATGTGGCCGACGTGGTGGCCGACCCGCACGACCGCGCCCTCCTCAACCGGCTCCGCCACGAGCCGGCTTCGGTCCGCCCCGGCGCCGTGCCGTTACCGGGCGAGCTGCTCGCGGAACACATGATGTGCGCCGGGGTGCCGGAGGAGATCCACGGATACCGGGTGCTCCTCGCGCTGGCGGTCGCTGTGGCGAGGGACGAGGTGAGGATGGGGGGCTGAGGGCTGGGCGTCTGAGGGCTGGGCGTCTGAGGAGTCGTGCTCAGGGCTGGGCGTTTCCAGGAGTGGTGCCAGGACCGAGCCGCTCAGAAAGTGGCGTCGAGATCCTTGGCGTACTCCTCGAAGGCGGGACGGTACCTGGCGATCTGCGGATCGTCGGAGGTGGCGGCGAGGAGAGTGAGGAGGATCTCCATCCCTTCCTTGCCGCGCCCGCTGTTGTGGAGCGCCATCGCGAGGAAGGCGCGCAGCGCGGTGTCCTCGGGGAACTCCGCACAGGCCGCCTCCAGCGTGGCCACCGACTCCGGGTAGCGGCCGAGGGCGCGGTACGTGGACCCGAGCCCGAGCAGCGCACCGGACCGCTCCTCGGGGGCGAGGCCGGACGTCGAGGTGGCCGTGACGTAGTACGGCACGGCCTCGGCCTCGAGCCCGAGCGCGTCGTGCACCCAGGCGGTCTGGTACGCGACTTCGACGTCCTGCGGGAACCGCTCGGCAAGCGCGACGAGAATCTCGCGCGCCTCCGCACGGCGCCCCGCCTCACGCAACTGGACGGCGGTCGAAAGCTGTTGGTCGCGGTCGGCGGGACCCTGTTCGGTGCTCATGACGTGCACCGTACAGGGCCCTCCACCGTCGCGATCAAGCCCCCGGCTTGGGCGCCCAGGTGCGGAACAGCCCCTCCTGCACCACCGATACGAGCAGCCGGCCCTCGCGGTCGTAGATCCGGCCGCGGGCAAGGCCGCGGCCGCCCGTCGCGATCGGGGACTCCTGGTCGTACAGGAACCACTCGTCCGTACGGAACGGGCGGTGGAACCACATCGCGTGGTCGAGGGAGGCCATGTCGAAACCGCGCCGCCCCCACAGCGGCTCGACCGGAATACGCACCGCATCGAGGAGGGTCATGTCACTCGCGTACGTCAGCGCGCACGTGTGCACCAGCGGATCGTCGCCCAGCGGCCCGACCGCCCGCATCCACACCGCGCTGCGCGGCTCGGCTCCCTGGACCTCGTCGGCCGACCAGCGCAGCCGGTCGACATACCGGATGTCGAAGGGCTGGCGACGCGCCATCCGCTCCAACTGCTCGGGCAGCGCACCCAGATGCTCACGGATCTCGTCGGCGACGCTCGGCAGCGTCTCCGGGTCCGGCGCGTCCAGGCGCGGCGGCAGCTGGTGCTCGAACGGGCCCTCCTCCGGCTGGTGGAAGGACGCGGTGAGGTTGAAGATCGTGCGGCCCTGCTGGACGGCGGTCACCCGGCGCGTGGTGAAGGAGCGCCCGTCGCGCACCCGCTCCACCTGGTACACGATCGGCACCCCGGGACGGCCCGGGCGCAGGAAGTACGCGTGCAGCGAGTGCACCGGACGGTCCCCGTCCGTGGTGCGGCCGGCGGCGACCAGGGCCTGGCCCGCCACCTGCCCGCCGAAGACCCGCTGCAGGGACTCGTCGGGGCTCACGCCGCGGAAGATGTTGACCTCGATCTGCTCCAGGTCGAGCAGATCGACGAGACGTTCGGCGGGGTTGGTCATCGGTGGTGTTCTCCGGTGGGTACAAAAGGGTCTGCGTCAGGGGTCACAGCTGGCCGACATCCGTGACCCGGACGACCGCGAGGCCCTCCGCGTCGGACGCCGTGAGGTCGACCTCGGCGCTGATGCCCCAGTCATGGTCGCCGTTCGGGTCGGCGAAGGTCTGCCGGACGCGCCAGAGCCCGTCCTCGGGACGCTCCTCGATCTGCAGCAGCTTCGGACCGCGCGCGTCGGGTCCGGTGCCGAGCTCGTCGTACTCGTCCCAGTACTTGTCCATCGCCTCGCCCCACGCGTCCGCGTCCCAGCCGGCCTCCGTGTCCAGTTCGCCGAGGGCGGCGACGTTGTCGAGCGCGGCGAGTTCGACGCGGCGGAACATCGCGTTGCGGACGAGGACACGGAAGGCCCGCGCGTTGTGCGTGACGGGCTTGACCTGGTCGGCCTTCTCCTGCGCCTCCTCGGCGGTCATCACCTCGGGGTTGGCGAGCTGCTCCCACTCGTCGAGCAGGCTGGAGTCGACCTGGCGCACCATCTCGCCGAGCCAGGCGATCAGGTCCTCGAGGTCCTCGGACTTCAGGTCGTCCGGGATCGTGTGCTCAAGGGCCTTGTAGGCGCTGGCGAGGTAGCGCAGCACGATGCCTTCGGTGCGGGCCAGCTCGTACCAGGAGGTGAATTCCGTGAAGGTCAGGGCGCGTTCGTACATGTCGCGGATGACCGACTTGGGGGAGACCGGGTGGTCGGCCACCCAGGGGTGCGACTTCTTGTAGAGGTTGTACGCGTGCCACAGGAGCTCTTCCAGCGGCTTCGGGTACGAGATGTCCTGGAGCCGCTCCATGCGCTCCTCATACTCGACGCCGTCCGCCTTCATCTGGCCGACCGCCTCGCCGCGTGCCTTGTTCGTCATGGCGGCGAGGATCTGGCGCGGGTCGTCGAGGGTCGACTCGACGACGGAGACCATGTCGAGCGCGTACGAAGGCGACTCCGGCTCCAGGAGGTCGAACGCGGCCAGCGCGAAGGTCGACAGCGGCTGGTTGAGGGCGAAGTCCTGCTGGAGGTCGACGGTGAGCCGGATGGTGCGGCCCTCGGCGTCGGGTGTGTCCAGCTGCTCCACCACGCCGCCGTCGAGGAGCGAACGGTAGATCGCGATGGCACGGCGGATGTGCCGCAACTGCGCCTTGCGGGGCTCGTGGTTGTCCTCGAGGAGGTGCCGCATCGCCTTGAAGGCGTCGCCCGGCCGTGCGATGACCGAGAGCAGCATGATGTTGGTGACGCGGAAGCGGGAGGTCAGCGGCTCCGGCTCAGAGGCGATCAGCTTCTCGAAGGTGGTGTCCGACCAGGCGACGAAGCCCTCCGGGGCCTTCTTGCGGACGACCTTGCGGCGCTTCTTCGGGTCGTCGCCGGCCTTGGAGAGAGCCTTCTCGTTCTCGATGACGTGCTCGGGCGCCTGTGCCACCACGAAGCCCGCGGTGTCGAAGCCCGCACGTCCGGCGCGACCCGCGATCTGGTGGAACTCACGGGCCCGCAGGGTGCGCACCCGCGTGCCGTCGTACTTGGTGAGGGCCGTGAACAGCACCGTGCGGATGGGCACGTTGACACCGACGCCGAGGGTGTCCGTACCGCAGATGACCTTCAGCAGACCGGCCTGCGCGAGCTTTTCGACCAGACGCCGGTACTTGGGCAGCATGCCGGCGTGGTGCACACCGATGCCGTGCCGTACGTAACGCGAGAGATTGCGGCCGAACTTGGTGGTGAAGCGGAAGCTGCCGATCAACTCGGCGATCTGGTCCTTCTCCTCGCGCGTGCACATGTTGATGCTCATCAGCGACTGTGCACGCTCGACGGCCTGCGCCTGCGTGAAGTGCACGATGTAGACGGGCGCCTGCTTGGTCTCCAGGAGCTCGGTGAGCGTCTCGGTGATCGGCGTGAGCCGGTACTCGTAGGAGAGCGGCACCGGCCGGGTCGCCGAGCTGACCACGGACGTGGGCCGGCCCGTACGGCGCGTGAGGTCCTTCTCGAACATCGAGACATCGCCGAGCGTCGCCGACATCAGGATGAACTGCGCCTGCGGCAGCTCGAGGATCGGGATCTGCCAGGCCCAGCCGCGGTCGGCCTCGGCGTAGAAGTGGAACTCGTCCATGACGACCTGGCCGACATCCGCGTTCTTGCCGTCGCGCAGCGCGATGGAGGCGAGCACCTCGGCGGTGCAGCAGATGACGGGGGCGTCGGCGTTGACGGACGCGTCGCCCGTCAGCATGCCGACGTTCTCCGTCCCGAAGATCTTGCACAGCTCGAAGAACTTCTCCGAGACCAGCGCCTTGATCGGAGCGGTGTAGAAGGTGACCTCGTCGCGCGCGAGCGCGGCGAAGTGCGCCGCCGCCGCGATCATGGACTTGCCGGACCCGGTCGGCGTGGAAACGATCACGTTCGCCCCGGACACGACCTCGATCAGCGCCTCCTCCTGGTGGGGATAGAGGGTGATGCCGCGTTCCTGGGCCCAGCCTTCGAAGGCTTCGTAGAGGGCATCGGGGTCGGCTTCCGGCGGCAGCTGATCGATAAGGGTCACGCCCCCATCTTGCCTGCCCGGTCCTCCGTAAGGGGAATCGGCCGTCCGTACGAAGATCATGACCGCTACGCTGTGCAGCCGACCGGGGCACCGATCACCGCAACCGCGGGCGCTCCCCTGGCGTCAACTGGGCATACGTACAACAGAAATGGGGCGGGTAGCGGCCATGATGGGTCCGGCACACTCACTGTCCGGCGCGGCGGCGTGGCTGGGGGTGGGCGCGGCGGCGGCAGCGATGGACCATGCGATGCCCTGGCCGGTCCTGCTCGTCGGCGCGCTGATCTGCGCGGGCGCGGCGCTCGCCCCCGACCTCGACCACAAGTCGGCGACGATCTCCCGAGCCTTCGGACCGCTCTCCAAGGCGCTCTGCGGCATCGTCGACAAGATCTCGTACGGGGTCTACAAGGCCACGAAGTCCCGCGCCGACGCGCGTCGCACCGGAGGTCACCGCACCCTGACCCACACCTGGCTGTGGGCGGTCATGATCGGTGTCGGCTTCTCGGCCCTCGCGGTCCTCGGCGGCCGCTGGGCGGTACTCGGCATCCTCTTCGTCCACCTGGTGCTCGCCGTGGAAGGGCTGCTGTGGAAGGCGGCCCGGATGTCCAGCGACGTTCTGGTCTGGCTGCTCGGCGCGACCAGCGCCTGGATCCTCGCGGGTGTCCTGGACCAGCCGGGCAACGGAGCGGACTGGCTGTTCACCGCCGACGGCCAGGAGTACCTGTGGCTGGGCCTGCCGGTCCTGCTCGGTGCGGTCGTCCACACCATCGGCGACGCGCTCACGGTCTCGGGCTGCCCGATGTTCTGGCCCCTCCCCATCGCCGGCAAGCGCTGGTACGCCGTGGGCCCCCCGAAGCTGATGCGCTTCCGCGCGGGCAGCTGGGTGGAGCTGAAGCTGCTGATGCCGGCGTTCATGCTGCTCGGCGGGGTGGGCGGAGCGGCGGCGCTGGGGTACATCTGACCTGTCGGCCCCGCCGGCGCTTGAGGCGATCTTTCAGCCCCTGCGTGCCCTGTCAGTGAAGACTGCCCGCCCATCGGGCGGATTTGTGGCCCTCGAGGAGGGTGTCGATCGAGCGCGCCGTGGTCTGTACGCGATCGACTCGCACCGCCGCCAGTACTTCAAGTGGCAAGACGATCCGCAGAACCGCCGGTTGGGCCCGGCATCCCCGGGGGTGTGCGGCACGCACGCCGCACACCAACGGTTACAGCAGACCCACCTTCAGCGACACGTCGGTGCTTACCAAGTTCGGGTTGTCGCGAAGGTAGATGTACTTGCCTGGGGCGGTCTCGATGTAGCCGTTCTCGATCTCCTGGGGCGTGGCGCACAGCCCGCCACAGTCCGCGCCTCCGTTCGCCGGGACGCATTCGTCTCGTGGGTCGTCGACGCAGGTCTTGCCCTCAGGGCACGAAAATCCGGCGAACCCGCCGCACATCTTGTCCTCGCCCTTCTGCTTCGCACACGTGTTGGCCGGGCCGGGTGCGGGCGCCGCGAACGCGGCGGGGGCACCGAGGCTGAGGGTGGACAGAGCGAGGAGCGCGCCGATCACAGCGGTACGCAGCTGGTTCATCCGATTCTCCTTTGGGGCGACAAGCCGATCGGGGAATCGGTACCAACCCAACATGCTTGGCTGGCGGGCGCTGGGCGGGATCCGCTCGTTTGTGTATCGGCCACATGGCTTTCACGTCTGCCCTGGTGGCGGGCCTGGGCCTCGATGAGCGTGGCGTTCGCCTGGGCGATGGTGTCGCCGCGCAGGAAGTTCTGGTCGACGAGATCAGCAGAGGTTCACACATGGGTTCTGAGCAGATCCGAACGAAGTTCGGATGCGGGGTCTGGGGCGAAGCCCCCCAGTTTCGGGAAGGGGCGGAGCGGGGGAGAAGGCCCGCCGCAGGCGCCCCCACCCGCACCCACCAGCGAGCCTCACCCCACCCGAACGCACTCTCACCCGTGCCAGGACCGCCAAAGCGCCGCATACGCCCCATCCGCAGCCACCAACTCGTCATGACTGCCGAGCTCACTGATCCGCCCCCGCTCGACCACCGCGATCACATCCGCATCATGCGCGGTATGCAGCCGGTGGGCGATCGCCACGACCGTGCGCCCGTCGAGCACCCGCGCCAGCGAGCGCTCCAGGTGCCGCGCGGCCCGCGGATCCAGCAGCGAGGTCGCCTCGTCGAGCACCAGCGTGTGCGGATCGGCGAGCACGAGCCGGGCCAGCGCGATCTGCTGCGCCTGCGCCGGGGTGAGCGTGAACCCGCCCGAGCCGACCTCCGTGTCCAGTCCGTCCGACAACGCCCGCGCCCATCCGTCGGCGTCGACAGCACCGAGCGCCGCCCACAGCTCGGCGTCCTCGGCGCCCGAGCGCGCGAGGCGCAGGTTGTCGCGCAGGGACCCGACGAACACATGGTGCTCCTGGTTCACCAGCGCCACATGTTCCCGTACCCGCTCCGCCGTCATCCGGGACAGCTCCGCCTCGCCGAGCGTCACCTGTCCCGTGCGCGGAGCGTAGATCCCCGCCAGGAGCCGCCCGAGCGTCGACTTGCCCGCACCGGACGGGCCGACCAGTGCGAGCCGGGTGCCGGGAGGTACCCCGAGCGACACCTCACGCAGGACGTCCACCCCGGCCCGGTACCCGAAGTGCACATCCGCCGCCTCGACCTGGCGGCCCTCGGGACGTACGGACTCGTCGCCCGCTCCGGGTTCGATCTCCCGTACGCCCACGAGCCGGGCCAGCGAGACCTGGGCGACCTGCAACTCGTCGTACCAGCGCAGGATCAGCCCGACCGGCTCGACCATCATCTGCGCGATCAACGCACCGGTGGTCAGCTGCCCGACATTGATCCAGCCCTGCAGTACGAAGACACCGCCGACCATCAGCGTCGAGGCGAGCACGGTCGTGTGCGTGACGTTGATGACGGGGAAGAGCACCGAGCGCAGGAAGAGCGTGTACCGCTCCCACTGGGTCCATTCCCGAACACGCCGGTCCGACAAGGCGATCCGCTCGGTGCCGAGCCGGTGGGCCTCGACGGTACGGCCCGCGTCCACGGTCTCCGCGAGCACCGCGGCCACGGCCGCATAGCCGGCCGCTTCCGAGCGGTACGCGGAGGGCGCCCGCTTGAAGTACCAGCGGCACCCCACCACGAGCAGCGGCACCGCGATCAGCACGGCCGGTGCCAGCGGCGGCGCGGTGACCGCGAGCCCGCCGAGCAGCAGCACCACCCACACCACACCGATCGTGAGCTGCGGCACGGCCTCCCGCATCGCGTTCGCGAGCCGGTCGATGTCGGTGGTGATGCGCGACAACAGGTCGCCGGTACCCGCCCGTTCGAGCACACCCGGAGGCAGGCCCACGGAGCGTACGAGGAAGTCCTCGCGCAGATCGGCCAGCATCCGCTCACCGAGCATCGCCCCGCGCAGCCGTACGAGACGTACGAAGAAGGCCTGGGCCAGGAGGGCCGCGACGAACAGCGCGACGGTGCGCTCGAGATGGAGATCCGCCGCCGCACCTTCGGAGGCGCTCTCGACCAGCGAGCCGAGCAGCGAGGGCCCGACCAGGGAGGCGAGCACGGCGGCCGTGTTCACGACGATCAGCAGCGTGAAGGCCTTCCGGTGGCGGCCGAACAGCTCGCGGACATAGCCGCGCACGGTCGCCGTGGAACCCACCGGCAGCGTGTTCGCGCTGCGCGGGGCCGCCGGGTCGTAGGCCGGGGGCGCTACGCCGATCATGCCGACTCCTCCGTTTCGTAAGTCTCGTGTGCGTACGTCTCGTGCGCGTAGGTCTCGTGTGTGTACGTCTGGGCGTACGCAGCCTCGGCGGCCCGCTCGTCCTCGGTCTCGCGCGTGACGATCGCGCGATAGCGGGGCTCGTTGTGCACCAGGTCGCGATGGAGTCCGACCGCCGCGACCTCGCCTTCGTGCACGAGGACGACCCGCTCGGCACGGTCGAGCAGCAGCGGCGACGAGGTCAGGACCACCGTCGTACGGCCCTGGCGCAGGGCGCGCAGACCGTCGGAGATCCGCGCTTCGGTGTGCGAGTCGACCGCGGAGGTCGGCTCGTCGAGTACGAGCACCTCCGGGTCGGTCACCAACGAGCGTGCCAGGGCGAGCCGTTGGCGCTGGCCGCCGGAGAGCGACCGGCCGCGTTCGGTGATCGGCGCCTGCATCGGGTCGTCGTCGAGAGCGGCCTGGGTGAGCGCTTCGAGTACATCCGTGCACTCGGCCGCCGCCAGCGCCTCCTCTGGGCTGACCTTGCCGGAGGCCGGCACATCGAGCAGCTCACTGAGCGTGCCCGAGAGCAGCACCGGATCCTTGTCCTGCACCAGCACGGCCGCACGGGCCGAAGCGAGGGGCAGCTCGTCGAGCGGGATCCCGCCCAGCCGTACGGAGGCGACCGGTTCGTCGAGCGAAGGGTGGCCGCCGAGCCGCTCGGCGAGGCGCCCCGCCTCGTCCGGGTCCCCGCACACCACCGCGGTCAGCCGGCCGGCAGGTGCGAGCAGCCCGGTCACCGGGTCGTACAAGTCGCCCTCGGGCGTGGTGTGCCCGAGCTTCCCGCTGCCGTCCATCGACCGCTCGATGGAAAGGACCCGCGCCGCCCGGCGGGCCGAGGGGCGCGAGAAGGAGTACGCCATGGCGATCTCCTCGAAGTGCCGCAGCGGGTACATCAGGAGCATCACCGCGCTGTAGACCGTGACCAGTTCGCCGACCTGGATCCGGCCGTCACGGACGAGTCCGATGCCGTACCAGATCACGGCGACGAGCAGCAGTCCGGGAAGCAGCACCTGTACGGCGCTGATCCACGCCCACATCCGCGCACTGCGTACGGCGGCTCGGCGCACCTCCTGCGAGGCCTCGCGATACCGCGTGAGGAACAGCTCCTCGCCGCCGATGCCGCGCAGCACCCGCAGACCCGCGACCGTGTCGGCGGCCAACTCGGTGGCCCGGCCCGCCTTCTCACGCTGGACGTCCGCGAGCTTGGTGGCCCTCGGCAGCAGCGGAATCACCCCGAGTGCGAGCACCGGGACACCGATCACGACGACCAGAGCCAGCGCGGGCTGGTACACGGCCAGTGCCACGCACACCAGGACGACGGTCATGGCGGCCGCCAGGAAACGCGACAGCGCCTCCACGAACCAGCCGATCTTCTCGACATCACCGGTCGACACCGCGACCACTTCACCGGCCGCCACCCGCCGGGTCAGCGCGGAGCCGAGTTCGGCTGTCTTGCGGGCGAGCAACTGCTGGACACGGGCCGCGGCGGTGATCCAGTTGGTGACGGCGGTGCGGTGCAGCATCGTGTCGCCGAGCGCGATGGCCGCGCCCGCCAGGGCGAGGAACCCGCCCGCGAGGGCGAGTCTGCCGCCGTCGCGGTCGACGACCGCCTGCACGGCGTATCCCACCGCGAACGACAGGCCCATCACCGACGAGAAGTGCAGCAGGCCCCAGGCGAAGGATCGGAACTGGCCGCCGATCTGGTTCCGCCCGAGCCACAGCAGGAATCGGGATCCTGAGCGTGCGTCGGGCACACCCGGGTCGGGGTACGGAAGGTCACTGATCTGCATGATGTCCAGAGCTCGGCAGGCGGATGGGGAGGGCGGCCGCGCAGGGTCCGCGGTGGAAAGGGAACGTGCAAGGTTCCCTGCCGGACACAGGCCGGGGCAAACGATTTACCGGCCGAGAGCGCTCTTTTCGGACGGGCCGCGGCCTGGGCGCCCAGCTGGCTCACGGGTTCTGCCGGGCGCCGCACGGGCCCAAGGGCCCCACCTCGTCCGTCATACGCCCCGTGCGAGCATGGAACGCATGCGCATATCCGGCATACTGCGGTCCTCGCTCGTCGCCGTGACCCTGGCCGCGGTTGTGACGTCCTGCGGCAGCGGTACGCAGGGCACCGACGGCGGTACGCAGGACAGTCCCGCGAAAGCCGGTTCCGAACCGAGCGCTTCGCCGACGAAGGACCTCCCACGCATCCCCGGTGTCGGCGACCGTCTGCAGCGGCAGATCCCGGACGGCTCCCGTCAGGTCGTCGCCGTCTACGGCCGGAGCGAGGACTCCTCGATATCCACCGTCGCTCTGTTCACCCGGCACGGTGCCACCTGGGACCGCGAACGCACCTGGCCCGCGCACAACGGCAAGAAGGGCTGGACCACCGACCACCACGAGGACGACAAACGCAGCCCCGTCGGGGTCTTCACGCTCAGCGACGCGGGCGGTGTCCGCGCCGACCCCGGCGCGAAACTCCCGTACACGCGCTCCGCGGCGGCCTTCACCGCGCCGCACTCCTGGCCGAAGACGCACTGGCACGACTTCGACCTCGTCATCGCGATCGACTACAACCGCGTCAAGGGCACGGCTCCGAGCGACCCGACCCGCCCCGAGGGCCGCTCCAAGGGCGGCTCGATCTGGCTCCACCTGGACCACGGCAGTGGCACCTCCGGCTGCGTCAGCCTGCCCGAACAGGGCATGGAGCACCTGCTGCGCACCCTGGACCCGAAACGCGATCCGGTGATCGTCATGGGCGACCGCGCCCACCTCGAAGCCTGAGCCCGCTGCCGTCCAACTTCCGCTGTACGTATGTCCATTGGCACACATCTCCATTGGCACACATCCCGCGCCACACCAGGCCGACCACGACCTCGCAGCACCTCGTACGCCTTGGGGCCGGCCCTGCACTCCGTGTGGAACGCGAGCGACGCGCACCGCCGGCGCGCCCCCACAGCGCGCCGACCGTGCGTCAACGCGCCCACTGCACCAAGGTTTCTACGACGCGTCATACGTTGTCCTGCATGCTGCCCGCAGCTAGTTTCCCCAGGGACCAGTTGCTGCTCGGTGGGGGGATCCATGGCCGCGATCGGTACGACGAACGGTGCCCTGGCGGGCAACAACCTCGGCCGGCACAAGCTCGACTGGGACCAGGCCCTCTGGGAGAAGCTTGACCGCCACGTGTGCGCCGAGACGGAGCGCTCGAGGCTCTCGACGCGGTTCCTGCCGGTGGTGTCGTCCTCGTTGGCGGCCAGCACCCGGACCGTGCCTGCCGACGCGGTCGTCATCGACGAGGACAGCGGAGCCATGTCGGTGCCCGAAGGAGCCGAACTGTCGCTCGAAGAACGGTCCGTCACCTTCGTACTGACCAAGCAGCAGTACGAGTCCGAGGAGTGCATCGGCACGGCCGTCACCCTCGCCACGCGGGCCGCCAACCACCTCGCACGCGAGATGGACAAGGCGGTCTTCCAAGGAGGTGGCGACGGGGGTCTGCTGGGCGCCGCGGACCACGTGAAGCAGATCGTGGAAGTGCCGTCGGCGAACAGCAAGGTGCCCGGGCGGTACGGGGAGCGCTACTTCGGCGCGGTCGCCGAGGCGTACGCCCTGTTGGAGAGCAACGGTCACTACGGCCCCTACGCCCTGGTCTCGCACTTCGAGCCCTTCGCCGACGCCCATGCGCCGCTGTCGAACACCCTGATCATGCCCGCCGACCGGATCCGCGCCTTGGTGCAGGGCGGTTTCCACGGCACCGGGACCCTGCCGCCGAAGGTCGCCCTGTTGGTGTCCACCGGCGGCAACACCCTGGACGTGGCGATCGCCGTCGACGCGGTCACCGCCTTCGCGTTCGAGGACGCGAGCGGACTGCTGAACTTCCGTGTCTACGAACGGTTCACGCTCCGCGTGAAAGACCCCAGCGCCGTCGTCCAGCTGCGCTTCGCCTGACCCATGGCCGGCGACCTGAACGGCTATCCGGAGACCACGGTCGACCCCACACTGTTCACGGCGAAGGGCTCCTGCAACACAGACCTGCCGGGCGGGGAGGTCGTGGAGTGGTACGACTTCGGGCAGTTCGTGGAGCTGCTCGCGGTCGACGCAGCCGGGATCTCGCACCCTGTGGTCCTCGCCAACGGCGAGGAAATCGCGCGCGCCTCGGGCGAGATCGGCAAGGGCGATGCCATTCCCCTGCGGGTGGTGGACGTGGCGGGCGGTATTCCGCTCACCGACCTCGTGGATGAGGCGCGAGGACACGGCAGCGGGGCCCTGCGACCGCTCGCCGCCGCCCGGGAGATCCCCGTGCTCGACGTGGACCAAGTGATCCGCGAAGGGCGGGTCGCCCAGGGGGGTGCCACGTATCTGCTCACCCTCAGCCGGCAGGAGGCACAGGCACTCGCCGACGGCGAGCAGATCGTCCGTGCCGCGAAACTCGCCGACGCCCTGGACGGTCGCGAGGTCACCGTGCGGCTCGCCCCGGTCGTGTACGACGTTCCGCTCCACGATGTCGACGCCCTGCTCGCGGACCGCACCGTCATCCTGGACAAGGTGTCGTACACCCTGGCTCTCGAACCGGCCGAGGTCACCGCGCTGCTCACCGCACGGACCGTGGTGGTACGGGTCACCGCGGGGGACAGGACCACACTGGTACGCCTCGTGCAGACGGGAGCCGTCTCCGACAGCGTGCCCTTGCGTCCCGGCGCCGCGGACAACGTGATCGACGATCTCTCCGCGTTCCTGGCGAATCCCGTGGTCAACGGCGACAACGGCAAGCCCTTCCGGGTTCCGCTCAGCAAGAAGGCGGTGCATGAGCTGCGAACCGTGGGCAGCACGACCGTCACCTTGGCCGACAATTTCGTCTTCTCGGTGACGGTGGCCAAACCCGTCGCCATGCCGGCGTTGTCCCGGATGGCCCTCATGCCTGCCATGATGCGGCGCCAGGACAGCGGACACCTTCCCCCCGACAAGGCCCCTGACGAGCGGATCGAGACAAAGACCCAGGAGAAGCCGGACCGGACGGCCTCCACGGTCGGCGACATGGCCACCATCTCCATGGAGACGGGCCGGTACTTCGAGAGATTGATGAAGACGGCCGATGGCGTCACTCGGATGAAGAAGTTCCTGGAGGCCAGCCAGCCTCTGCCGCCCGAGAAGACCGCGCCGCCCAGGCCTCCGTTCCGGCTGCGTGTCGCGCTCTTCCTGCCCTGGCGCCAGACCTGGACGATGAAGGGCTTCAGCCGGGGGCGCCTCCTGCAGTCCCTGGCGCTCGCCCCGCAGGAGGAGGCGACGATCGAACTCCACACCTGGGAGCGGCACCGCAAGACGCTCGAGCAGTCCAGCCAGACGGACACGGAGCAGGCCGTCGAGGGGACGGACACCACGAAGGACACCAGTGAGTGCTATCGAGAGCTCCAGCAGCAGAGCGACTTCCAATACCAGGTGGGCGGTTCCTTCAAGGCGACCTATCGGCCCGCCGCAGGAGAGATAGAGATCGGCGCGAACGCCACGCTGTCCGGAAAGAACGCCGTCACCCAGGTCGGCAAGAACACCCAGACGCGACTGCACGAAGCCGTGATCAAGGCCTCGACGAAAGTACGTGCCCAGCGCACCACGAAGATCACGGAGTCCGTGGAGTGGGGCTCGGAACAGCGCGTGACCCGCAAGATCCGCAACCCCAACCTGTGTCACACCCTCAACCTCGACTACTACGAAGTGCTCGCGCACTACGACATCAGCACCGCGTTCCTGCCCGCCGACACCAAGCTCTGCGCCATGGTCGACAACCCGATGAGTGTGTCGAGCTTCGAAGCGAACATCGTCGCGGTCAACGAGACCGCTCTGCGCGACGGACTGCTCGACCCGGCCCTCGCCGACGGCTTCGAGGCCATCCGCTATCTCGGCGCGTACGGGGAGGCGAAGGCCGAACTCAGCGACCGCAAGTCCGCCGCGGCCATCGCGGCGAAGATCGGCCAGGACGACAAGAAGCAGGAGCCGGAGACCACACCCAAGCCGCCGAGCCGCCAAGAGGCCGAAATCCTGGCCGCGTTGAAGGGCCTGTACACGGCGGCCCGTCTTTTCACGTCAGGATCTTCTCCGCAGGCCTTGCTCGGCGCCATCAGCAGGCACGACCCCATCGGCGACGACGCACGGCGTTCGGCCCGACGCTGGATGTACGGTCGGCTCGTCGAGGCCAAGTTCCCCAACTTCGCGGCCACGCTGCGCGATCTGGGCGTCGTGTCGGACCCGACCGCGGACTCCGTGCCCTTCGCGCAGCGCCTGGAACTGGCGCGGCGGCTCGCCGCGCAGGTCCCGCCCGGCACCGGCAGCCCGACGCTCGGCAAGCTCAACGAACTGACGGACGCCGACAAGGAGAGTGCCGGCCTCGCCACCGAGATCCACCGCCACATGGCCGTCGCCTGGGACTGGGCCTGGTGGACGAGCCGTTGCCGTGAGGAACAGCTGTACACCGCCGACGACATGGGCATCCCCGTCGCGGCCCAGCGGCTGGCCGACAAGATGCTGGCACTCGACACTGCCCCCACCGTCGCCGACGCGGCCGCGGAGAAGGGACAGGCGCAGGCGGACAAAGCGGGGCAGCGACAGGACCAACAGGCCGCCGAGGACGTCCTGGAGATGAAGTTCGGCCTCGAGGAGGTGGGCCGGGCCCGCGAGCGCAGCAAGACACTGCGCGACCACCTCAACGAACACCGCGACTACTACCGTTACGTGCTCTTCCAGGCCCTGCCACCGTCCGAGCAGTTGGAGCGGCTGATGGGCGGCTCGGGGGGTGCGCTACGGGTCGGCATGTTCGAGCCGCGGGTGGTGAGCATGCACGGCCCGTATCTGGCGGTGCCGTTGCACGCCGCGGGCGAGGACCTCGTCAGTACCTTCCGTACGACGATCGTCGCCAGTCTGCAGAGCATGGCCACCTCGACCTCGCGGATCATGCTTCCCACCCCGGGGATGACCATCGAGAGCCGGCTCGGGCGGTGCAGTGCGGGGGAGAGCTTCATCGAGAAGAGCCGCGAGTACGAGCTGCGCCGCCTCGAAGCCACCGCCAGGCAGGCGGAGGCCGAGGCCGACCGTCTGGAGGCGAGGGTCGCGGCGCACCAGCTCGACGACCCGAATCCGGTCCCGGCGCCGGTGGGCGTGCGGACCGAGAAGTCCGATCCGGCGGTGCGTGGCTGATGGGTGCGGTGCCCGCGCAGCCGGTGCCCCGGCTCGACCCCGAGATCGTCGATGTGGGCACAGAGGTCCTCGCGAGCGGGCTCGCACCCGTTGTACGGATGCGCCTCACGGATCCCGCCAGGGCGTATACGGCTCCGCGTGCCGCAACCGGAGCGCAGAAAGTGCCCGTTGTGGAGCCGTTCCCGTTTGCCGACCCGGCTATGTCTTCGTCGGCGCCCTACATAGCACCGGAATGGGCGCGCCTCGGGCCGCAGCCCGCGCCGACTTCGGAGCTGGCGCGCTACGTTGCCTCGGACCCCAGCCGCTACGCCCCGCGGCCGACGGCCGCGGACACACTCCCGTTCCTGGGCTCGCGGCGGCATGTGGACCTTGAGCTCGACGGGAGTCCTGTCCCGTTCCGCATCACCCTGTCGCCCGCGATCGTCGGCGAACTGGTGGAGGTCCGCTACCGTTCCGGCGGCTGGCGGGCGGTGGACGAGCTGATCGATGCGGCGCAGACGCTCTACCTCACCCTGGCCCAAGGAGCACGTGCCTCACCGCAGGCGCTGAAGGAGCGGCTCCAAGAAGTGCTGCGCCTGCTGGAACTCCTGCGCGACGGCGCCGCCGACCTCGCCAAGCGCGTGGTCCGCCCGCTCGTCCAGGCCGAACTCCTGGCCCGCCGTGAGGTCCTGCGCCGACTCGACACCTCCACCGGCCTGCTTGCGTACGACTTCGGGCGGCTGGCACCCAACGGGCGCTACGCCCGCTACCAGGACTGGGAGAACCGGCGGAGCCTCACTCCCGCCCGGTTCCTGGCGGAACTGGCCGAGCATCCTTGGGAGCCGGAGGAGGACGCCCCCGAGTTCGCACAACTGACGGCCCTGATCGACGAATTGGGACGTGCACGGAACTGGGCTGCCTCGGTCCGCCTCAAAGGCGCGGCATCCTTCACCGCGACCATCATGGCGAGCGTCCAGGGGCTGCTCCAGATGCTTGACCAGGAGCCCGGCACGCTGGAACGGGCGGCGCGGACGGCTGTGGCCCGTATCCAGGAGCTCGCCGACGCCCTCTCCGGCAAAGCACGCACCACTGGCCCGATCCCACCGCTTCACGCCCGCGGCACGCTCGGCGCGGAGTTCACGCTCGCCGTGGACGAGGCGCAACGGGCCACCCAGCTGGTCCTGATCACCGAGACGGCACTCGGTGCGGTGTTCCCGCTCGCCCGGCGCCTCGACACCGCGGCGCTGGCCGGCGCGAAGGGCGAACAACTCCGTCTCGCGTGCGCCGCCGCCGGTGCGAAAGTGGCGTCGGACGCCGCCGCCATCGAGGCCGGACTCGGCCTGAGTGCCACCTCGGTGCGGCATCTCACCGACGAACGGGCGGACCTCGCCACGGGCAAGGACTCGGCCGCATCGGACGCCTTCACGTATCCGGTCGCCGTGTACGCAGCCCTCGAGCAAGCCGGAATGGAGATGGGTTCGCTGCCGTGGACGGCGGCCGGTGAAGCGATGCGGGCGCGCGGGATCCCCTCCTCGTACACGAGCGTGTGGGAGAGCGCGAACCTCGCCGCGGGGTTCGCCAGTGTGCTGGCGAAGAAGGCCGGCCCGGCGGCGGCGGTCAGCGCCGCCGCGTACTCGGTGTGGGACGCGGGTGTGCAGACGATGACCTTCTGGCACGGCGCCCGCACCTGGAACGCCGTCATCGAGCCCGCTCTGCGGCTCATCGAGAAGGATCCCGAGCTGTCCGATCTTGCCTTGGCGTACGGGTCTGCCTTCATCGACGTCGTCGGCGCGGCGATGGAGGTCGCACCCCTGTTCATGGCAGCCGCCCTGTGAACATCCGAAAGGCCCGCGCCACCGCGCGGATCATCGCCCAGTGGCACGACTCCCACGCGTTCACGGGAATGCGACTGGCCGGGGCGTGGGAACGTGCGCTGAGCAGCAATGCGGGCGGCGAGGTGCTCCAGATGGTGATGGTGCATTCGGGGATCCGGATGGACATGTTCCGGTGCAGCCTGGACCTGATCGCCGACCAGGGGCCCAGACAGCGCAAACTGCTCGTTTCGCTGACCGCCGAGATCGAACAGCTACGGGCGGCCAAGGCGTTGAGCAGTGCCGACGCCGGACACATGATCAAGGACCTGGAGGCGAGCGGACGGGAACTCGCGGCCCTGGAGTCGCGTGCCACCGCACGGCCGGCACGGCTGCGCAACGTAGTCTCCCCAGCCGTCGCCACCGCCGCACGCAAGACGCTCGGACCGATGAGCGAGGTCAAACTGACCGGGTTGATGGCGGAGTTGAGCTTCGCGACCGACCCCGAGTTCCACGCGGCTCTGTCACGGGTCTTCGCCGCCGGACCGTTGGGGGAGAAGGCCTGCTGGAGCCGGATCGCGTACGCCGTCGAAAGGGGGTTCGCCGAGCGGAAGGGTCGCAACCTCTTCAACGAGGTCCTCGGGGTGATGAGCGAACTCATCGGCGCCTCGCAGGACGGCTACCGGCACGTCATCCGCTCCAAGAGCCGGGACATCGTCGAGCTCGGCATGCATCCGGTGGAGATCATCGGGGAGTGCTGGCTGATGAAGGCGGACGGCTCCGGCCTGCCGCTGTCGTTCCGGGACGGACTGCTGCTCGCGGTCAACACACCCGCCACCCCGTTCCGGCGGGTGGGGGAGGCCGGTCTCGTGGTGGCGCTGGAGTCCCGGCAGGCGACGACCGCGGCGGAGACCGGGATCGAACTGGCCCGCGCGGAATCGGAGTTCATCCAGAGCCGCAAACTGGCGTCGACGCTGCAGCAGCAGTTCAGGGCTCCGGAGCGGGCGCGTGAGGCCATCGAGGCGGGCGATCTGCTGCTGACGCCCGACGGCTCGCTTTATCAGCTCCGCCCGGTGCCCGTCGGCCTGAAACGCAACGTTCTGGTTCGCCCTCAGGCACTGCCGGAGGCCGAGCTGAGCAAGCTGCTCGAGGCGACGGCCACGGTCGGGGAGCATCCTGGTGATGTGATCCAAGTGGCGACACCGTTCTCGAGTGCGGAATTGCGCGCCCACCTCGGTCCTTTGCTCAGGGACCTGAAGTCCCTCTTCGGCGGGTGATGCGCAGGCTCCGTCCGCGGGCGCACGCGTGGTGCCGCCCGCGTGGTGCCGCCCGCGTCAACCGGGCGGCACCACAAGGCAATCCGGTTACGCCGACGGCTTCGCCGAGTCCACCCCCGAGCGCTTCTTGCGCCACTCGCCGCGCGTGAAGTCCGGGATTTCCTGCGGTTCGCCCTTGGCCTTGATCGACAGATGGCTCAGCGGTACGGGCGCGGTCCAGGTGGCCGCGTCGTACACGTCGAAGTCCGGGACGAGGCCCAGCTGCATGGTCTGCATCAGCCGGAAGATCATGATGTAGTCCATGCCGCCGTGGCCGCCGGGCGGGTTGGAGTGCTCCTTCCACAGCCAGTGGTCCCACTCGGCGTAGTCGCCGAAGTTGTGCCAGACGTCGTCGCTGTGGTCCGGCTCGAGGTAGATCCGGGACGGGTAGTCCTCGAAGACGCCCTTCGTGCCGCCGAGGCTGTTGATCCTGCTGTACGGGTGCGGCGTGGACACATCGTGCTCGAGCCGGATGACCCGGCCCTTGGCCGTCTGCACCAGGCTGATGGTGCGGTCCGACTCGATGTAGGTCTCCTTCCAACTCGGGTCGCCCGGCGGCATGTTGGCCTTGCGGTACTCGGCGAGGCCGAGCGCCGGGGTGCCGAAGCTGGAGATATGCGTGACGCGGTCGCCGCGGTTGATGTCCATGTAGTTGGAGACCGGTCCGAAGCCGTGGTTCGGGTACAGGTCGCCGCGCAGGCGCGTGTGCCACAGACGGCGCCACGGGCCTTCGTAGTAGTCCGGGTCGAACATCAGGCCGCGCAGATCGTGGTTGTACGCGCCGGCGCCGTGCAGCAGATCGCCGAAGAGACCGGCGTGCGCCATGCGCAGGACGCGCATCTCGTTCTTGCCGTAGCAGCAGTTCTCCAGCTGCATGCAGTGGCGGCGGGTGCGCTCGGAGAGGTTCACCAGCTCCCACAGCTGCCCGAGCTCCATGGCGATCGGACATTCCACGCCGACGTGCTTGCCGTTGAGCATGGCGGTCTTCGCCATCTCGAAGTGCCAGTCCCAGGGCGTCGCCACGTAGACGAAGTCCAGGTCGGCGCGCTTGCAGAGGTTCTCGAAGTCGTGGTCGCCCTTGGCGTAGGTGCCGGGGGCGGGCTGTCCCGCGTCCGTCACCTTCTTCGCGCACCGCTCGATCTTCTCCTTGACGGGGTCGCAGATCGCCACGACCTGCACCCCGGGTATCGCCAGGAAGAGATCGATCATGCTGCCGCCGCGGTTGCCGAGCCCGATGATGCCGACCCGGACCGTGCTGCGTGCCTGGAACGGAACGTTGACCATGGTGGCGCCAGACCGCGCTTCGGCTCTGCCGGCCGGTGCGCCCGCCGTGGTGTCGGCCTGCGCGGCGCCCGTGCCCACCGCGCCCAGACCGATACCCGCGGCGCCTGCGATACCCGCGGCGCGCAGCGCGGAACGGCGGGACAGGCCCCCGTCGGCAGCGGGGGACTCGTCAGGGGTGGGGGTGGCGTTCTCGTCGTGCATCGGACCTCCGTCGATAAGGCGGGGATGGATGGTGCAACGGCGCCAGCCACCCTCGTCGTGGGAACTCCGTGACGCAAGAGGCCGAAGTGGACAGGGAGTTGGACTTCCGGCCCACCGGCTTGGACTCATCGCGGCCATGGGTGAGCCGGTTCATCCCTGAGCGGGACAAAGTGTCCGTTCTGGTGCTCCGATCAATTCGCCGGTGCAGAAGGGAGATCGCGACGGAACGCGCAGGATAGGAGGGGTGACCGAGCAGTAGTGAACACCGGGCTGCGCGCAGTGCCCGGAAATGCGGCCGCCCCGGCCCGGAAAACGCAGCCGCCCCGGCCCGCTGATGCGGACCGGGGCGGCGTAAGTGCCGTGCGGGGTCAGGCAGTTGGCCGCGTCGCCCGCTCCAGCTCCATCAGTACCGAGTAGTACGAGCGACCCGTGGCGTGATCCATGCCGACCTCGCACATGCGGTTGGCCGACAGATGCGCGTCGAAGTGGCGCGAGGTGACCATGGCCGCCTCGCGGGCGGTGGCCGACTCGGTGAGCTCCTTGTGCAGCATGCCGCGGTCACCGGCGAAGGCGCAGCAGCCCGCGTCGTCGGGGACGACGACCTCGTGCGCACAGGCCTCGGCGACGGTCTTCAGCTGGGCGTCGTCGCCCAAGTGCCGCATGGAGCAGGTGGGATGGACCACCGCGGAGTCGACCTTGCGGTGCACGGTGAGGTGGGGGAGCAGTTCATCGGCGGCCCATACGAGCGAGTCGACGATGGTCAGCTCCGCATGCAACTGCCGGTTGGCGTCGGTGAGATACGGCACCACCTCGTGCGCGATGCCCAGCGTGCACGAGGACGCGTCGACGACCAGCGGCAGCCTTCCGCCCGCCGTCCAGCCCCAGGCCGCCTCGACGATGCGATTGGCCATCACGGCGTTGCCGTCGTCGTACCCCTTGGAGTGCCAGATGGTCGCACAGCAGGTTCCGGCCACATCCGAGGGGATCCACACGGGCTTGCCGGCCCGGGCCGAGACGGCGACGACGGACTGGGCGAGCGAGGGCCCCTTGCGGTCCTCGGGGCCGCCGAAGATCCGGTTCACACAGGCCGGGTAGTAGACGGCGCTCGCGCCCGTACGGGAGGTGCCCGGCAGCTTGCGGGCGGCGGCGCCCGGGACTTCCGGCAGCCACTCGGGCACGAGGTCGGGGCGTACCGCCTTGCGCGCGACGCGGGTCACCGCGGTGAGCAGCTTGTCGCTGATCTTGTCCGCGGCGCCCACCGCGAGCCGCGCCGAGATCTCGACGGCCTTGAAGTTCTTGGCGGCGAGGGCCGCGATCCTCTCCTCGCGCGGTGTGTGCCGTGCGTGCCGGAACGACTTCATCATCATGCCGGTGTCGATCCCGACGGGGCAGGCAAGCTTGCAGGTCGAGTCCCCGGCGCAGGTGTCCACGGCGTCGTAGCCGTACGCCTCGACGAGGCCGTCCTCGACGGGCGAGCCGGGGGACTGGCGCATCATCTCCCGGCGCAGCACGATCCGTTGGCGCGGTGTGGTGGTCAAGTCGTGGCTGGGGCAGGTCGGTTCGCAGAAGCCGCACTCGATGCACGGGTCCGCGATCAGTTCGACCTTGGGGATCGTCTTCAAGCCGCGCAGATGGGACTTGGGGTCGCGGTCCAGCACGATGCGCGGAGCGAGTACCCCGTCCGGGTCGATGACCTGCTTGATCCGCCACATCAGCTCGGTGGCCTTCTCGCCCCACTCCAGCTCCAGGAACGGTGCGATGTTGCGGCCCGTGGCGTGCTCCGCCTTGAGCGAGCCGTCGAAGCGCTCGACGGTCAGCTTGCAGAACTCGTCCATGAACGCCGCGTACCGCTCCACGTCCGAAGGCTTCGCCGCGTCGAACGCGAGCAGGAAGTGCAGATTGCCGTGCGCCGCGTGTCCCGCGACCGCCGCGTCGAAGCCATGGCGCGTCTGGAGCTCGAGCAACGCGGTGCAGGCGTCGGCGAGTTGGCCCGGCGGTACCGCGAAGTCCTCGGTGATCAGCGTCGTGCCGGACGGACGCGAGCCGCCGACCGCCGTGACGAAGGCCTTGCGCGCCTTCCAGTAGCCGGCGATGGTCCCCGCGTCCCGGGTGAACTCATTGGTCACCGAGGCGACCGGCGCGACCAGTTCGAGCTCTGTCATCACCTGCGCCGCGGCCTTCTCGTACGCGGCCTGCCGCTCCTCGTCCGGCGCCCGGAACTCGACCAGGAGCGCCGTGGTCTCCTTCGGCAACTGCGCCCAGTCCTGCGGCACGCCCTGCACGCTCACCGAGGCCCGCAGCGTATTGCCGTCCATCAGCTCCACGGCGAGCGCGCCCGCCTCGTTGAACCGCTCCACCGCGGCGGCCGCGTCCCTGAGCGTCGGGAAGAACAGCAGCGCCGCGGACACCCGCCGGTCCAGCGGCAGCGTGTCGAAGACGACCTCGGAGATGAACCCGAAGGTGCCCTCCGAGCCGACCATCAGGCCGCGCATGATCTCCACCGGCGTCGCACCGTCGAGGAAGGCGTCGAGCCGGTAGCCGTTGGTGTTCTTGATCTCGTACTTGGCGCGAATGCGCCGTACGAGCGCCGGATCCGCCTCGATCTCCCGCTTGATGGCCAACAGGCCCTCGCACAGCGCCGGTTCGGCATGCGCCAGCTGCTCGTCGGCGTCCGGCTCCCCGGTGTCCACGACCGTCCCGGACGGCAGCACGAAGGTCAGCGAGGCAAGGGTGCGATACGAGTTGCGCGTGGTCCCGGCCGTCATCCCGGACGCGTTGTTGGCGACGACACCGCCGAGCGTGCACGCGATGGCGCTCGCCGGGTCCGGACCGAGAACCCGTCCGTGCCGCGCGAGCGTGGCGTTGGCGCGTACGACGGTGGTGCCGGGCTGGATCCGTGCCCGCTCGCCGTCGCCGAGCACCTCGATCCCGGCCCAGTGCTTGCGCACGTCGACCAGGATGTCCTCGCCCTGCGCCTGCCCGTTCAGCGAGGTGCCGGCCGCACGGAAGACCACCTGCCGGCCCTTGCCGTGCGCGTACGAGAGCACGGCCGACACATCGTCGATGTCCTCGGCGACCACCACGACCTGCGGCACGAACCGGTAGGGGCTCGCGTCCGAGGCGTAACGCACGAGATCGGAGATGTTCCACAGCACCTTTTCCGACCCGAGCAGGTCGATCAGCTCGCTGCGCAGCGGTTCGGGTGTGCCGCTCGCCTGGCCGTCCTGCACCCGGTCGGGTGAGGGCTCGCCCCGGTCAAGGCGCGGGCGCAGCGCGTCGGGGTTCGGCTCCAGCAAGGGCATCGGGCTCTCCTCGGCGTCGGTCAGTGCCGCCCGGGTTCGTCCACCAGGGCGGAGAGAAGACTGCCGAACACCTCGCGCTGCTCGGCGGTCAATGGAGCCAGGATGTCCTGAGCGGCCGAACGGCGCGCGTCGCGCAGCGTCCGCAGCGCCTCGCGGCCGGTGTCGGTCAGCTCGATGCGGATCACCCGGCGGTTCGCCGGATCGGGCGCGCGCCGGACGCAGCCGCCCGCCTCCAGGCCGTCGACGAGCGTGGTGATCGCCCGCGGCACGATCTCCATACGGGCCGCCAGGTCGGCCATCCGCGGCGGCTCGTCGTGGTGCGCGAGGTGATGGGACAGGACGCGCAGGAGGCGGGACTGGGCCGGGGTGATCCCGAGCCCGGACTCCTCGAGGAGGCGCTTGTTGACGCGGTGCATCCGGCGCGTGAGGCGGAGCAGCTGCTCGGCGAGGAGGCCATCGCGGTCCGTGGCCTGGTCGGTGCCCTGGGTCATGGGGCGAGCGTATCAGGACTCCGCTCATTGTGAGTATAGGTAACAATGAGCTATGCTCTTCGGGTGATGTATATACCCCCGCCTTAGGAGGCACATGAAGCCCGCCCACACCGACCTCGAAAGCACCTGGTCCGCCCCGCCCCGCGATCCGGAGAAGCCGCGTGAGCTGCGCCGTATCGCCCGGCTCTTCCGTCCCTACCGTGGCCGGCTCGCAGTCGTCGCCCTGCTTGTAGCCGCCTCGTCCCTGGTCTCCGTGGCCACCCCGTTCCTGCTCAAGGAAATCCTCGACACCGCGATCCCCGACGGCCGCACCGGGCTGCTCAGCCTGCTCGCCCTCGGCATGATCCTCGCCGCCGTCGTCGGCGGCGTCTTCGGTGTCCTGCAGACCCTGATCTCCACCACGGTCGGCCAGCGCGTCATGCACGACCTGCGCACCGCGGTGTACGGACGTCTCCAGCAGATGTCCCTGGCCTTCTTCACGCGCACCCGCACCGGAGAGGTGCAGTCGCGGATCGCCAACGACATCGGCGGCATGCAGGCCACCGTCACCTCCACCGCGACCTCGCTGATACAGAACTTCACGAGCGTGATCGCCACCGTCGTCGCGATGCTCGCGCTCGACTGGCGCCTCACCCTCGTCTCGCTGGTCCTGCTGCCCGTCTTCGTGATGATCAGCCGCAAGGTCGGTAACGAACGCAAGAAGATCACCACCAAGCGCCAGCAGCAGATGGCCGTGATGGCCGCCACCGTCACCGAGTCCCTCTCGGTCAGCGGCATCCTGCTCGGCCGCACCATGGGCCGCTCCGACTCCCTGACCAAGTCCTTCGCGGACGAGTCCGAGCGCCTGATCGACCTCGAGGTGAGGTCCAGCATGGCCGGGCGCTGGCGGATGTCGACCATCGGCATCGTCATGGCGGCGCTGCCCGCGCTCCTCTACTGGGCGGCGGGCCTCGCCCAGCACATGGGCGGCCCCGCGGTCACGCTCGGCACCCTCGTCGCCTTCGTCTCGCTGCAGCAGGGCCTGTTCCGCCCCACCGTGAGCCTGCTGTCGACCGGCGTCCAGATCCAGACCTCGCTCGCCCTGTTCCAGCGCATCTTCGAGTACCTGGACCTGCCCATCGACATCCAGGAGCCCGAGAACCCGGTGCGTCTGGAGAAGGTCAAGGGTGAAGTCCGGTTCGAGAACGTCGAGTTCCGCTACGACGACGAGAGCGCGCCCATCCTCGACGCCATCGACGTCACCGTCCCCGCGGGCCGCAGTCTCGCGGTGGTCGGCCCGACCGGCTCCGGCAAGTCGACGCTCAGTTCTCTCGTACCGCGTCTGTACGACGTGACCGGCGGCCGCGTCACCATCGACGGAGTGGATGTACGCGACCTCGACTTCGACACCCTCGCGGACACGGTCGGCGTCGTCTCCCAGGAGACGTACCTCTTCCATGCCTCCGTCGCCGACAACCTCCGCTTCGCCAAGCCGGACGCGACGGACGAGGAGCTCCACGAGGCGGCCAAGGCGGCTCAGATCCACGACCACATCGCGTCGCTGCCGGACGGCTACGAGACCGTGGTCGGCGAGCGCGGCCACCGGTTCTCCGGCGGCGAGAAGCAGCGCCTGGCCATCGCCCGTACGATCCTGCGCGACCCGCCGGTCCTGATCCTCGACGAGGCCACCAGCGCGCTCGACACCCGGACCGAGCACGCGGTCCAGGAAGCGATCGACGCCCTGTCCGCGAACCGCACCACGATCACCATCGCCCACCGTCTCTCCACCGTCCGTGCCGCCGACGAGATCGTCGTCCTCGATGCCGGCCGCGTCGCCGAACGCGGCACGCATACCGCGCTCCTGGAGCAGGACGGGCGGTACGCGGCACTGGTCCGCCGCGACGCGCTGCAGCCCGACGCGGGAGCGGCCGCGCAGCAGCCGGTGAACGGGAAGCGGCTGGAGCCCGTGGCGTAGGGCCTGCCTTGTGGATCAGGTCCTGAGCCGGAGTGGGTACACGACCACGCCGAATGTCCGATTTATCGCTTTGTGCGGGTTACCGTGCCCGCATGCGCAACGACAGTGCCCCCCAGGGCAGGATCCGCCTCACCCGCAGAGGCAAGGTCGCCCTCGCCATGACCGGCGCCCTGCTCGCCGGCGCCGCGGCCGGCGTTCCCGTACTGCTCGACCGGCAGGAGACGCAGCCGCAGGCCAAGACCCTGCTCGTGCCCGAAGGCTGGCGCACCTCGCAGGTGTACGAGGCGATCGACAAGGCACTCGAAGCGGCCCCCGGAACGACGAAGAAGTCCGCGCACACCATCGGTCTGAAACTGCCGGGGGAGGCGGCCGGCCACCCCGAGGGCTATCTGTTCCCCGCCACGTATCCGATCGGCGAGGACGCGACCCCGGCGTCCCTCCTCGCGTACATGGTCGACACCGCGAACCGCCGATTCGGCGGGCCGAAGGTGAAGGGCGCGGCGGAAGGCCAGGCGGTCTCCGTCTATCAGGCGGTGACGATCGCGAGCATCGCGCAGGCGGAGGCGGAGACGAAGCAGGACATGGGCAGGGTGGCCCGGGTCGTCTACAACCGCATGAACCTCGGTATGCCGCTCCAGATGGACTCGACCATCAACTACGCGCTGAACCGCTCCACCGTGGACACCTCCATGACCGACACCCGGATCTCCAGCCCGTACAACACGTACGCCCGCACCGGTCTGCCGCCCACGCCCATCGCCAACCCGGGCGACGACGCCCTCGCGGCGGCACTGAACCCGCCGCAGGGCGACTGGCTCTACTTCGTCACCGTCAAGCCGGGGGACACCCGTTTCACGGCGGACTACGCCGAACACCAGCGCAACGTCGAGGAGTTCAACGCGGCGCGGCAGGCGGAGCAGCAGACGCAGGCGAAGAACGGCTCGGCAAGCGTCAGTTGACCGTCGCCACAACCGGCCGGGACACCGGCGCCGGCTGCCGCGCGAGTAGCCGGCGGATCTCCGCCACCGCCGCGCGTCCCGCCCGGTTGGCGCCGATGGTGCTGGCCGAAGGCCCGTAACCGACCATGTGGATACGGGGATCGCGTACCGCGCGCGTTCCTTCGAGCCGTATCCCGCCGCCCGTCTCGCGCAGCCGCAGCGGTGCGAGGTGGTCGACGACCGGGCGGAAACCGGTGGCCCACAGGATCACATCGGCCTGGATCTCCCGGCCGTCGGCCCAGGCGATGCCGTCCGGGGTGATCCGGTCGAACATCGGCTGCCTCTCGAGCACGCCGTCCGCGATGCCCTGACGGATCGCGTCGTTCAGCGGCAGTCCCGTCACCGAGACGACACTGCGCGGCGGCAACCCCTGGCGCACCCGGTCCTCGACGAGCGCCACGGCCGCGCGGCCCTCCTCCTCGCCGAACGGGCCCTCGCGGAACACCGGTTCGCGCCGGGTGACCCAGGTGGTGGACGCTGCGAACGGCGCGATCTCCAGGAGGTGCTGGGTGCCCGAGGCCCCGCCGCCCACGACCACCACCCGCTGTCCGGCGAACTCCTGCGGCCCGGGGTACTGCGCGGTGTGCAACTGCCGTCCGCGGAAGGTCTCCTGGCCCGGATAGCGCGGCCAGAACGGCCGGTCCCAGGTGCCCGTCGCGTTGATCAGCGCACGGGTGGCGTAGGTGCCTTCGGAGGTCTCGACGAGCAGCCGCCCGTCCTCGCCCTCGCGCACGGCCGTGACATCCACGGGGCGGTGCACGCGCAGGTCGAATTTCTCCTCGTACGCGGTGAAGTACTCGCCGATCACCTCGGAGGAGGGGCGCGAGTCGTCGGCGCCGGTCAGCTCCATGCCCGGCAGGGCGTGCATGCCGTGCACGCGCCCGTACGTCAGCGTCGGCCAGCGGAACTGCCAGGCGCCGCCGGGGCGGGGAGCGTGGTCGAGCACCACGAAGTCGCGGTCGGGCTCATAGCCGACGCGCCGCAGGTGATACGCGGCGGACAGCCCGGCCTGCCCGGCGCCGATGACCACGACCTCGACCTGCCGCGCTTCTCGTACCCCGATGTCGTTCACGTTTCTACTAACCGTCGGGGTCGCCGGGATCTTCCCGCCCGAAGGTGCTCATGGGGCGACCACCGCGTGACGGTGTGGAGGGCTCGGCTTCCGCCGAGCCCTCCACGTCCGGCCCCGTATGGGAGCAGGGGCTGTGTCAGGCCGTCAGCGCTGCTGTGTCAGCAGCCCAGGACGGTAGGGGAGGAGCCCGTAGTCGCCGCCGCTGCTGGGGCTGCGTCCCTGGTAGAGCAACTGCAGATTGCAGGGATCGACGGTCATGGTCTGGTCCGGGCTGGTGCGGAGCAGTTCGCCGTGGCTGATGTCGTTGGTCCAGGTGGCGCCGCTGTTGGCCTTGCCGGCGAAGGGGTTGCCCTCGGTCGCGGCCTGGGGTGTCCATGATCCGCTCAGGCTGGTGGCCGTGAACGAGCGGAAGTAGCGGCCCTGCGCGCCGATCGCTTCGACGATCATGAGGTACCGGTTCTGGCCCTGGAGCTTGTAGACCTGCGGGGCTTCGAACAGGTTGTTGGTCGTATCGCTCATGATCGTGGTGTAGCTCGAGCCGAAACTGCCCGGGAAGTTCCCGATCGGCATGCTGGCCCGGTAGATCTTGCCGTTGTCACCGGCGAAGAACAGGTACATGTTCGTGCCGTCACCGATGATGGTCTGGTCGATGGGTCCTGTTCCGGAGCCGCTGATACTTCCGGAGAAGAGCTCCTTCGGTGCCGACCAGCCGTTGGGGTTGGTGGGGTCGCTCGACGTCCGGTAGGAGAAGGCGGTCGCACCCCACTGGTAGGTGAGCACCCAGATGTTCTTCGGCGCGAAGTAGAAGAGCGTGGGCGCGACGGTGGACGCCGACATCGCGTTCTGGCCGGCGGAGGCCATCTCCGACCAGTTGGTGAAGAGGCTGAAATTCATCGACCCCCAGCTCGTGCCCGTGTCGTGCGTCGTCGCATAGACGAGTTGCTTCCCGTTGTACGGGACGACGGTGAAGTCCTTGAGCGAGACCCACCCCGGCTTGGGCTGTGCAAGCGCGCCCGTCGAGCTCCAGCGGTACGTGGAGGGAAGTTCGCACGGGCCGGGGTTGGTGGCGCCCACCTTGACGAACTGCCACTGCTGGTTGGTGCCACCCCAGTCGTCGTACTGGACGATGTTGGCGTTGTCGGCGGTGGAAGCGCCTTGTACTTCGAGGGCCTTGTTGCTGTGGCGCGCGATGAGCCGTACGTAGCCGTCCGAGCTGTCGGCCAGGCGGAACTGCTGGTTGGTCCCGTTGTGGTCGGTCCACTGCTGGATCGCCGCGCCGTTGGCGGTGGAGGCGCCCGCCACGTCGAGCACCTTGCCGGAGTGGCGGGACTTGATGCGGTAGTACCCGCCCCCGGAGTCGACGAACTGCCACTGCTGCTGGTTCTGGTCGTTCCTGGTCCACTGGGTGATCCGGGCGCCGTCGTTCGTCGCCAGGTTGTACACGTCGAGGGCCTTGCCGCTGGCGCGATTGACCAGCACGTACGAGGCGTTGGGGTCGACGGTGGCCGCGGCGGCGGGCTGGGCGCCGAGGAAGCCGGCCACGAGCAGTAAGGGCGCGAGGGCGGCGAGCAGGCGTCTCAGGCGGACTGGGGACGCAAGGCGGAACCGCATCGGGCGGCCTCCTTTTCCGAGAGGGGGCAGAGGTGGGTCGCGGATGCAAACAAGTGGGTGCCTATGGGGCGCTCTCGCCGGAGCGTCTCGCCTTTGGTCGAGGTGAGAGGTCTCCGGCCTCGGTCGCCCGGCCGGCGGCCAGTTGTGGCCGCTACCGCCGGAGTGTCTGCACGCCGACGGGCACTGCAGGTGCCCCGGAGGTCTTGGTCGTGTGGATCTCCGGAACGGGAACGTCGCTTCGGTCGCGATAGTTTTCCGAGAGTTTCTCGGATCCTTTCGACGCCACAAGCTAGGAATGCAGGGACTCCCGGTCAAGGCCTGCCGCTGATCTGTCCACAATTAGCGCCTCGCCGAAGGGACTTGACCGACGCTGTCGCGAGCTCGACGCGAGGCCCTCTCGGCATGGTGGTCCGAAAAGTTTCGGGTGAGGAACGGAAACGAGTTCTGCGCGAAGCATTGACGATCCACCGTCAATCCCTCAATCATCCCTGTCTGAAGAGCCGACCACAGTTCGATATCTCGAACAAAGCGAGTTCCGGTCCATCTGCGCCGCACGACAGTTCCACGCACCACAGCACCGCGCCACCCCGTGTTTTGCGTTCCCGCAAGGTTCGCACCAGCGCATCCCGGCGCCCCGCGGCCGGCCGCAGCAGTCCCTTCGTGATCTCTACCCTGGAGGCACAGTCATGGGCTCGTATGCCATCCCCCCACCCACCGTCCGCCGAAAGCTGGGTGGACTGCTCACCGCGCTGATCGTCGGCGTCCTGGTCGCGGTCGGCACATTGATCGCGCCGACAGGCGCACACGGCGCCGAGAACACGCTCGGCGCCGCGGCGGCGCAGAGCGGGCGCTACTTCGGCACCGCCATCGCCTCGGGCAGGCTCGGCGACTCGGCGTACACGACGATCGCGGGCCGCGAGTTCAACTCGGTGACGGCCGAGAACGAGATGAAGATCGACGCCACCGAACCCCAGCGTGGCCAGTTCAACTTCGCCGCCGGTGACCGCGTCTACAACTGGGCGGTGCAGAACGGCAAGCAGGTGCGTGGTCACACCCTGGCCTGGCACTCCCAGCAGCCCGGCTGGATGCAGAGCCTCAGCGGCAGCTCGCTGCGCCAGGCGATGGTCGACCACATCAACGGCGTGATGGGCCACTACAAGGGCAAGATCGCCCAGTGGGACGTCGTGAACGAGGCCTTCGCCGACGGCAGTTCGGGAGCCCGGCGCGACTCCAACCTGCAGCGCTCGGGCAACGACTGGATCGAGGTCGCCTTCCGCGCCGCGCGAGCGGCCGACCCGGCCGCCAAGCTCTGCTACAACGACTACAACGTGGAGAACTGGACCTGGGCCAAGACCCAGGCCATGTACAACATGGTCCGTGACTTCAAGCAGCGCGGCGTGCCGATCGACTGCGTCGGGTTCCAGTCGCACTTCAACAGCGACAGCCCCTACAACAGCAACTTCCGGACCACCCTGCAGAGTTTCGCCGCCCTCGGCGTCGACGTGGCCATCACCGAACTCGACATCCAGGGCGCCTCGTCCACGACCTACGCCAACGTGACCAACGACTGCCTGGCCGTCCCGCGCTGCCTCGGCATCACCGTATGGGGTGTGCGCGACACTGACTCCTGGCGAGCGGAGCAGACCCCGCTGCTGTTCAACGGCGACGGCAGCAAGAAGCCCGCGTACACCGCCGTCCTGAACGCACTCAACGGCGGCACCACCACGCCCCCTGAGGGTTCCGGACAGATCAAGGGCGTCGCTTCAGGCCGCTGCCTGGATGTGCCGAACGCGGGCACCGCCGACGGCACCCAGGTCCAGCTGTGGGACTGCCACAGCGGCACCAATCAGCAGTGGGCGCCCACCGCCGCCGGCGAACTCAGGGTCTATGGCAACAAATGCCTGGACGCGGCCGGCACCGCCAACGGCAGCAAGGTCCAGATCTACAGCTGCTGGGGCGGCGACAACCAGAAATGGCGCCTCAACTCCGACGGATCGATCGTCGGCGTCCAGTCCGGCCGCTGCCTCGACGCCACCGCGGCCGGCACCGCCAACGGCACCCTGATCCAGCTCTACTCCTGCTCGAACGGCAGCAACCAACGCTGGACCCGCACCTGATGGGCCCGTCACGAGCGGAAGGGTGAATCGATGAAGACCTGCGGTGCGGCGCCCCCTGCCCCGCCCC
>NZ_JAAKZW010000339.1 GCF_011044995.1 Streptomyces mesophilus | reverse complement strand
CACCCGCCCTCCCCCGCGCCGGATTCGGCTTGCACGAGCGGAGCAGTTCCGGGGGCGGGGCGGGGTCAGCTCTGTTAGATTGGTCTATACCACAACGTCATCTCTCCTCCCTTCGCCCACTCTCCAGATCGGCAGGCCCAGCGTGGAAGTTGTCATCGTCAAGGACGCCAAGGCAGGCGGCGAGCTCATCGCGGGGGCCATCGTGGACCTGCTGGCCCGCAAGCCCGACGCGCTGCTCGGCGTGGCCACCGGATCCACCCCGCTGCCCATCTACGACGCGCTGGTCGCGCAGGTGAACGCCGGTGCGGTGGACGCCTCGAAGGCGCGGATCTGCCAGCTCGACGAGTACGTGGGGCTGCCCGCGGGACACCCCGAGTCGTACCGCGCGACCGTGCTCCGCCAGGTCGTCGAGCCGCTCGGGCTGCCCGAGACGCAGTTCATGGGCCCCGACGGCAGCGCCGAGGACGTGCAGGCCGCGTGTGACGCGTATGACGAGGCGCTGGCCTCGGCCGGTGGCGTGGATCTGCAGATCCTCGGGATCGGGACCGATGGGCACATCGGGTTCAACGAGCCCTGCTCGTCGCTCGCTTCGCGTACGCGGATCAAGACGCTGATCGAGCAGACCCGGATCGACAATGCGCGGTTCTTCGACAACGACATCGACCAGGTCCCGCACCACGTGATCACGCAGGGCATCGGCACCATCCTCGACGCCCGCCACCTGGTGCTGCTCGCGACCGGTGAGGGCAAGGCCGACGCCGTGGCGCAGACCGTGGAGGGCCCGATCTCCTCGCTGGTGCCCGCCTCCGCGCTGCAGCTGCACCGGCATGCGACGGTCGTGGTCGACGAGGCCGCCGCTTCCAAGCTGAAGCTGGCGGACTACTTCCGCCACGCGTTCGACAACAAGCCGGACTGGCAGGGGATTTAAGGGGACATACGAAGTGGGCCCCCTCCTCGCCGGAGGGGGCCCACTTCGTATGCACGGGTAAGGGGTGTCCTGCCCGGATGGCATCCGAGCAGGGGATCTCCTGCCCGGACGCCACCCGACGGGCCCGTCCCCCCAGGGTCCGTCGGGTGGCGCGGGCGGTCAGGCGCCCGTGAGGACTTCCGCCGCGGCGACCCCGCACACCCGGGCCGCGCCGTACGTCGCCACGTGCAGCGCACCCCGGGGCTCGGACTGCGGCACGCCCATCTCGACGACAACAGTGTCGGGCCGCGCGGCGATCAGTGCGTCAAGGGCGGAGGCCATCCACGCGTGCCGGTGCTCGTCGCGGACCACCGCCACGATGCGGCGCGAGCCCGCGGCCGCGAGCAGCGCGTCGGCCGAGACCCCGTCCCCGTACGAACCGGTCTCCGTGCCCGGGAGCCGGCGGCCCAGTTCGGCCGCCACGCCCCAGGGCGTCTCGTCGCCGACCGCGATGTTGGCCATCGGCGTGAAGGCCGCCACATAGGCCGGAGCATCGAGCAGCGGACCGGAGCCCGTCACCGTGAGCGCCCGGCGGGCGGCGACCAGGCCGATGTCCGTCTGCGGCGCGCGGTCCTCCCGTACCGAAGAAGCCGTCCACTCCCCCAGCGCGCGGACCCGGGCGGCCGCGTCCGCGAGGCGTTCCTCCGGGAGTTCGCCGCTGCGGACCGCCGCGATGAGCGCGTCCCGCAGGCGCACCACCGTGTCCTCGTCCGCGAGACCGCCGCCCACGCAGATCGCGTCGGCGCCGGCGGCGATGGCGAGGACGCTGCCGCGTTCGATGCCGTACGTCGCGGAGATGGCCTGCATCTCCATGCCGTCCGTGACGATCAGCCCGTCGAAGCCCAGCTCCTCGCGCAGCAGCCCGGTGAGGATGCGGCGCGAGAGCGTGGCGGGACGTTCCGAATCCAGCGTCGGCAGCAGGATGTGTGCGCTCATCACCGCCTTGGTGCCGGCGGCGATCGCGGCACGGAACGGCGCCAACTCGCGTTCCCGCAGGACCTCGAGCGTCACGTCGATGCTCGGCAGCGCGTGGTGCGAGTCGACGCTCGTGTCGCCGTGGCCCGGGAAGTGCTTGGTGCAGGCGGCGACGCCGGAGGACTGCAGGCCCCGGACGTACGCGGCCGTGTGCCGGGCCACCGACGACGGGTCCGCGCCGAAGGAGCGGACGCCGATGACGGGGTTGTCGGCGTTGGAGTTGACGTCCGCCGAGGGCGCCCAGTTGAGGTTGACGCCGCAGGCCGCGAGACGGCGGCCGAGCTCGGCCGCGACGTCATGGGTCAGATCGGCGTCGTCGACCGCGCCGAGCGCATGGTTGCCGGGGAACGACGAGCCGCTGCGCACCTCGAGGCGGGTGACGTCGCCGCCCTCCTCGTCGATGGCGACGAGGACTCCGTCGCGTTCGGCCCTCAACTGGGCGGTGAGCGCGGCGAGTTGCTCCGGCGTATGGATGTTGCGGCCGAACAGGCCGACCGAGTGGAGACCTTCACCGATCCGGCGAAGCAGCCAGTCCGGCGCGCTGGTCCCGACGAAGCCGGGCTGCAGAACGGCAAGGGCGTCACGGGTCAGCGTGTCCGTGCCGTGGGCGAGTGTCGTCATGTGCGGGTGTTCATCCCTTCACGGCGCCTGAGGTCAGACCGCTGACGGCCCGGCGCTGCAGGAAGACGAAGAGGATCAGGATCGGAATCGCGAACAGTGAGGACGCTGCCATCGTGGCACCCCAGTCGTCACCGAAGTTGGTCTGGAAGCGCTGCAGCCAGATCGGCAGGGTCTGCGCCTCGGCCTGCTTGTTGAGGACGAGGACGAGCGGGAACTCGTTCCAGGCCGTGATGAAGCCGAACAGCGAGGTGGCCATCAGACCGGGCGCGAGCAACGGGAAGATCACCTTGCGGAAGGCCTGCATCCGCGAGCAGCCGTCCACCATCGCCGACTCCTCAAGCTCCTTCGGGATGGCGGCGACGAAGCCGCGCAGCGTCAGGATCGTGAAGGGCAGCACCATCATCATGTAGAAGAGGGTGAGCGGGATCAGGCTGTTGAGCATGTCGGAATCGCGGACGAGGAAGTAGATCGCGATGACCATGACTTCCCAGGGCGCCATCTGCGCGACCATGAAGCCGATGATGAAGCCGCGCCGTCCCTTGAACCGCATCCGCGCCAGGGCGAACGAGCCGGCCAGCGCGATGAGCAGCGAGAAGACCACCGCGCCGACGGTGACGGTGAGCGAGTTGCGCACCAGGGTCCAGAAGTTGGGTGCGCCGAGCGCCGTGTTGAAGTGCTCGAAGGTGAAGTCGACCGGGAACCAGACCGGGTTCTCGCTGATGATGTCGATCGTCGGCTTGAAGGACGTCGCGAACATCCAGTAGACGGGGAACACAAGCCCGAGGAACAGGATGAAGGCGACCACATTGGGCCATGCGCGGCCGAACAGTGAGCGCTTCACAGCTCGTCCTCCTCTTGCTTGAGCACCAGACGCAGGTAGTACGAGGTCAGACCCAGCAGGACCAGGATCGTGAGCAGCGAGATGGCGGCGCCCACTCCGTAGTGCTGGTTGCCGACGCCCTCGATGAAGGCGTACACGGGAAGGATCTCCGTCATCCGGTCGGGGCCGCCCTCATTGATGGCGAAGACCTGGGCGAACGCCTTGAAGATCCAGATGACTTCGAGGAACGTCGTCGCGAACAGGAACGGACGCAGCGTCGGGAACGTGACGTTCGTGAAGCTCTTCCAGGCGCCGGCGCCGTCGAGCGACGCGGCCTCGTAGAGCTCCTTGGGGATGGTGGTCGTCGCGGCGTAGAGGTTGATCGCGACGAACGGGATGGACTGCCAGACGAGCAGGATCACCAGGACGGTGAAGGTGGACATCTGGCTGCCGAACCAGTTGTAGTCCGCCATGCCCTCGAAGCCCAGCTTCGCGAGGACCCAGTTGACCACCCCGTACCGGGAGGCGAAGAGCCACTGGAAGACGGTGGTGGCCGCGATGGTCGGCATGGCCCAGGCGAGCACGAGGCCGAGCAGGAGCAGCAGCCGCATCTTCTTGCCGAGCCGCGCGAGCAGCAGCCCGACGAGCGTACCGACGATCATGATCAGTACGACGTTGACCGCCGTGAACACGATCGAGCGGCCGGTGACCCGCCAGAAGTCGTCGCTGCCGAGGATCTCGGTGTAGTTCTCGACGCCGTTCCACTCGGTGAGGTGCTGGATGAGCTGGCGCATATTGAGGTTCTGGAACGACAGCAAGCCGTTCTTGACCAGCGGCCAGCCGAGCAGCACCAGCGTGGCTGCGAGGGCGGGGAGAAGCAGGAGGTACGGGGCGAGTCTGGCGCTGCGGGCGCGCTTGCTCTGCTGAGTGCGCGGCCCCCCTCCCCCGTCCGACTTATGGACCTCTACCGGGCCCGTTCCCGGGCGGTCGGTCTGCACGGTCATGCTCGCCATCTCTTTCGTGGGGCGTACCGAAAGCATGCGCGTCCTGCGGGTGCGCGCACAGCGTGCCGGGGGCCGGGCCGGCGAACGGCCGGCCCCCGGCTGCGACTTACCGCTGCACTGCGGCGTCGGAGTTACTGCTCGGCGGAGCTCCGCGGTGCCGGTGACGGTGCCGATGACTGCTCATCTGCACACCTGCTCACCGCTCACCGCGGAGACCGCGTGTCCGGCGATCCGGCGTTACTGCTTCTGCGCGAGGCGCTTGTTGAACTCTTCCTCGACCGACTTGGCGGCTTCCTCATGCGACTTACCGTTGAGGAAGGCGGTCATGTAGGTCTTGATCGGGTTCGGAGCGTTCTCCACCGCGGCCCACTCCGCGATCAGCGGGGTGGTGCCACCGACGGCGGCGGCCGGGGCGGCGGCCTCGGCGGCCGGGTTGCCCGTCAGGTTGGACTGCAGCGACTCCTTGTTCGGGATGACGCCGTTGAGCTTGGCCAGCTGGCCCTCGAACTTGTCGGAGAGGGCGATCTTCAGGAACTCCTTCGCGAGCTCCTGCTTCTCGCTGCCCTCGGCGACCGCGAGGTTCGAGCCGCCGAGGAAGACGCTCTCCGGCTTGTCGGCGGTCTCACCCGGGATGGTGAAGTAGCCGATCTCCTTCTCGATCGCCGGGTTGGCCTTGATGGCGATGCCGGCTTCCCAGCCCATACCGATGAAGGCGCCGACCTTGCCCTTGGCGAAGACCTCACCCTGCTGCGGGGTGGCCTCGTCCTTGTCCTTGGGGGCCTTGGAGTAGTCCGCGTACTTCTTGTAGAGCTCCATGGCCTCGCCGACCTTCGGGTCGCCCAGGTTGGAGACCCACTTGTCGCCGTCCTTCTTCACGAGCTCGGCACCCTTGCCGATGGTGAGCCCGTCGAAGAAGTACCAGTTCTGGCCGGGCAGGTAGAGCGGCTCGGCCTTGCCCTTGGCCTTGATCTTGTCGAGGGCCGCGAAGAACTCGTCGCGGGTCTTCGGGACCTCGGTGACGCCGGCCTCCTTGAAGACCGCCTTGTTGTAGAGGACGACGCGGTTGGCGAAGTACCAGGGAGCGCCGTATTGCTTGCCGTCGAAGACCGAGGACTTGTTGAGCGACTCGGCCCACTCGCCGCCGATCTCGCTCTTGACGTCACCGAGGTCGGCCAGGCCACCGGTCTGCGCGTACGCCGGGGTCTGGGTGTTGCCGATCTCGAAGACGTCGGGCGGGTTCTCCTCGGAGAGCGCCGTGGTCAGCTTCTGCTGGATGCCGTTCCACTGCTGGACTTCGACCTTCAGCTTGGCGCCGGTCTTCTTCTCGAACTCGGCCGTGAGGTCCTTGACCCAGGCGTCCGGCGTGGAGCCGTCCATCGCCCAGAACGTCAGGGTCTGGCCCTTGAAGCTGTCGGGGCCTTTCTTGCCTTCGCTGCCCTTGTCGCCGCTGTCGTCCCCGCATGCGGCAATGGACATCATCATCGCTGCGACACCCGCAGCCGCAATCAGCTTGCGCTTCACGTCACCCTCCTCAGGGATCTGCCCACCCCCCTGCCCACTGCGGTGACATACGCCAAGTACTCCCGTGGGGCTGGGACCTGGTCTTTAATGGTGTAGACCAGTACCGGGAGCTTGGCCTAGACCTTTGGGGGTGTCAAGGGTGTATAAGAGGGGTCCCACATCCCGTTACCGGACCGACACCTGAGCTACAGCGACAGGCCGGGACAGGGCCGTGTCACGATGTGAGCCGCGATTAACGGAGGAGCCGGTGACGGCAGCAGCACAGGAGCCGCGCAAGAGCGTCACACTCGGCGGCCAGG
>NZ_JAAKZW010000338.1 GCF_011044995.1 Streptomyces mesophilus | reverse complement strand
CCTCCTGCCGCTGCGGCCACTCCTCCTGCTGCCCCGGCCCCTCCTGCTGTCCCGGCCACTCCTGACGGCCCGGCTCCGGCCACCCCTCCCGCTGACCCGGCTCCGACTGCCCCGCCCGCGCCAGCCCCGCCTCCATCACCGCGCGGGCGATGGGCGCCGCGATGCCGCCGCCGCTGATGTCGTCGCGTACCGCCGAGGCGTCCTCCACCACCACGGCCACGGCCACCGCCGGGGTCGCGGAATCGGCGGGCTGTGCCCAGGAGATGAACCAGGCGTACGGGAGGCCCGTGTTGCCGTAGCCGTGCTGGGCCGTACCCGTCTTGCCGCCGACCACCGCGCCCGGGATGGCCGCGTTGCGGCCCGTGCCCTTCTCGACCACCTCGACCATCAACTCCCGCAGCACCGAGGCCGTCGCGGGGTTGAAGGCCTGGCGCAGCGAGCGCGGCTGGGGGAGCGAGACGGTGTCGCCGGAGGAGTCCGTCGTGCGGTCGACCAGGTACGGGGCCTTGAGGTCGCCGCCGGACGCGACCGCCGAGGCGACCATCGCCATCTGCAGCGGGGTGGCCGTGGTGTCGTACTGCCCGATCGAGGACAGCGCCAGCTGCGGCTGGTCCATCGACGTGTCGAAGTTGCTGGTCGCCACGGGCGAAGGGATGCGCAGCCCACGGGTGTTGAAGCCGAAGCGCTGCGCCGTCCCCGCCATCGCCCCGAGCCCCACGTCGACGCCGAGACGGGCGAACACCGTGTTGCAGGACCAGGTGAAGGCATGGCGCAGGGAGGCGTTCTCGCAGCCCTTGACCTCGTTGCCGAGCGCGGTGGACGTGCCGGGCAGCCGATAGGGGTCGGGCGAATCCGTCGGCGCGTCCACATCCGTGATCACGCCCGAGTCCAGGGCCGCGGCCGCCGTCACCACCTTGAACGCCGAACCCGGCGGATACGTCTGCCGGATCGCCCGGTTCAGCATCGGCTTGCTCGCGGCCGCGTTCAGCCGGGACCAGTTCCTCGCGGCGCTCACGTCGTTGCCCGACAGAAGTCCCGGATCGTACGAGGGAGTCGAGACCAGCGCCAGGATCTTGCCGGTGGACGGCTCTACCGCCGCGACCGCCCCCTGTCTGCCGCCGAGCCCGTCGAACGCCGCCCGCTGCATCGCCGGCACGATCGTGGTGTGCACCCGCCCGCCCGGCTGCAGCTCCCGGGTGAGGTCCCCCCACAGCGGAAGCGGCGCGAGCAGGGGCGAGGTGCCGGCGAGGACGCGGTCCTCGGAGTTCTCCAGGAAGGTCGATCCGTACACCTGCGAGGCGTAGCCGGTCACCGGCGCGTACAACGGGCCGTTCTTGTACGTGCGTTCATAGCGGAGCTGCTCGCCCGTGTCCTTCGACCCCGTGACCGGCCGCCCGTCGACATAGATGTCGCCGCGCGGCTGGCTGTAACGCGCGATGGCCTGGCGGCGGTTGGCCGGATTGTCGTCGTACGTCGCGGACTGGACGAGCTGGATACGCGCCGCGTTGAGCAGCAGCAGCGCCGTGAGCAGCAGACAGAAAGCCGCCGCCCAGCGGATCTGGCGGGTCACTCGGATCCCTCCCGACGGATCTGACGGGTCACTCCGATCCCTCCTCCGGACGTCTGCGCGCCGAATCGCTCAGCCGGATCAGGAGCGCCACCATGATCCAGTTGGTCACCACGGACGAACCGCCCTGCGCGAGAAAGGGCATCGCCATACCGGTCAGCGGGATCAGGCCCATCACCCCGCCCGCGATCACGAACACCTGGAGCGCGAGGATCGACGCGAGCCCCACCGCGAGCAGCCGTCCGAACGCGTCCCGCAGCGCGAGCCCCGCCCGGTAACCGCGCGCCACCAGCACCCCGTACAGCACGAAGACGGCGGAAAGGCCGACGAGCCCCAGCTCCTCGCCGGCCGTCGCCAGGATGAAGTCGGACTTGGCCGCGAAGCCGATCAGAATCGACTCGCCCTTGCCGAGCCCGGTGCCGAGCATCCCGCCGGCCGCGAACGCGAAGAGGGACTGGGCGAGTTGGTTGGGCCCCTCGCCCGACTCGATGGAGGCGAGCGGATGCAGCCAGTCGGCCACGCGGGTGTGCACATGGGGTTCGAAACGCGCGGCCGCGTACGCCCCCGCGCCCCCGAGCAGCAGCCCGACCGCGAGCCATCCCTTACGCCCCGTGGCCACGAACAGCAGGATCACGAAGAGCCCGAAGAACAGCAGCGAGGTGCCCAGGTCCCGTTCCACCACGAGCACCGCGACGCTCACCAGCCAGATCGCCACGACAGGACCGAGCACCCGCCCCGTCGGCAGCCGCATCCACAGCACCCGCCGGCCCGCGTACGCGAGCGCGCTGCGGTTCGCCGCCAGATACGCCGCGAAGAACACGGCGAGCAGAACCTTCGCGAACTCGCCCGGCTGCAGCGACAGACCGGCGATCCGCACCCAGAGCCGCGCCCCGTTCACCGGCGGGAAGAAGATCGGCACCGCGAGCAGCGCGAGGGCGGCAAGGCCCGAGAGATACGCGTAACGCTGCAGGTCCCGGTGGTCCTTGAGCGCGAGCACGACCACGATGAAGAGCCCCACCCCGACCGTGGACCACACCAGTTGGGTCAGCGCGGCCTGGTCGTGCGGGGTCTCCTGGTCGAGGCGGTAGATCAGCACGAGCCCGAGCCCGTTGAGCAGCACCGCGGTCGGCAGCAGCAGCGGATCGGCGTACGGCGCGCGCAGCCGCACCGAGATATGCGCGAGCAGCGCGAGCACGCCGAGCCCGGCCCCGTAACCGGCCGCGCCCGGCGGGACCACACCGTGCCGGGCGAGGCCGACGGAGACGTAACCGCAGACGCTCAGGCCCACGGCGAGGAAGAGCAGCGCCAGTTCGACCCCGCGCCGGCGCATCGGCCCGGCCCCGGTGACGGCGGCGTCCTGCGGGTCGGTGAGCCCCGCGAGGTCCTTCAGGTCCTTGAAGTCCGCCGTCGATCCGGTCATGCGCGGACGGTAGCAATGCGTGGCGGTGATATCCGGCTTTATCAGGGCGTTTTTGTCATACGAGGGTGAGTCGGGGGACGCCCGGCGTCAGGTGGGCGCTCAGCACCAGCGCGGCGCGGGCCCGATGTTGTCGATGTAGTACGCCGCACCCCAGGCCCAGGTCCCGTCGGTGAGCTGGTACCAGCGGTCGTTGCCCTGGATGTTCTCGCCGCGCGTCTTGCAGAAGATGTGCACGATCGCGCCGTACGGCTCGGTCCGGACGATCCGGCTGCCGCGGGTCGGGGAGTCGCGCAGGATCAGCCCGTTGCGGGCGCTGATCCGGCCCGTGTAGCTCGGCGGCGGGTTGTTGCCGGGGTCCCCGGGCGCCGCCCGGACGGTGGGCTGCGGCTGTGCGGACGACGGGACCGCGGCCCCGGCCACGCAGAGTGCGCCGAGCGAGACGGATATGCCCACACGGAGGGCGGTGGACCGGAGCGACATGAGGGCCTCCTCGAAGGGGCGAACGAACCGGTGTGATCACGCTAGGAGCGGACCCGGGAGTACGCAAAACGGACTCAGGACCCGCTGCGAGGCGGGCTCAGGGCTCGCGGCAAAGCGGACTCAGGCCCCTTCGCCCTCCTCGTACGGCAGCGTCAGCCGTGCCACCGCCCCACCGTCCGGATCGTTCGTGAACCTCAACTGCGCACCCAGGACCCGTGCCTGGCCCACCGCGATGGTCAGGCCGAGCCCATGTCCCTTGGCGCCGCCCTCGGTACGGAACCGCTGCGGCCCGTGCTCCACCAGATAGTCCGGGTAGCCGTCACCGTGGTCCCGTACGGAGACCACCGGGCCGTCGACGGTCACGAGGACCGGAGGGCGGCCGTGCTTATGGGCGTTGGCGATCAGATTGCCGAGCACCCGCTCCAGGCGCCGCCGGTCGGTCTCGATCCGCACGTTGCGTACGACCTCGACCCGTGTGTCCGTACCCTGCGCGGCCCGCGCCACCAGCGGCCCCAACTCATGGGTGTCCAGGTCGACTTCCTCGCGCCGCGAATCGAGGCGCGAGATCTCCAGGAGATCCTCGGTGAGCGTGCGCATCGTCTGCACCCGCTCGCGCACCATCTCGGCGGGACGCCCCGGCGGCAGCAGCTCGGCCGCCGCGTGCAGCCCGGTCAGCGGGGTGCGCAGCTCATGCGCGACATCGGCGGTGAACCGCTGCTCGCTCTCCAGCTTGCCCTGCAGTGAGGCGGCCATGGTGTCCAACGCCCCCGCCACGGTGGCCACTTCGTCCGGGGCGCGGTCGGGATCCTTCGTACGGGGGTCGTTGACCCGCGCGTCCAGATCGCCGGCGCTGATCCGGCGCGCGACCGTGGCCGTCTGATGCAGCCGTCGCGTCACGCGGGTCACGCCGAACGCGCCCACCAGGAGCGTCGCCCCGATCGCCAGGACCGAGGAGACGGCGATCGCCCGGTCCAGGCCCTCGATGGTCCGCGCGCCCTGCGAGTAGTCGATGCCCGCGGCCACGACCTGGCCGTCGTCCGCCGGACCCGCCGCCCACATCATGGGCCGCCCGTCGTACTCGGCGACCATGGTGCCGCGCCTGCCCTGGAGGGCGAGGTCGCGCAGCGAGCCGGGCAGGTCCGCCAGGTCGATCCCGGAGTCGGGCGGAAGCCGGTCGCCGGCTTCGTACAAACGGGTGACGTCCTGCAGCTTGGTGAGCGCCTTCTCGCGCGCGTTGCCGACGGTCTGGCCGGTGACAGCGACATGCACGAAGGCGCCGAGCATCGCGGCCAGCGCACAGCACATGACCGTGATGAAGACCGCGGCCTTCCAGGTCAGGGACGCGGTCCAGGAGGGGAGGCGGGGTTTCACGGGGTGGCCGCCGCGGAGGGGGAGGCTGCCGGGGGCGGTGCGCTCGCCCCGGTTGCCTCCACGATCTCCATCCGCTTCGGGAGCATCGACCGCGCCGACCCGTCCCAGGACCACACATCCCGGAACTCGTACCCGGCGAACTGGGCCGGCGAGCGCAGGATCAGATCCCGTCCGGCCAGCTCCGCGCTGATCACCGGCTGGGTGGTCGACATGATCCGTACGAGACGGCCTTCGTCCTGTGTGTACGCGCGGATGCCGATCCCGTACGCGTCCCGGTCGCCCAGATCGATCCCGACGATCAGCTCGTCCTTCCCGCTGCCGGTCAGGTCCCGGTAGTACGCGGTCATCACCGGGCAGCCCTTGTCCCCGGCCTTCCCCTCGCAGTCGAGGATCTTCGTACGGATCTCGGCGGGCATCGCGTCCTGCCCGGTCGCCTCGTCCGGGTGGGCCCGCACCTCCGCCTGCACCACGGCGAGCGCGTTCACCCGGTGCAGATCGCCGTCCGGCACCTTGATTCCCGGTACGACCTCGGGCTTGACGTCCCCGAGATCGTCCTGGGTATCGCTCCGCGCGGGCGGCAGCTCGGGCCACAGTCGCGCCGGGCCCACCGCGCTCGGGGTCGCGCCCGCGCTCTTGAGCCCGCCCGCGCTGCCGCAGCCCACCGCGGTCGCGGCGAGCAGGGCGACGGCGGGCAGCACGAGAGCGGCGGAACGGGGCTTCACATCGGCACTCCGGGTCGGCGGTCACCGCACCTGGCCGTCGGTCGCAGCTCCGTCGGTCGCTGCTACTGCACCAGGTCGGCGTAGAGAATGATGTTGTCCGTGCGGTGGCCGTCCTTCAGGCCGCCGCCACAGGTGAGGAGCCGCAGCTCGGCGCGGTTCGTCTCTCCGTACACCTTATGGGTGGGGAAGTCGCTCTTGTTCACCTGCTCGATCTCGCGGACCTTGAAGCGCGCCGTGGTGCCGTCCGCGCGGGGGACGTCGACGGCGTCGCCGACCTTGATGTCCTTGACGTTCTTCATCAGCGCCGGGCCCTTGGCGGTGTCGTAGTGCGCGACCAGGACGGCCGCGCCCTTCTCGCCGGGCGTCGGCCCGTCCTGCCACCAGCCCGGCAGCTCCGCCTTGTCGGCCGGCGGCACCTTCAGCTCGCCGCTCGCGTCCGTGCTCAGGTCGAGCATCGACGTGGCGTCGACGCCGGCCGAGGGGATCCGCAGTCCGGTCGGCCTGGACTGCTTCAGCGGCTGCGGGGCCTGCGCGGCCTGGGTGGTCGCGGTGTTGCCGACCTTCACGTCCGGGCCGGGCTGCGCGCCCTGGCCGCAGGCCAGCAGGCCGGCGCCGAGCGAGACGGTCAGGACGGACGCGGCGGCTATGCGGGTGCTGCGGCGGGGGAGGGTGGGGG
>NZ_JAAKZW010000337.1 GCF_011044995.1 Streptomyces mesophilus | reverse complement strand
GGCGAGGTGGCGTGCCGGCGGGCTTCGGGCGCGGGCGAGGTGGCGTGCCGGCGGGCTTCGGGCAGGTGTGGGGCGGGGCGCCGACAGACTTCGGGCGGGGTACGGGTTGGGCTGGAATTGACTCACCCTCCGCGGCCGGGAGTTGGTTGACTCGGCGTATGGATGATCAAACCCGTACGACCCACAGCGGATTGCTCACCGGCAAGGCCGTCATGATCACCGGAGCGTCCAGCGGCATCGGAGAGGCCGCCGCCCGGCTCTTCGCGCGGGAAGGCGCCGCCGTCCTCGTGATGGCCCGGCGCGAGGACCGGCTCAAGCATCTGGCCGCGCGGATCGAGGCGGACGGCGGACGGGCCGCGTACAGCGTCGGGGACGTGACAGAGCGCGGTGACGTGGACCGCGCGGTCGCCGCCACCCTCGAACGGTTCGGTGCGCTCGACGGCGCCTTCAACAACGCCGGATACGCCGGCTCCGTCCTGGGCCCGCTGCACGAGCAGGGCGAGGAGGACTACGACCGCGTCATGGATGTGAACGTCCGCGGCACCTGGAACTGTCTGCGGGCCCAGATCCCCGTGATGCTCGAGGCCGGCCGTGGCGCGATCGTGAACACATCCAGCTCGGCCGGCCTGATCTACACCGGCGCCCCCGCCCCGTATATCGCCGCGAAGCACGCCGTGCTCGGTCTCACCAAGTCCGCGGCGGCGGAGTACGGGGAGCGGGGGATCCGGGTGAACGCCCTGACCGTCGGCACCACCATGTCCGAAATGATCCAAGGGGCCATCGAGGCGGCGCCCGCCCTGGGCGAGGCGTTCGTCGCGCGGCAGATACAGCAGCGGATCGCCGAGCCGGCCGAGATCGCCGAGGCGGCGCTCTGGCTGCTCAGCGACCGCGCCTCGTTCGCCACCGGCGGGCATATCGCGGTGGACGGCGGGATCGGCGCGATCTGAGGGTCCTCATCGCCGGCCGCCCGGCGCCCGGGCGCGGGCCGCACCCGGACGCCGGGGCCGTCACCCCGCCGCGAAGGTGCTTGCGCGTCGTGTTCGAATTGGTGGAACGGGGCACCGCCCCACCTCGCCGACCGCTTCGAACCCCGCGACCCCGAAGGGCTGCCCGCATGCGTACCGCCGTCGACACGTCCGCCGCGTCCGCCACGGACGAGGCCCGGCCGTCGTCCGGCATATGCGGGGCGGCCGGGCTGACGCGCGGCGGCCGGGACCTGGCGCCCTGGGGGCTCGCGGCGCTGCTGTTCCTCGCGTACACCACCGTGTCCGTGCTGCGCTGGGAGAAGTTCGGGACGCGGTCGTGGGATCTGGGGATCTTCGAGCAGGCGATACGGGGATACGCGCACCTACAGGCACCGATCGCCGATCTGAAGGGGCCGGGCGCGCACATACTCGGCGATCACTTCAGCCCGGTCACGGCCCTGATCGCCCCCTTCTACCGGCTCTTTCCGGGGCCGGTGACGCTGCTCGTCGCGCAGGCCGCGCTGTTCGCCCTGTCCGTGGTGCCGGTGACGCGGGCGGCGGGCCGGCTGCTCGGGCGGGGCGGCGGGCTCTGCCTCGGCCTCGCCTACGGTCTGTCGTGGGGGCTGCAACGGGCCGTCGACTTCGACTTCCATGAGATCGCCTTCGCCGTACCGCTGATCGCGTTCGCACTGGAGGCGCTGCTCGCCGAGCGCTGGCGGGCCGCGCTGCTGTGGGCCCTGCCGCTGGTGCTCGTCAAGGAGGACCTGGGGCTGACGCTGATGGCGATCGCCCTGGTCGTGGCCTGGCGTGCGCATCGCCGCGCGAAGGCCGGCGACAGGGCTGCCGGCGACAAGGCTGCCGACGAGACCGGTGCCGCAGCGGCCCGCCGCGCTCTCCCGTATGCCTACGCCGTGGCCGCCTTCGGGGCCATCGCCGCCCTGCTGGTCTTCGTCTGGATCATCCCCGCCTTCAACACCGTCGGCAGTTACGAGTACTGGAACCGCGTCGACAGCGGGTTCCCCGATCCGTTCGCCGGGTGGGACGTCAAACTGCGCACGCTGGCCTGGCTGTTGCTGCCCACGGGTCTGTTCGCCCTGCGCTCCCCGCTCGTCCTGATCGTCCTGCCCACCCTCGGCTGGCGCTTCTTCTCCTCGGACGACTCGTACTGGGGCACGGAGTGGCACTACAGCGCGGTGCTCATGCCGGTGGTCGTCCTCGCCGCGGCCGACGGGATCGCCCGGGCCCGCCGCGGCGGCGACCGCCCGTGGCTGACCAAGTTCGCGGCCCAGGCACCGCTCGCGGCCGCCGCGGTAGCGCTCGCCCTGACCGTCTCGCTGCCGCTCGGCACGCTCACCGACCCCGCCGTCTACCGCGTGCCCGCCGCCGCACGCCAGGCGGACGCGCTGCTCGACCGCATCCCCGACGGGGCCACCGTCGAGGCGAACATCGGGCCCATCAGCCGGCTCACGAGCCGCTGCCGGGTGCTGTGGATCGGCAACTCCCGGGGAGTGACGCCGGATTACCTCGCCCTGGACAACCGGTCCGGTCGGTACGCCGATCCGGTGGCGCATGCGCGACGCCTTCATCCCGACGCGCGGTTCTCGGAGTTCGGGTCGGCGGGCGGGTTCGTGGTGCTCAAGCGGGTCACCTGAGCGGGTCACTGAACCCCGGGCACAGGCCTCCGGCACGGACCCCCGGGCACGCCCCCGAAATCAGCCCGGCCCCGGTGCACATGGAGGATGTGCACCGGGGCCGGACCCCTACCGTAACCGTCGCCCCAGGAGCGCGAGGGCCCGGTGGGCTACTCGGTCGCGATGGCGTTCAGGACGTTCATCCGGCCCGCGCGGAACGCCGGGATCAGCGCCGCGAGCAGGCCCACGAAGGCCGAGCCGATGAACACCGCGATGATGGTCGCCCAGGGGATCTCCAGGACTTCGAGGCCCTCCATGGCGAGCAGTCGCTGCGCCGTGGCTCCCCAGCCCATGCCGAGCCCGAGGCCGAGCAGCGCGCCGAACAGGGCGATCACCACGGACTCCAGGCGGATCATCCGGCGCAGCTGGCGCCGCGACATGCCGATCGCCCGCATCAGGCCGATCTCCCTGGTCCGTTCGACCACCGACAGGGCCAGGGTGTTCACCACACCGAGCACCGCGACGATGATCGCGAGGGCGAGCAGCCCGTAGACCATGTTGAGCAACTGGCCGACCTGGCTCTGCAGTTCCTCCTTGAAGTCCGTCTGGTCGCGGACCTCGTACTGCGGGTACTGCTTCAGGGTGTCCTTGAGCGCCGCATAGGCCGCCTCCGCCTGACCGTCCTTCGCCTTGGCGAACATGATCTCGTTCGGCGGGACCTTGTCGGCCGGCAGGTACTTCTCCAGCGTCGCGATGGACATGTACCGCGCGCCCTGGTCGATGGTCACGTCATCACTCGTGATGGCCCCGACCTTGAGCTTCGCCGTCTCGCCGCCCTTGAAGGCGACGGTGAGGGTGTCGCCGAGCTTGATGCCGTAGTCCTCGGCGTAGTCCGAGCCGATCGACATGGAGTCCGCGGCGTAGGCGTCCTTCAGGTTGCCCGCCGTGGTCTCGCGGCGCAGGTCCGTGGCGTACGTGGGATCGGCGGCCGCGACGGCGGAATCACCCTTCTCCGTCTTGCCGTTGGGTGCCGTCATGGTGACCTCGGCCACCTTGTAGCGCGTGACGTGCTCCAGGTCCGGGCTGTTCTGGATGGCCTTCTCGGCCTGCGGAACGATGCGCTGCTGGCCCTGGATGATGAAGTCCGCGCCGACCGACTTGTCGAGCTCGTCGGTGGCCGAGGCGACCATCGAGGAGCCGACCACGGACAGGCAGGCGACCAGCGCGAGGCCGATCATCAGCGCCGCACCGGTGGCCCCGGTACGCCGCGGGTTGCGCAGCGCGTTGCGCTCCGCCATCCGCCCGACCGGTCCGAACAGGCGCAGCACGAGGGCGCTGATGACCCGCACCACTCCGCCCGCGAGCACCGGTCCGACGATCACGAAGCCGATGAGCGTGAGGACCACACCGCCGCCGAGCCACAGCGATCCGTCGCCGGCCGTGTCGGCGGTGGCCGCGGTGTAGAGGGCGAAGATACCGGCGCCGGTGAGGACGAGGCCGATGAGCGCCCGTACGAGACCCGCCTTGCCGTCCGCCGGGGTGCCGGCGTCGCGCAGCGCGGCCATCGGGGAGACCTTGCCGGCCCGGCGTGCGGGCAGATACGCGGCGAGGACGGTGACGACGATGCCGAGGAACAGGCCGATCGCCGGGGTCGTCCACTGCACGGTGAGGTCGTCCGTGGAGAGGTTCATGCCCATGCCGGACATGAGCTCCATCAGACCGATCGCGAGCCCGACGCCCGCGCCGACCCCGAGGATCGAGCCGATCACTCCGAGCAGCGTGGCCTCGACGAGCACGGAACGGTTGACCTGCTTGCGCGAGGAGCCGATGGCCCGCATCAGACCGATCTCGCGGGTGCGCTGGGCGACCAGCATCGAGAAGGTGTTGATGATCAGGAAGATGCCCACCAGGAACGCGATTCCGGCGAAGCCGAGCATCGCGTACTTGATGATGTCCATGAACTCGCCGACGCCCTTGCGGTTGGCGTCGGCGGCCTCGGTCTGGGTCTGCAGCTTGTAGGCGCCGGCGCCGAGTTCGGCGGCGACATTCTGCTTCAGGGCGGCGTCGGTGACTCCGTCGGCGCCGGTCACGGCGACGGCGCTGAACTCGCCGGTCCTGCCGAGCAGTTGCTTCTGGGCCGTGGCGGTGTCGAAGTAGACGACGGACGCGCCCGGGTTGGTCACCTTGAAGGTGGCGATACCGCTGATCTTCGCGGTGAAGTCGCCGTTGACGCTGATGGTGCGCAGTTCGTCGCCGAGCTTGAGGCCGTGCTTGTCGGCGGTGTCGGAGTCGACCATCACGTCGGTGGGGCCGCGCGGCGAGTGGCCTTCCGTGATCTCCATCGTCCGGGCGTCGTTCCGCGTCCAGTTGCCGGCGATGGTCGGGCCACCGTTGGTCGAGCCCATGTTCTCGTTCTCGGAGTCGACCACGGTCACGTTCATCGACATGACCGCGCCCTCGGCCGACTTGACGCCCTCGGCCCGCTTCACCTGCTCGACCACGGAGGCCGGCAGGGCGTCGGGCTTCCCGGACTGCGGGTCCTCGTCGCCGTCCCCGGCGGTCTTGGGGCTGACGGTCACATCGGGCGAGGTGGCCGCGAAGAGTTTGTCGAAGGTCGTGTTCATGGTGTCGGTGAACACGAGCGTGCCGCAGACGAAGGCGACGGAGAGCAGGACGGCGATCGCGGAGAGCGCCATCCGGCCCTTGTGCGCGAAGAAGTTGCGCATCGAGGTCTTGAACACGGTCACGACGTACGCCCCCGCGCGTCGAAGTCCTTCATACGGTCAAGGACCTGGTCGGCGGTGGGGTGGTGCATCTCGTCGACGATCCGGCCGTCCGCGAGGTACAGCACACGGTCCGCGTACGAGGCCGCGACCGGGTCGTGCGTGACCATCACGATGGTCTGCCCCAGTTCGGACACGGAGCGCCGCAGGAAGCCGAGCACCTCGGCGCCGGCGCGCGAGTCGAGGTTTCCGGTGGGCTCGTCACCGAAGATGATCTCCGGTCGTGCGGCCAGCGCACGCGCCACCGCCACGCGCTGCTGCTGACCGCCGGAGAGCTGGCTGGGCCGGTGCTTGAGGCGCTCGGCCAGGCCGACCGTCTCCACCACGCGCTGCAGCCACTGCTTGTCCGGCTTGCGGCCCGCGATGTCCATGGGCAGCGTGATGTTCTCTATCGCGTTCAGCGTCGGCAGCAGGTTGTACGCCTGGAAGATGAAGCCGATCCGGTCCCGGCGCAGCTGCGTGAGCTTCTTGTCCTTGAGGCCGGTGATCTCGGTGTCGTCGAGGTAGATCTGCCCGCCGGTCACCGTGTCGAGCCCGGCGAGGCAGTGCATCAGCGTGGACTTGCCGGACCCCGAGGGGCCCATGATCGCGGTGAACTGCCCGCGGGCGATGTCCACATCGACATGATCGAGGGCGACGACCCGGGTCTCCCCGCTGCCGTACGCCTTCACGACCTGCCGCGCCCGGGCGGCGACAGCCGTGCGCCCTCCAGTTACCCCGGGACCGGGGGTGGTCACAGCCGTAGTCACGTGAAGTCTCCTAGGTAGAAAGCAGCGAGGAACGCCGGAAGTACGTGCTCAAGTCTGGTCGCGGGAGAGGGCCTTGCGCGCTGAGGCCCAGCGCAGTCTTTTACTGAGGAAAACCCCACCCCCCACGATGCGGTCGGCCTCAGTACCGGCCTGTGACCAGGCTAGGAGCGCGCTCGCGCCGACTCCTCGTTCAGGAGGACGAGCCCTCCCCGACCC
>NZ_JAAKZW010000336.1 GCF_011044995.1 Streptomyces mesophilus | reverse complement strand
GGCCGCGGGTATACGGGGAGGGGGGCTGCTGGGCGTGCTGCATCGGCGGGTTGGGCTGCGCCTGCGGGTTGGGCTGCGCCTGCTGCGGGAGCGGCTGGGCGGCCGGGGCGGGGGTCGGCGCCTGTGCGGGAGCCGGGTGCGTCGGCGGTGCCGGGTGCGGTGCCTGGGCCGGAGCCGGCGCCTGCCCCTCCGCACCCCTGAGGTCGCGCAGCACATCGCCCTGCCAGTTGCCGCCGTTCGGCATGTCCGTGCTCACTTCCCTGCGCCCCGTTTCCTCGAAGTCACTGCGGTGCCGATCAGAACTTGTTCAGCAGCTGGCCGTACACACCGAACGCGCCCACCGCGAGCGGGAAGAGCCCGATCACGCCGATGGACTCGATCAGATCGGCCATCCTGCGCAGCCGGACCACCACATGCTCGGGCGGCTGTACGGCAAGGACGAGCAGCGGCAGTACGGCGGCCGCGCACAGCACGGCCAGCGGACCGATGCCCTCGGCGTTCGCCATCCACAGCATCACCAGGCGTACGACGAGGAAGCCGGCCGCCACGAACAGCGCCACGACCTCCGCCACCAGCGGAAAGGCCCGTGCCCGCGAAAGCAGCACCACGGCGGTGAGCGCGGTGAGCAGCACCGTCCACACGGTGGGCGGCGCCGAGGTCAGCAGGAAGCCGGCGGCCGTCGCGGAGAGCGCGGTGACGATCGTGGCGAGCGCGAGGCCGCGGTGGGTGGCGGCGAGCGCACCGGCCACCTGGTGGCGGCTGACCGAGGCGCCACCGGAGCGGCGGTCGTCGAGGCCCGTCAGGCCGGAGGCCATCAGCGCGAGCCGCGGCAGCATGCCGAGCAGCACCACGGACAGGACGGCCATCACGGCACCGAGCCGGGCCGGGTCGTCCTGGACGGCGGCGGCCACTTCCCAGATCAGCGTGTACGCGGCCGTGGCGGCGGCCCCGATCAGTCCGCCGCGGCCGAGCGGTGCGAAGAAGCCGAGCAGCAGCTGGGTCAGGACGAGCGCACCGCCGACCGCCGCCGTACGCACCTGTCCCGACCAGGCGTGCGCGTCGGCCGCGGTCCACGCGGCGAGCAGTCCGAGCACTCCGGAGGTGAGCAGCAGCGCGGTGGCCAGACCCCGGTTGCCGGCGCCGAGCTTCGCGACGAGCGCGCCGGCGGCGGCGAGGAGCAGGGTGGCCACGATGAGCGTGGTCGCGACGGACGCGAGCGAGAACTCGGCCCGTGCGAGGACCGCCGCGATCACCGTGAAGACGACCGTGGCGACTCCGGCACTGACCCTGCGTGTCGCGGGCCGCCAGCGCCAGGCGCGCAGATCCAGATCGTCCGCGACCTCGTCGGTCACGTCGTGGACGACGGGCGCGGGCGGGGCCGCGTGGGCGCGTACGAGACGCAGGACCGCACCGTCGGCGACCTCGGCCGAGGAGAGCGTGCTCTCGTGCGGCAGGACGGCGCCGTCCGAGGTGATCAGCTGCCGGGTCATCGGGCGCGAGGCGGCCCGGTCGTCGAGCAACTGGAGGATGTCGGGGAGCAGTTGCCCTATGGGGGTGTCCGACGGCAGAACGATGTCCGCCCGCCGGCGCTCGCCGACGAGGGTCACTCGGCTGAGTTGCGCTCGGGAACTCGTTGCAGTGCTCACCACTTACCGGAACCTATCATCGCGAAGTCGAGGCGGACGGTGGGTTGTTGGCCGTACCCTTTGTTGAGGTATGCCCGAAATGACGGGCTTCCTGAAGTGCCGCGTGGCCGACGAGCTTCTCCTGCTTCTGCTGCTGCTTGCGCTGCTCGTCCTTCTGCTTCTCCATCATGTTCTGCACGAAGGACCAGCCGACACAGCCGGCGCACAGGACGGCGGCGATGGCGATCCCGGCGAACACCTTGCCGAGCCGCTCGTCGGCGCTGCGCCGGGCGCGCTGCGCACCGAAGAGCAGGGCGTCGCGCAGCCTCCGCCGGCGTACCGACACCGACTCCAGCAACTGGCTGTCGTAATCCCGCGCCATGACTCTCTTTGCCTCAGTCGTCCTCGTGAGCCGGTCAGTCATCCTCGGCGAGCCCGAGGAGCTCCCGCATCTTCGCGTATTTGCTGTCGAGCCGCTGCTGCGTCGCACGGTCGAGGACGGCCCTGCGTGCCGGATCGCAATTGTGCGCAAGATCGGCCGTCTTGACGAGGAGTGCGCCCGGGGTCGCGAGAATACGCGCCGCGTACGCCTCCGCCTCCTCGCCCTCGCGTTTGGTGAGCGCGCGCACGACGGCCTTGGTGGCGGGGGTGAGGGCGGCCGCCTCGAGCCACTCCTCGGACAGGGCGTGGTCCTCGATCGCGTCGTGCAGCCATGCGGCGGCGATCTGCTCCTCGCTGCCGCCCCTGGCCCGGGTGCCGTCGGCGACGGCCCGCAGATGCTCCACGTACGGCCGCCCGGCCTTGTCGGTCTGCGCCGCGTGCGCACGACGGGCCACGGCCTCGACCTCGTCGAGGCTCATGAGCGGCTGCTGCTCGTCCGGCATGCGTTCCCCCTTGGCTTTGCCTCCGCAACATAAGGCATGGGTGAGGGGGAGGTACAGCTCGGGTGGGGTGCGTCACGCCACCCGAGCGGTGCGCGCGGCTAGCCGGCCAGCGGGTCGCCGAGCAGAACCACGGAGATCACGAAGAAGGCGATCCACCCCAGGGGAATGAGTGCGACATACGACAGCGGCCGCTTGTGCAGCGGCACACCGGCGGGCAGCTGCGGACCGTGCTGCCCGGGCGCGGGCGGCTGCAGGGCCTTGACCTTGCGGTGGGCGAAGAGGTTCCAAAGCAGCGTGAACGGCGCGAGCAGGAACAGCGAGAACGGACTCCACCAGCCCTGCCACAGCGTCTTCCCGCTCATCTCGCGGTAGACGGCCTCGCCGCACGTGGCGCACATGGGGCCGTCGAGCTTCTGGAAGCGCATGAGGATGAGCAGCCCTTGGTGGGCGCGGAAGGTGACGCGCTCGGCGGGCATCGCACCACAGAAGCGGCAACCGGCGGGCCCGGCCTGCGGGTTGGGGGCACTCCACTGCGGGTGCGCCCACTGGCCCTGCTGGCCCTGTTGACCCTGCTGGCCCTGTTGACCCTGCTGGCCCTGGGGTGGGATGCCCTGCTGGGCGTATGGGGTGGGCTGCCGGCCCGCGTACGGGTTGGGCTGCTGGTTCGCGTACGGGTTCCGGTTCGCGTACGGGTTCTGCTGCTGCGGCGGTGGCGTGGTCACCGGGGTCCCCCTGCTTGGTACTTGGTGCTGCGCGGCGGGTGCGGTGCCGCGTGGTGGTGCGCAGAGGCATGCCTATCAGGCCGCTCGTTGCTTATGCAACGCCTACTTGCTGGTACTCGCGTACCAGGCGAGCAGCGATGCGACCACCGCGTCCAACAGCCCGTCCCCCGCCGCCTTCGCGATCGTTCCGTCGCAGAAGCGCTCGCCCCGCATGACGGCCGTCGCCGCGCGTACGGCGTCGGCGGGCGGCAGTTGGCCACCGGCGGGGACCTCCGGCATCCGGTGGTCGATCCAGTAGTGGGCGGGTGTGACGGCGCCTACTCCGGAGACTGCGTACGTGAGGCGCAGCAGCGGCTTGCTGTAGTTCGGGTACCCGATCCTGATCACGCCGCCCGGCTGCTCGCCCGCCCCGGCCCATTCGACCTTCCGGTCCGCGGGCGTGAGCGCGGCGGCGGCCTCGGCCAACTCGCGCCAGGCGGCGGCGTCCTGCTTCAGCTGTCCGAGCAGCAGCCGGTCCTCGGCATCCGGGCATGCGGCGAGCTCCTGCACCTCGCGCAGGCTCGCCGCCGACGTGAGGGATACCTCCACGAGGCGGTTGTCGTACGCGGTGTCCGCCTTGAACAGCTCGGCGAGCGCGGCGGTGGGTGCGAGCTCTCGCGCCGCGGCGTCGTCCAGCTTCTCCAGCCAGAACGCACCCCTGCTCATGGCCTCGTCCCCGCGGGCGGTCCGCAGCACCCAACCCGCGGCCCGGTCCACGTCGTTGAACCACAGGTAGCCCTGCACGGTGCCCTTCTTGTCGGTCACCGTGACGTACTGGACAGGCTCGGCGGTCGTGAGGGCGTAGGGCATCGCTGATGTTCTCTCTGGAAGCGGCTACTGCTGCGCCGCGAGTTCCTTGAGGGCCGCAAGGCTCGGAGCCTGCGACAGCGAGCCGGACTGTACGTGGCTGCCGGCGGACGGATCCGATTCGCGCACCATCACGGCGAGTGCCTGCGTAGGGGCGAGGCCCTGGGCCTTGGCGTCGTGCAGCTTCGTGGCCCAGATGAAGCCCAGGTTGAAGGCCTCGTCACCGCCGGCCGGCCGGACCGTCCAGCCTGCCGCGTCGTCCTCGTCGTTGGCCCATACGTAGCCGATGACCGCACCTGCGGCGTCCACGATCACCAAGTACTCGACGGGCTTGTCCGTACGCCGTGCATAGCGCGGCGGACCGCCCTCCACCCGGTTGAAGTGGAGGTCCTCCGTCATACGCGGTGAGACGCGTCGTTCGCTGCTCATGGGGTGTGCCTCTCTCCGCTACTTCCTGGGCAGGACTTCGCCATAGACCTGCACCTGGCCATTCTCCACGAACACCCGGGTCACCCGGTACTCCGTGCCGCGGCCGAGCAGCAGCTCTCGCTCACCCATGCCGAACTCGCTCGCCTTCTCCACCCACAGCGCGGGCGTGCCCTTGGGCACGCGCAGATGCAGGACCGCGTCCATGTCCTTGAAGGCGGCGACAGGGTGGTTGCCCAGGGACGTCGACATGTAGGCCGGGTCGCCGTAGGTCTCACCGAGCATGTCGTACGGCGAGTCCAGGTCGAGGTGACCGATGCCGGTGCCGCGGACGACCATGACGTCCTCGGGGACTGCTCGCCCGGCCAGTGCCGCGTCGGTCTCGGCGATGTTGCGCTGCACGTACGGGCTGTCCATGGCGTCGTTGCCGCGCAGGTAGCCGTTCATCTCCTTGTAGGTCGCCCAGCCCTCGGACGTGGGCGGCGGCTGGTTCTTGCCGTGCTCCAGCGTGTAGTCGTGGACGGCGTCGAACTGGGAGCTCGGCAGGTTCTCGGTGTAGTGGTTCCAGTACGCCTGGCCGTACTGGACGGCGTCGGTGTCGTTGAGGAACGGGACCGTTCCGTCGGCGACCTCGGCGAGGGCGACCCTGTGCTTCTCCGCAGGGGACAGGTTCTGCCACTCGTCGGGGGTGACATGCGGCGTGTACTTGTACTCGTCGCCCGCACCCCCGATCCCCGAGCCGTCGGCGCCATGGCCGGCCGGCATACCCGGCTCGTCGGCACCATGCACGGCTTCGTCCACCGCTCCGGTGGGACCGGGATCCGTCCCGTGTCCGGCGGCGTCGTCACCGTGTCCGGCGGCCTCATCACCGTGGGACACCCCGTCGTCCCCATGTCCCGCCGCATCGTCACCGGCGTGCGCCCCGTCGTCCGCATGGGACGCCGGGCCCGCAGGCGGGCCGTCGTGGCCCGGGCCGTGGGGGCCCGAGGGCGGGAGGTCGTGGCCCGCGGCGGACGGGCCGGGGATCGCGTTGTCCGTGGTGCTCGCGCCCGGGACGTTGTCCACGGAGCCCGCCGGGAGCGAGTCGCCCGCGTGGACGCCTGCCAACACGGGCTGCTGCGCCGGGGCGTGAGCCGGGACGGACTCCGCCTTGACCGGGGTCGGGTCCACCGCTCCGTTCGGCGCGATCAGCGAGCCGTCGGGCTCCATCACGCGGCCGTCCGGCAGCGCGACCGAGTTGTGCGACACCGTCGTCCAGCCCTCGGGGAGCTTGAGCGCCCCGGTGGGCGTGGTGACCGCACCTTCCGGAATCGCCGCGCCCTCGGGGAGCGTGAACGAACCGTCGGGCATACGGAGCGCGCCCTCCGGCAGCCGGACCATCGTGTCGGGCAGGGGTGGGATGTCGATGTTTCCGACGCCCTTCAACCCGGCCATCACATCGCCGAGTTTGGTCAGGCCTGCGCCGGCGCCCTTGGTGATGTAGGTCATCGGGTCGATGGCCTTGCCCGCCTTCGACAACGCCGACAGGGTCTTGGCGACCGCGCCTGCCTTCCCGGCGCCGGCGACACCGGCTCCGGCGCCGCCGGTGAACACGGTGGTGACCACATTGAAGGTGACCGCACCGGCGGCGCGGGCGGGGTTCTTGCCCCACTCGTCCCACGCGACCAGGGCTTTACCGGTCTCCTTGACCGCGGTGCGTGAATCGCGCAGCCAGGACGGCAACTTGTCGTCCGGCGCCATCATGTAGGCCGCGCCGACGACCGGCACGGACATGATCAGCAGACCGGTCGCGAGTTGGGCGAGGCCCTTCCAGGCCTGCCCCATCGCATCGAGGCCCTGGAAGCCGACCAGGGTGCCGAGGCCTTTGATGGTGCCCCAGATCCCGTCGACGATCAGGCCGTCCCAGACGAACGATTTCACCCAGTGCCCGACCTCATACCAATGGTGCGACTCCTCTTCCGGAGTCCCCCACGGCA
>NZ_JAAKZW010000335.1 GCF_011044995.1 Streptomyces mesophilus | reverse complement strand
CCAGTGGGGGGAGGGCAGGTCGGCGGGGTCAGGTCAGTTCTCGGTGCGGTCGCGGCCGTCGGTTCGGCCGCGGCGCAGCATCGCGAAGCCGAGGCCCGCGGCGCCGGCCGCCGCGACACCGCCGCCCGCGGCGAGCAGGGCCGGGGATTCGGCGTGCGTGGACAGGTCCGAGGCCGGCGAGGCCGCGAAGGAGGCGGCGGCCGGCATCAGCAGCGCGCCGCCCGTGAGAACGGAGACGGCGAGCGTGCGGACGAGAGTGCGACGGGAAGTGCTCACAAGGGGTCCTTACGACGCGGGCTGCCGAGGCCACCGGACGGGCTGACGTATTCGAAGGTATGTGTCCGCCATTGCGGCAATTCGGCAGCCGTGTAACGGCGGCCCATAGCTGTACAGACAGAGCCGTTACTTATTCAGCCTTCAACCGGCGGCCTTCAACCGGCGACGGACCCCGCCGCGAGCCGGGCCGAGGCCTCACTCGCTGAGCATCCCGTTGGCCAGGTAGTGCACGAAGAGCGAGTTGTGCAGGGCATACGGCGACCGCCGCTCCCGTATCCGCGCGATCGCGTCCTCGGCCCCGTATCCGCCGAGCATCAGGGCCCCGGCCACCACCAGGCCGGACCGGTTGTACCCGCTGTAGCAGCGCACGAGGACGGACCGCCCGGCCGACAGCGAGACATGCGCGAGCCACACCATCCGGCGCACCTCGGCCAGCTGCTCCTCGCTCAGCGCGGCGTCCGGGATGTCCAGGACGTGATGCTCGACGCCGGGGGAGGGGCCGTGGCCCGGGATCGTATGAAGACTGAGGACGACCTCGAACTCCGCGCCCACGACGACGGATTCGACCGCCCCGCCCTGCTCCCGCATCTCATGTCCGCCCATGGAGAGCCCGGGCACGATCTCGTCCCAACGACGGCGCGGCGAGGGCACCTCCGAGAACGAGCGCTTGGTGGGCATTCGGCAAACCCCCTCAAGTCCCCTTCAGCGTAGGTACTTTCGAACGGGTCCGGGCCCGACCGGGTTATTGCCCGGACCGGGCCGAGCTGTTCCCATGGTCGTGGGGTGATGCGGCATGACCGACTTACGGGTCGTACCCACATGGCGACATGGACACGAGCGTTACTACGTACTCCTCCCGGACGGCAGGAACATCGCCTGGTACGACCGCGAGGCCGGCCGGGTCAATCTCCTCAGGGACGAACGCAGGCAAGAGGTGCTCCGGGCCCTCGGGCCCTATCTGACCGGCCCGGTCACGGTGGGCGCCCCGCCGGTGCCGACCAGCGCCGAACTCGCCCGCCTCGCCCTGCATCCCGACGACGACCTGGCCCCCAACCGCCCCGGCGAAGCGCTCCTGATCGCCCTCGACCGCGACCCGACCCCGGTCCGCCGGCTGCGCTCGGACCAACGCCGGCGCGACCTGCTCGCTCAGCAGACGGTCGGCGAGGCATTGGACCGCCTGGAACCGGCAGGCTGGCGCGTCCTGCACTCCCTGCCCTTCCCGGGCGGGAGCCTTCTGCACCATCTCCTGATCGGCCCGGGCGGCGTCTTCGCGCTGCACGCCCTGCACGCCGCCAAGCACCGCGTCCGCGTCACCGACCCTGAGGTCACGGTGGGCCGCGCCCCGGCGGAACCGCTCCTGGGCCGCCTGCGCCACCAGGCCGACCGCGCCTGCCTGGCCCTGACCACGGAGGTCCGCCCGGTCCTCGCGGTGGTCGCGGCGACGGCGGTCGACCTGCGCGGACCGCTCCGGGAGGCCCGCGTCGTCGAGGACACGGACCTCACCGCCTTCGCCACCCTCGGCGGCGTCTACAAACCGACGGACATCGAGACGCTGTACGCACAGGCGCGGGACAGGCGGACTTGGCTGCGGACTTGACCGTTCGGTTCAGTTCGGTCAACGAAACCGTATGTCAGTTCAGTCAGCGGAACCGTACGACGGCCACCGTCCGGTGCCGCGTGACCTGCTCCCGTACCTCCACCACGGGGCCACCCACCACGCGCCGATACGTCACGTCCCCGAGCCCCACAGCATTGAGCTCACCCGTGCCCTGTGCCGGCGGCAGCAGCCCGGCAGCCTGCGCCCGCACCCCGGGCGACAGCGGACTCGAGAGCACCGGCTCGTCGTCGTCCGGCAGCACGACCACCAGCGCCTGCGGCCGCGCGGGCGGCCCGGTGAACCCGGCCACCACCGCGTCCCGCGTATCGCTGTGCCGCAGCTTCAGCCAGGACCGCCGCCCCGCCCGGTACCCCTGATCGAGCCGCTTGACCACAAGCCCCTCGATGCCGGTGTCCCGCAACCCCTCGTACCAGCTCAGCGCCAGCTCGCGGTCCGTGGTCATCGGCACGGCCTGCAACGGCGGCCCGAGCGGCGCGAGCAGCGATACGAGCTCCTCGCGCCGCCGCGTGTACGGGGCCGGACGCAGATCCTCCCCCCGTAGCGACAGCAGATCGAAGGCCGCGTACGAGGCCGGCAGCGTCCGCGCGAGCTCCCCGGCCCGCGCGGGCGTCGACATCGCCCGGGCCTGTACGGCCGCGAAATCCACCCGCCCGTCCGTCCACACCACGACCTCGCCGTCGACCACGGTCCCCTCGGGCAGCGCCCGCGCCGCCTCGGCGATGTCGGGAAAGGACCGGGTCACGATCCGCCCGGACCGCGCCTGCAGCCGCACCTGCCCGCCGACGTGGAACAGCAGCATCCGATGTCCGTCGAACTTCGGCTCGTACGCCCAGCCGCTCGCACCCTCGGGCAGCGCACTCACCGACTCGGCAAGGGCGACCTTCAGGGGCGGCGCAAGCGTCACGGGCGGCTTCACCGGAACCTCCTGCCGGTGCTCATCGGAACCCCCGGGGGAGCTTCCCGGCCCGGTTGAGGTTGATCAGCGGGCCGAGCAGATCCCCGTGCTCCCGTAGCCGCGGCGGAATGTCGTTCGCCAGAAACACCAGGTCATCAGGGTGCTCACAGCCCTCGACCTCCTCCCAGGTGACCGGCGCGGACACGGTCGGCAGGGGCCGCGCCCGCAACGTATAGGGAGCGGCGGTCGTCTTCGCCGCCGCGTTCTGGCTGTAGTCGACGAAGACCTTCCCGGGCCGCAGCGCCCTGGTCATCCGGTGCAGGGCAAGGCCCGGCAGCTCCCGCTCGGCCTCGACCGCCAGCTCCTTCGCGTACGCAGAGACCTTCTCGGACGGCGTCGGCTGCAGCGGTACGAGCACATGCAGCCCCTTCGACCCGGAGGTCTTGGCGTACACGTGCAGCCCGTCCGCCTCGAGCCGCTCCCGCAGCCAGAGCGCGACCTCGCAGCACTCGACGATGGTGGCCGGCTCCCCGGGGTCGAGGTCGAACACCATCCGGTCCGCCTTGCCGGGAGCATCCGCCTGCCACTGGGGCGTATGGAATTCGGTGACCAGATTCGCCGCCCACATCAGGGTGGCCATGTCCTGCACGACGACCTGTTTGGCGGTACGCCCCTCGCTGCGCCGCGGCACCTCGGCGGTCCGCACCCACGACGGAGTCCCCGGCGGCACGTTCTTCGCGAAGAACCGCTGGCCATCGGGCCCGTCCGGGAAGCGCAGAAAGGAGACCGGCCGGTTGTACAGATGCGCGAGCAGCGATCCGGCCGTCACCGCGTAGTAGTGCAGGACCTCGCCCTTGGTGAAGCCGTGCGCGGGGTAGAGCACCTTCTCCAGATTCGAGAGCGCAAGGCGCCGCCCCTCCACCTCTGTGATCGGCGTCATACGATAAGAATCCCACGTAAGACCGTATAGACCTGCCTAATCCCCGCGGAAGGGGCAAAACGTGCGATCCATATGGAACGGCGCCATCTCCTTCGGTCTGGTCAGCATCCCGATCAAGCTGGTCAACGCCACCGAGAACCACAACGTCTCCTTCCGCCAGATCCACACCGCCGACGGCGGCCGGATCCGCTACCGCAAGGTGTGCGAGCTGGAGGAGAAGGAGGTCACGTCCCAGGAGATCGGCAAGGGGTACGAGGACGCCGACGGCTCGATCATCCCGATCACGGACGAGGACCTGGCGTCGCTCCCGATCCCCACGGCCAAGACGATCGAGATCGTCGCCTTCGTCCCGGCCGAACGGATCGACCCGCTCCAGATGGACACGGCGTACTACCTGGCGGCGAACGGAGTCCCGGCGGCCAAGCCGTACACCCTTCTCCGTGAGGCCCTGAAGCGCAGCCAGAAGGTCGCGATTGCCAAATTCGCCCTCCGCGGCCGCGAACGCCTCGGTATGCTCCGCGTCGTCGACAACGCGATCGCGATGCACGGCCTGCTCTGGCCCGACGAGATCAGGGCCGCGGACGAGGTCGCTCCGGACACCCATGTCACGGTCCGCGACGCCGAGTTGGACCTGGCGGACGCCTTGATGGAGACGCTCGGCGAGGTCGACATCGAAACCCTCCACGACGACTACCGCATCGCGGTCGAGGAGATGATCGCCGCGAAGACGGGCGGCGGCCAAGCCTTGGCCCCGGCTCCCTCGGAGCCCGCGGGCGGCGGCAAGGTGATCGACCTGATGGCGGCCCTGGAGAGCAGTGTCCGGGCGGCCAAGGAGGCGCGCGGCGAGTCGTCCGGCTCGGACGGTGAGGTGGCCGAGGTGACCCCGCTGAAGTCGCGCAAGAAGTCGGCCGCGGCGGCGCCGAAGCAGGTCGGGGGCAAGAAGTCGACGGCTTCCACGGCGAAGAAGACGGCGGCGACGAAATCGACGGCCACGAAGTCGACGGCGAAGAAGACGGCGAGCAAGACAACGACGGCCACGAAGTCGACGGCGAAGAAGACGGCGAGCAAGTCAGCGAGCAAGTCGACGACCAAGAAGTCGGCGTCGAAGAGCGCCGCGGGGGCGAAGAGGAAGTCCGCCTGAACTCACCCCCGGCGCGGAGCGTCCCTCGCCCCTTGCCTCTCACCCCGCGCGACGGTCACCGCTCACCCCCGCGCGACGGTCGCCGCTCACCCCCGCGCGACGGTCACCGCGAACAACCCCACAGCCTCCATCGCACTCTCCACCTCACCGAACCCGGCGTCCCGCGCCCACCGCTCCGCCGCCTCCACGCTCCGGCACTCCATCTCCCACAACTCCCCGTCCCGATTGGGCAGTACGTGAGCGATGAAGTCGAGCTGCGGGTGCCGTGTCTGCGTGGTGAACACCAGCGAGCCACCGGGCGCGAGCAGCCCGCGCAGCCGCTCGACGGATTCCCTGATCCGATGCTCATCGAGCAGCAGCTCGTACAGCCCGGACACCACGATCACATCGGGCGCCCCGGATGACGGCGGCTTCGGATCCAGCGCGTCCCCCACCTCGTACGAGATCGCCTCCGTACTCAACCCCCGTGCCCGGGCGAGCAGTTCCCCCTGGCGCAGCCCGGCCTCCGCCAGATCCCGGCACTCGACCCGCACCCGGCCCTCGGGATGCCCGGCGATCAGCTGCTGCAGATACCGTCCGGGTCCGCCGGCCACATCGAGTACGAACACACTCCCGTCCCGTCCGCCCCGCGCGAGAATCTCCTCGTCCAACGTCGCGAGCAGCAGCGCCCTGCGCGCCCGGATGGCCCGCCACCCGACGGCGTTCAGGAAGATCCGGTCGATGGCGAGCCCGATCCCCACCGCCCCGTGCGCCTTGTTGACGTAGACGTAATCGAGCATGGTCCCGCTGTCGAACCCGTACCGATAGCCGATCCGGACGCCTTTGCTCAGGCGCCCGACACTCTTCAACAGGGCCCTGTTCGCGGCCCACTTGACCCGTCCGAGCGGCCCGGGCCGCGTCACGCGCGAAGTCTGCGAAGTCTGCGAAGTCTGCGATGTCTGTGAAGTCTGAGTGGTGGTCATACATCCACGGTCGCGGCGCGGGCCGGCGCCGGGAATCCGTACGGATACTCGTCGGCGCGTGGGTAGCCCTGCGGATACCTCAGGGGGCCGGGCTCAGTGCCGACCGCGCCCCGCGCGCTCCTTGGGCTTGGCCCTCGCGTCCTGGGCCGCCGCGGACGTCTCCGCCGAGGCTTCCGCGTCGGGGCCGCGCCCCTGCTCGACCAGCCGCCTGACCAGCGCCACCAGCTCCGCCGGCTCGAAGGGCTTGGCCAGGAACGCGTCGACCCCGACCTCGAGCCCGCTCTCCACCTCGTACTGAGTACACGCACTCACGATGACGAGCGGCAGCTCACGGGTCCCCGGATCATTCCGCAACCGCGCCGCGGTCCGCAGCCCGTCGAGCCGCGGCATCACCACATCCAACGTGACGCAATCGGGCCTGACCTGCTCCACGATGTCCAGCGCCTCGGCACCATCGGCCGCGGTCACGACCTCGAAGCCCTCCAGCTCGAGGTTGACCCTGATCAACTGCCGGATCACCTTGTTGTCGTCCACAACAAGCACCCGGCCGAACGCCCCTGGCACAAATTCGAGGGTAGGTCCGCCCCACCCACCGCGTCCGGCTTTTCGCTACTTCCGCGTATGCGGGGCGGGGGCGCGGGGTGCTGAGGAG
>NZ_JAAKZW010000334.1 GCF_011044995.1 Streptomyces mesophilus | reverse complement strand
GGTTTTGGGGCGGGCACGGTCACTTCCAACAAGGGGACCCCTCCTGGCTCAGGACGCTCATGGTCTGGGAGTGCTCACCGGATGCTCGTGGTCTGGGAGCGCTCGCGGGGCTAGGGCCTGTCTTGTGGATCAGGCCGGATCAGGGAGACAGGCCCTAGTGCTGGGGAGTGCTCACCGCATGGTTCAACGCGCGGCCAAGTCAACGGCTACGGCGTCGAATCGCCGCATTGGATGGCAGTTCATGGCGGATCGCGGCTGGGATTTCCGGTTTGTAGCAAAACCCTGCGTGCCGCACCCGTCACTCCCGGTACGTTCGTGGCCCCGCCGGAGCCACCCGAGCGTGACGCCGGAACCACCGTGAGCCGTGACGAGAGGGCTGGTCCATGGCGTCGGCCTCGAGGACTTCACCGACTTCACCGGCCGGGACACCCCGGCCGAATCGTGCTTTCCGGATGCTGCGGGGCAGCCTGTCGCCGGGTGAGTTCGCCGCTGCCGTACGCAGGGCCGCGCGCGAGATCGGCGAACGGGTCTCGTGCGACGCGCGCTATATCGGACGGGTGGAGGCGGGCGAGATCCGCTGCCCCAACTATGCGTACGAGCGCGTCTTCCTGCACATGTTCCCCGGCCGCGCGCTGACCGACCTGGGGTTCGCGCCCCGTGAGACGGTCCGCGGCCGAGGGGCGCGCGCGGCGGCCCGGGCGCCCGCCCCGCACGCCGAGCTACCGCGGATGCCGGCCGAGCTCCCCGTACCGAGAACGCCGTCCGAAGTGCCGAGGGCGCCGTACGAACCGCCAGGCACCACCCCGTACTTGAAACACCCCGAGGAGAGCGACGTGCTGCGTCGCGTGTTCATGACCGGCACCACAGCCGCGGTGGCCACCGCCTCGCTGAGCCTCGCCCAGGCCCCGGGCGGCGAGCGGCCCCGGCGGCGCGTGGGCGGCGCGGAGGCCGATGCGGTGGAGGAGGCCGTACGCAGGATCCGGCTGCTCGACGACCGGCACGGCGCCGACGGCCTCTATCGGCGGGCGGCCGCCCCGCTGCGCAGCGCCTACGCCCTGCTCGACGAGGGCACGGCGCGGCAGTCCATCACCGACCGGCTGCAGGCGAGCGCCGGCGAACTGGCCATCTCCGTCGGCTGGTTGGCCCATGACTCGGGCCGTTACGAGGACGCGCGCTCGCATTACGGGGAGGCGCTGGCCACCGCGCGGCTGCTCGCGGATCCGGGGCTCGAGGCGCATGCGTTCTGCAACATGTCGTTCCTGGCCCGCGATGCCGGACGGCCCCGTGAGGCGGTACGGGCGGCGCAGGCCGCGCAGCGGGCGGCCGGGCCGCTCGGCTCCGACCGGCTGCTTTCGCTGCTCGCGCTGCGTGAGGCAGGCGGGCTCGCGGCGCTGTCCGACCGGACCGGCTGCGAGCAGGCACTCACCCGCGCCCAGCGCCTGTTCGGGCGGGGGACTTCGGATGCCGACCCTGAGTGGATGACCTTCTTCGGCGCGGCCGAACTGGCGGGCCTGGAGGCCCAGTGCTGGTCCGCACTGGGCGAGTGGTCGAAGGCCGCCTCCCGCGCGCACACCGCCGTCGCGCTCCAGGACCCGCACTTCACCCGCAACACGGCGCTCTACACCGCCGAACTCGCCGACGATCTGGCCCGCGCGGGCCGCCCCGACGAGGCGGCCTCGGCGGGCCGCAAGGTCCTCGACCTCCTCGGCGAGGTCCAGTCGAGCCGCGTGCAGTCGATACTGCGCGCCACAGCACGCGTCCTCCTCCCGCACCGCCGAACCCCCGGAGTGGCAACGTTCCTGGAACGCCACCAGGGCCTGGGCCGGACCGCGTAGGTGACAGGGGGACCCAGCGTCCAGCGCAAAGGCGGCAAACCGGACGTGGCGATGAACAGGGGGTCCCCTTCTCGGGGGGTCAGCCCAGGGGTGGGGGCTACCGCTCCAGGTGGCCCGTTTCGTTCCAGGACTCGATGGCCGGGGCGTCGTAGGCCCAGCCCAGGATGGAAAGGGACGTGGGGTTGAGGCGGATGCGGGCGGCGAAGTCGAGGGGGAGGCCGAGCCAGCGGGCGCCGATGGAGCGCAGGATGTGCCCGTGGGCGAAGACCAGGACATCGCGGTCCGCGGAGCGGGCCCACGCGACCACTTCGTCCGCGCGGGCGGAGACCTCGGCCAGCGTCTCGCCGTCCGGGACGCCGTCCCGCCAGATGAACCAGCCCGGACGGACCGCCTGGATCTCGGCCGGGGTCATCCCCTCGTACGCCCCGTAATCCCACTCCATGAGGGCGTCCCAGCGCTCGGCCCGGTCGCCGAACCCGGCAATCTCGCAGGTCTCGGCCGCGCGCACGAGCGGCGAGGTGCGCACCTCGACCTCCGGCAGGCCGTCGTACGGCGCCCGCCGCAGCCGCTCGCCGAGCAGCTTCGCGCCGGTCCGGCCCTCGTCGAGCAGCGGGATGTCCGTCCGGCCGGTGTGCTTGCCGGACAGGGACCAGGAGGTCTGTCCGTGCCGGGCCAGGAGGATGCGGGCTGCCATGGGTCGCTCCAGAACTACGGAATGTGTACGTAAGGGGCGTATCGCCGTTGATCGCCTCGCTTGTCCATCATCGCTCACCTGGGGCGCGCCTACCGGCGGGGGCCGGATCCAGGGCCCGCCGGTACCCGCGCCCGCCCCTGCCCGCTCGCAGCGCGGGGCCGGCCCGTGCGGCCCCATAATGGCCAGATGGCCCGAAGGAAAAGCGCAGCTCAGGCCGTGGTCGAGACGGTCGACGGGGGGCTCGCGGAGCTGATACCCGATCCGGACCGGCCGCGCGCCTGGACCCTGCTCGTGGACGGCGCTCCCCAGTCCCATGTGGACCTCGACGACCCCAGGTATCTCGACTTCTCCTACCAGCGCCGCCTCGGCCATGTCATCGATCTGGTCGCCCCGCTCGGCAAGCCGCTGCAGGTGGTGCATCTCGGGGGCGGCGGGTTCACGCTGGCCCGCTATGTGGCCGGTACGCGGCCGCGCTCCTCGCAGCAGATCGTGGAGCGCGATGCGGCGCTCGTCCAACTGGTGCGCAGGGAGCTTCCGTTGGACCCCACCGCACGGATCCGCGTGCGGTCCACCGACGCCCGCGAGGGGCTCCTGAAGATCCCCGACGGCTGGGCGGACCTGCTGATCGCCGATGTGTTCAGCGCGGCGCGCACGCCCGCGCATCTGACGAGCGTCGAATTCCTCGAAGAGGTACGCAGGGTCGTCAGGCCCGGCGGCCACTATGCCGCCAACCTCGCGGACGGCCCGCCGCTGGCCCATCTGCGCGGCCAGATCGCGACCGTGGCGGCGGTCTTCGGGGAACTGGCCCTGGCCATCGACCCGGCGGTGCTGCGCGGCAAGCGGTTCGGCAACGCGGTCCTCGTCGCCTCCGACACCGAGCTCCCGGTCGCGGAACTCACCCGCCGTATCGCCTCGGACCCGCACCCGGGCCGCGTCGAACACGGCCGCGCCCTGGCCGACTTCACCGGCGGCGCCACCCCCGTCCGCGACGCGGCGGCCGTCGCCTCACCGGCGCCGCCGCCAGGGGTCTTCCGCTAGCGGGACCGGCGAGGACCCGTCACGGATCGTCGATCTCCACCTGTGGCGCATGGTCGTGCCAGGTGCAGAAGACCGAGACCTCGCGGGTGCCCTGGGTGAACGTGACCCGGATCCAGTCCTGCTCCGGCTGCTTCCAGATCTGCATCTCCCAGCCCGTCTTGGGCGTGGCCGAGACCAGCTCGGCGGAGGCGGCGTGGATCTCGAAGACGACCCGGCCGCCCGAGACGCTGTAGGGCTTCACGTCGCCGGCCGCGGCCGAGGACGAGGGCGACGAACTGTCCGACTTGCTCGGTGAGCCGGTCGGGGAAGAGGACCCCTTCCCGTCCGGCCGCGAAGACTCGGAGGGTTTGCCCGAATTGGAACCCTTGCCTGAATCGCCGGACTTCGAGGGCTCCTTGGGGCGGCGGGTGGAGGACGCCTTCGGGTCCACCGCCTGCTGGGTCGTCTCATGGGAAGCGGTCAACGGGAGTGCGCGGGGCGGATCATAGGCCGTTCCGGACATCACCGTGTGCACCCCCCACCAGGACAGCGTCACCGCTGCCCCGGTGGCGCATGTCCACGCCGCTGCATGTACCAAGCCTCTGTGCATCGCGGGCCATCCTGCACCATCCGGCCCACTGGTGTCCTGGGGGTGCGGCAACGCCGGTGCCAGGACCGGGGTCTCCCGTGTGCCATGACCGGTGTCCCCCGTATGGCGTACGGTGCGGGCCATGGCAAGTGTGCTCGTGGTCGAGGACGACCAGTTCGTACGCTCGGCCCTCATCCGGCATCTGACCGACGCCTCGCACACCGTGCGCAGTGTCGGGACGGCCCTCGAGGCGCTGCGCGAGGTCGCTCATTTCCGCTTCGACGTGGTCATTCTCGATCTCGGTCTGCCCGATCTGGACGGGGCCGAGGCGCTGAAGATGCTGCGCGGGATCACCGACGTCCCCGTGATCATCGCCACTGCGCGCGACGACGAGACGGAGATCGTCCGGCTCCTCAACGACGGCGCCGACGACTATCTGACCAAGCCCTTCTCCGTCGAGCATCTGTCGGCCCGGATGGCCGCGGTGCTGCGCCGGGCGGGAGCCGGCGGCGGGGGCGAGGCGGCGGTGTCCAGCGTGCTGCGGGTCGGCGGGCTCGCCATCGACCCGCTCAGGCGCCAGGCCTCACTCGACGGTGCCACGCTCGATCTCACCCGGCGTGAGTTCGATCTCCTCGCCTTCCTCGCCGGGCGGCCCGGAGTGGTCGTACCGCGCAAGGAGCTGCTCGCCGAGGTCTGGCAGCAGTCGTACGGGGACGACCAGACCATCGACGTACATCTGTCATGGCTTCGCCGGAAGTTGGGTGAAACCGCAGCAAAACCCCGCTATCTGCACACGCTGCGCGGTGTCGGTGTGAAGCTGGAGCCCCCGCGGTGAGGTGGGCCCTCGTCAAGGTGTGCCTTGCGGTCACCACGATGGTCGTCGTCGCCTTCGCGGTCCCGCTGGCGCTGGTCATCAAGGAGATGGCCAGTGACCGCGCCATCTCCAACGCCGAACGCCAGGCGGCCAATATCGCGCCGACCCTCTCCATCACCACCGACCGCGTGGAGCTCGAGCGGGCCATCGCGATCACCGACGCGGGCGGCGAGGGGCGGATGGCCGTCCATCTGCCCGCCGTCGACGGTCAGGCCGCGAGCAGGATCGGCGTCCAGCGCGCCGAGGGCGCCGACGTCGAGACGGCCCGCCGCAAGAGCCGGGCCTTCATCGCCGAGGCGCCCGGCGGCTCCGTACTCCTGCAGCCCACCGCACTGAGCGCGGGCGGCAACGCGGTCGTCGAGATCTTCGTGCCCGAGGGCGATGTCACCAACGGGGTCACCACGGCCTGGGTGGTGCTCGCGGGCGTGGGCGTCGCGCTGATCATCGGCTCCGTCGCGGTGGCGGACCGGCTCGGCGTACGGCTCATCCAGCCGGCCAAGCGCCTCGCGGGCGCCGCGCACGACCTCGGCGAGGGGAAGCTGGGCGCACGGGTGCCCGAGGAGGGGCCGACCGAACTCAAGTCGGCCGCCGTGGCCTTCAACTCGATGGCCGACCAGGTGGTCCAACTGCTCGCCAACGAACGCGAGCTGGCGGCCGATCTGTCCCACCGCCTCCGTACCCCGCTGACGGTCCTGCGCCTGAACGCCGCCTCGCTTGGCGACGGGGCCGCGGCCGACCAGACCCGCTCCGCGGTCGAGCAGCTGGAACGCGAGGTCGACACGATCATCCGTACCGCCCGCGAGGCCAAGCCGCAGACCGCGCACGGCGGTGGCGCCGGGTGCGACGCGGCCGAGGTGATCAGGGAGCGGATGGCGTTCTGGTCGGCCCTTGCCGAGGACGAGGCGCGCAAGGTGCGGGTCGCGGGCGTGGACCGGCCGGTCCATATCCCGGTCGCGCGCGCCGACTTGGTCGCGTCCCTCGACGCGCTGCTCGGCAATGTCTTCCGGCACACCGCCGAGGGCACCGCCTTCGCGGTCGACGTCCACAACGGCGAGGACGCCGTGATCGTCCTCGTCTCGGACGCGGGACCGGGCATCACCGACCCGGAGGCGGCGCTGCGCCGGGGCGGCGGTTCGGGCGCGGCCGGGTCGACCGGGCTCGGCCTGGACATCGTGCGGCAGATGGCCGAGGCGACCGGCGGTGATGTGCGGATCGGGTCGTCGGTGCTCGGGGGTACGGAGGTCCGGATCTGGATCCAGCTGGACGCCCGCCGGCCCACCGAGGGGCGGCGCCGGCACCGGGGGGCCGCGGTGCGGCGCAGGAAGAAGGGGCAGCAGGCGAGTCCGTCAGGAGTGTGAGCCCAGCTCTTACGCGTCCCCGTGCATCTCCAGCTCTTACGGGTCCTCCTGCACCTCCAGCTCCCGCCCGCACCTCCAGCAACACCCGCACCATTAATCGCTCCCCATCTCTCCCTTAACGCCACCCTAAGAACCC
>NZ_JAAKZW010000333.1 GCF_011044995.1 Streptomyces mesophilus | reverse complement strand
GCCGCGCTCCGACCCACCCGGCACCGCCACCCGGAACTCCCCGGCCACGACCCCTGCCCGGTCGTCGATCGGTGCTCCGAGCCGCGCCAGCAGGTCCCGGGTCCGCAGCCGCGAGGTGCGCGGCAGCGTGCCGAGGAGCAACTCCCGTACGCCATCACGGAAGACGTACGAGCCCGCCTCGCCCGGGACCGCGCGCAGCAGCCCGCTCAGGATGACCTCGGCCAGATGGCCCGGCTGCGGGCGGGGCTCCAACGCGGCCTGGACCAGGCGCATATACGGAAGGTGGGGGCGGCCCACCGCCAAGTGGCCGGCGAGGCGGAAGGCCTCGGGGGAGGCGATCGAGCGGAAGCGCAGGAGGAGCTCCTCGGGGCCGAGCTGCTGGACGTCGGTGCGGCCCGCCTCGTCGAGCGGTGCGGGGGGCGGGGTGGGCGCGAGGGCGGCCGCCGCTCCCGGGACCGGGCCGCTGCCCGCCACCAGGGCGGCCCAGTGGGCGAGCCAAGGCGCGGACGGCTCCAGGACCGGGACGATCAGACCCTCTTCGTCCGGATCGGCCGTGGAGTATGCCGAGTTGGGGGCGGCGGGCCACGGTGAGGAGAGGGTGGTGGGCGTGGCGGGGAGCGCCGTGGTGCGCCACAGGCGTTCCGGCAGGGGCTGGACGATCGCGACCGGATGACGTGATGCCCAGCGGTTCAAGGTGGCGTACCAGCGTCGGCCCGCGGATCCGTCACGCCACTGGGGGCCCATGCAGTCGCTGACGACGAGGGTGACCGTGCGGCCGTCGGCCGGGGTGCCCTCGGCGCCGCGCACCGCGCCCGAAGCCGACAGACTGTGCACGCCGAGAGTGCGGAAGATGCCCGACTGGCCGAACGTGGTGCGCAGTTCGCGCAGCAAGGGGCGCCAGACCGGCATCGTCGGCCCGTCGTCGTACACGATCCGCAGCCGCAGCCAGCGCTCCTGTGCGGGCCGCAGAACCGGCAGCCACCACTGAGGTGGTGCGGCCAGGCGCGCGATGCGCTCGGCGGTCGCCGTCTCGTCCAGCTCGACGCCGGTCGGCGCGGGGACCCGCCGCTTCAGCGGGCGCAGGGCGCGCTGGAGGGTGAGCGGGCGGGTCAGCATCGGGGGCGCCGGGGCGAGCAGCGAGGTGTACGTGCTGTCGCCGGCCGTGCCGCCGGGCTCCTGGCGGGCCGGGCCCGGGAGGTGTACGGGGATGCGGGGTTCGGGCTGTGAGGGCTCCGGGTCGCCGTCCGTTGATGGCGGCGGCGGTTGCGGTGGCGGGGGCACGCGGCCGGGATCGGCTGCCCGGTCGGGGGCAGGCGCCCGAGGCCGTGCTGCCGTGGCCGCATCCGGGCCCGTCATCTGCCGCGCGAGCCACAGCAGTTCGGCCAGTTCGACCGAGGTCGGCCCGGCGTCGGCCTCCTCGCCGGCCGCCTCGGTCAGCACCTCGGCGAGGCGGGCCACGTAGGCGTCTTCGGGTACGGGAACCGGGTCGTCCGGCTCCCGTTCGCCCTCTCCGTCAGAACCGCGCATCGTCCCGTTCCTCAGAACCTCGCATCATCCTGTTTCTCAAAACCCGCGTCATCCGTCCCTCAGAACCCCGCATCGTCCTGATGCCCCCGGCTCAGATACGGCATCAGCTGCTGGGCCAGCGCATCGCGTGATGCACCGTCGAGCCCGGCCGCCCCCGTCAGATAGATCGCGTTGAGCAGCTGGTCCGTGGCCAGTTCGCCCGCCGAGCCACGGTCGAGGAAGCCGGCGATCAACTCCTGCGCGTACGGGGTCGGTTCGCCCAGGTGGGCGCGGACGATCTTCTCCAGGTGGGCCTCGCGCGGCTGGTGCAGTTCGAGGCGGACGCAGCGGCGCAGGAACGCCGGTGGGAACTCGCGCTCACCGTTGCTGGTCAGGACCGTGAACGGGAAGGCCCGGCAACGCACCCTCCCGCGCCGCACCGTGACCCGCTCGTCCGTGCCGTCGACGAGGACGGAGGCCGACGGGGTGTGGCGGGTGGCGCGGACCAGCTCGGGGATCTCGTACTGGCCCTCCTCGAGGATGTTCAGGAGGTCGTTGGGCAGATCCAGGTCGCTCTTGTCGATCTCGTCGATGAGCAGCACGCGCGGGCGCCGGTAAGGCAGCAGGGCGGTGCCGAGCGGACCCAGGCGCAGATGGTCCTCGAGATCGCCGGCTCCGGTTCCGGCAGTCTCGCCGCCCGCTCCGGCCTTGGACGGCTCATGCCCCGCTTCCTCTCCGCGAGCCGCCGCCGACGCCCGCCGCCCCGCCGCGTACAGCCGGGACAGCGGGTCGTACGCGTAAAGACCGTCGTGCAGCACCGTCCGGCTGGTGATGTTCCAGCGCAGCACGGGACCCAGCATGAGTTCGTGCGCCACCGCGTACGCCAGCGAGGACTTGCCGCTGCCGGGCGGACCGGTCACGAGGAGCGGGCGCCTCAAGTACAGGGCGGCGTTGACCAGTTGGACCGCCTCGTCGGTGGCGATGTACGTACGGGCGCGATGGCGGCGGTCGGGAGACGTCGCCGCCTCGTCCTCGTGCTCCGCGGGCGTCGCGAGCGCGGGCCCGCCGTCGAACGCGCGCCACGGCGGTGGCGCGGGCAGTTGGTCGATGCCGTCGTGCGGCTTGCTCGAGCCGGTGAAGACGGGCCACAGGGACATGGTTCTCCGTTCCTTTCGCGGTGCGGCCGCTCAGCCGACGGGTGAGTCCAGGAAGGGTGCGGTCTCGGGCAGCGCGCGCGGGTCCTCCCACAGGAGCGACAGATCGTGGGCCCAGTGCACGCCGGGCCCGGAGCCCAGGGCTTCGAGCCGCAACTCGTAGACGACGTCGGGCAGTTCACCCGGCGGCAGCCCGGCGAGCTGCTCCGCGAGCCGGTCGAGGAACTCCTTGCCCGCGCACGCGTCGTGCGGCCCGCCCGCGCAACCGCTGCGCGGCCAGATCACGGCCGGTACGGGCGCGTTGAGCCCGGCCTTGAACGCCTCGCGCGCCCGTCCGGGCGGCGCCCCGAGCCCCAGCAGATCCGCGCCGCGGCGCAGCCCGATGGTCAGGCTCACCGGGTCGCCCGGCGGCACGCCGCAGGCGATGCGGTGCAGCCGGGCGTCCGCGCGCAGATCCAGCTCCTGCCACTTGCGGCGCAGCCTGTGCTGCAGCATTCCGCTGCGCCGCCGCTCCAGTTCCACCACCACGACCGGTGCGAACGAACCCAGCGGACTGTGGTCGTCCTTGCTGCGCTGCCAGTGCGCCACATCCGTGTTCAGCCACTTGCGCGGCAGTACGAAGGCGATCAACTCCCGCCCGTCCAGATCCACTTCGCGGTACGCGTCGTCGATCCGCTCCAGGACGTAGGGCCGCACCTCCTGGGTGGTGAGGGTGCGCTGGCCGATGACGTGACGGTGTGCTCCGTTGTACGCGGAGACCTCCACGAGGAACCGGTCCTCGCCCGCGCCGCTCGGCGCGATCTCCACCAGGACCGGGGACCAGGCCGGCCGTCCGGCGCCCACGGCGGGAGCGGCGCCCACGGCGGGAGCGGCGGCCACGGCGGGAGCGGCGCCCACGGCGGGAGCGGCGGCCGGCCGGCCCGCGCGCCCCAGTTCCCGTAACGCCGTACGCGTGCCCGCGTCCTCGCAGTAGTCGGCGAGCCGGGTCGTGAACCGGCCGATCGCCGCCGTGTCCTGGCTCTCGCTCAGCAGATACCAGGCCACGTCCCACAGGGACGTCAGACGCCGCAGCGGAGGCGACGGAAGCGGACCCACCGCGTCGCGGTACAGCCGGTCCGGAGCACAGCCCGCGCTGCGCCAGGTCTTCTGGGCGCCCACCGCGTCGATCAGGGTGCGCAGCCGCTCCTTGTCCCGCGCCGCGAACGCCCCGGTCGGAATGAGGTCCCCGAGCCGGGGCCAGTAGTGCGCCATCACCTGCGCGGGCAGCATCCGGCCGTGGCGCACCTCCTTGCTGCGGGCCGCGGAGGTGACCATGCCGACCACGCGGCCGCTGTGCGCGAGGGTCACCGCGGCGCCGCTGAAACCGGGCGCGAGCGTCTGTCCTGCCTGGCCCCAGGCCTCCAGCTGGATCCACTCCTGGGTGATCAGCTGATCGCCGGTGGCCCGGTACTCGGCCAGCACCCCTTCCTCGTACGCCTTGGGGAAGCCGTAGGCGAGCAGGCGGGGCGGCGGATCGGCGTACGCCTCGGCCGGGGAGGCGAACTCGGCGGGCTTCAGGGCCACCGGCTCGGCCAGTTCGAGTACGGCGAGGTCGCCCGGGTCGAGCCCGCCGGTCCAGCCGCCGTGCGCGACGACCTCGGCGGGCAGGGGGCAACCCCTGCTCGAAGAGCTTGGGGAGGGGTCGGGCGACAGCTGCGGGAAGGTGACGGTGACGGCGTCCGTCGCCCGGGCGCTCACCACATGCGCGCAGGTCAGTACGTGCCGGTCGGTGACCAGGAAGCCGGCGCCGGACTCGCGGCCGCAGCGGATCCGGGCGTGCCAGGACGCGTTCATGGCTGCGGAGTGGGTGGTGCGGGTGGTGCCGGAGGAGCGGGCGGGGCCGGTGGCTGCGGTGGGGTGACGATGGCCGCGCCTTCGACGGCGTCGGCGGCGTCCACCCGCGGACCCACGACCGTCACCTGGCTCTGCTGCCCGGGCGCCCAGGCCAGCTTGACCACCAGGTGGCCCTCGACCGCGCTCTTGGCGATCAGCGCACCCGCCTCGGCCGTGAGCTTCACACCGAACTCGATCTCCACCGAGTCCGGCTTGAGCGAACCGCCCTGGAACACCCTGAGCGCCGCCTCGGCCGCCGACCGGACACCGGCGAGCGAGCCTTCGAAGGTACGCGTCGCCCGTACGGCGCCGTCCGCGTCGCTCACGAGATGCTGACCGTCGTCGTCGGCGGCGAAATCCACCGGGACGATGGCCCCGTCCTCGGTGCTGAACTCCAGGTACTCACCCATGCCGCGCCCCCGCACTCGTGATCGGCCGCCCCCATTGTGGCCCAACCGGTGGGTGCTTGTTGGCCGTTGCACACGAAGGCGCCGCCTCCCCTGGGACGGGGGAGACGGCGCCGTGCGTGACTCCTCGGGTCGGACCCTGGGGTCAGACGAGCCAGCCGACGAAGTGGGCGAGGCCGGCGAGGATGTCGGTGATGACGTTCATGGTGGGACGTTCTCCTTGTGACTGTGCTGAGTTGGGACAAACCACGGCCGCGTGGGACACGAGCCGGGGAGTGCGCAATTACGGTCTGCAGCCCGTTGCTTGCGTACCGTCAGCATCGTTGGTCACATAGGACGAAAGCAAACGCATACGTGACGATCACCTGTTCTGGGGAGCAACTGTTCCCTTGTTCGGGTGAGTTGGTCCTGGGGCGGCGTCGACTTCACCCGCCCACGACTCCTCGTACGACACCCAGATCCACCAAGTCCTGTGGTCTGAGACGCAGTTCGTCCGCCGTCTCCCGTACGAGACCGGCCGGCCGCTTCAGGATCGCGGCGGCAAGCTCGGGCGCGATCACGGAGAAGTAACTGGACGGTGTGGCCCAGGTGTTGCCGGGCGCCGCCAGCGCCAGCGCACCGCCCGAGCCGCCCTCCCCGATCAGCAGCGTCGTCACCGGGACGCGGGCCGTGGCGACCGCTGTGAACAGTTCGGCGATCGCAGGGCCCGCGCCGGCCGCCTCCGCCGCCGCGTCGTTCGCGGCGCCCGGGGTGTCGACCAGGGTCAGGACCGGCAGACCGAGCCGGCCGGCGAGCCGGATGAGACGGGCCGCGGTGCGGTACCCGGACGGCCGGGTCGCGGTGCCGCACTGCGCCGCGTACGCGATCGTGCGCCCGTCGTGCAGCCCGAAACCGCACAGCATGCCCGGGTCGCGGCCGCCGCACCGGTCACCGGAGACGGTCGTGCGCTCGGTGAAGTACGCGTCCAAGTAGGCCTCCGCGCGCGGGCGTCCGGGTGCGCGGGCCGCCTCGACCGCGTCCCAGCCGGACTCCGGGAGCCTCATGTCACCCTGCGCCGGCGGTACGGGTGCGGGCAGGCCCGATCCGGCCGAGGTCAGCAGCCGCAGTCGCAGCGACACCTCCGCGCGCAGGTCCTCGCCCCGTACCACCGCATCCACATGCCCGGACGCGAACTGAGCCTCGGCCGTGTAAGCCGCCGGATCCGCGTCGGCCGGCCGCACCCGCGACCCGGCGAACCCCACCTGGGCGCCGGGCAGCGCCACGATCATGTCGGCGCCGGCGCCCAGGGTGGCCCAGCCGCCGCCCGTCGTCGGGTCGCGCAGAACGGCCAGCTGCGGCACGCCCGCATCCGACGTCAGCGCCGACTGCCGTGCCACGCGCTGGAGTTGGGTGAGCGCCGGCATGCCCTCCTGCATACGGCTGCCACCCGTCGCGATCAGCGAGACGACGGGGAGGCGGCGGGAGCGGGCGTACACATGGGCCGCCTCGATCAGATCGCCGGTACGCGTGCCGAGCGAGCCGCCGAGGAAGCCGAACTCGAACGAGACCACCACCGCCCGCGTCCCGCCGATCACCGCCCGCCCGCACACCACCGACTCCTGCTCGCCGGTGCGCTCGACGGCCCGGGCCAGCGAGGCGCCGTAACCCTGCCAGTCGAGGGGGCCGTCGGGTTTGGGGTGGGG
>NZ_JAAKZW010000332.1 GCF_011044995.1 Streptomyces mesophilus | reverse complement strand
CTGCACCCACCGCGCACCGCCCCCGCCCGCCGGCTCCCACCAGCGCGGCGGCAGATCACGCCGCAGCACCACCCCGCCCGGGGTGCGCACCTCGACCGTGCCGTGCCGGGACACCACGACCATGACCCGCTCCGACACCACCCGCCAGCCGCCGTCCTTGTCGGGCTCCAGGAACGCCCGCGGATCCGGCTCGGGCCGTGGACCCGACAGCGCGTACGAGGGCTCGGGACCCGTACCGTCCCAGCCCCAGAACACGGCGCCGCCCCCGGTCACACACACCCGCAGCTCGGACCGCGCGAACCGCACGACACCCCCGCCAGGGCCCGGCTCGACCCCGGTCACCGGCCCCGGCACCCGCGCCTTCTCCGCCCCGCGCCGCGGCAGCCCGGCCGAGTCGGCCCGCTGCCTGCGCCAGGCCGCGCGCACCGTCCGCAGGCTCTGCGCCGCGCCCACCATGCCGACCGCTCGTACGGATCGCACCAGATCGTGACCGTTCATGCGGCTCACCCTGCCACCGCCGCGACCGCGCACAGGGGGCGTTCAACTGCCGTTCACCCGGGGCGGGAGCACATCTTCACGCATCCGCCGCCGGTGGTGATGCTGTGGCGCATCACCATCCCCACGCGCCCCTGAATCCGCGGACGTGTGGGAGACCACTATGGTGCGGAAGTCGATCACGTGGCATCGTCCCTGTCAGCCGCACATCGTTCCGCCCGACCCGGTACGGGTGCGGCCCACACCCACCGCGTCCACACCGCGTACCGCTTGGGAGCCGCACGATGTCCACCGCCGCACCGACCCCCCTGTGGCAGCCCGACGAGGCCCGGATCGCCACAGCCCGGATCACTCGTTTCCAGAGCTGGGCCGCCACCCACCACGGCGCACCGGCGGAGGGTGGATACGAGGCCCTGCACCGGTGGTCGGTCACGGATCTCGAGTCGTTCTGGCAGGCCGTCGTCGAGTGGTTCGACATCCGCTTCTCCACGCCGTACGAGCGCGTCCTCGGCGACCGTTCGATGCCCGGCGCCGAGTGGTTCCCGGGCGCGACCCTCAACTATGCGGAGCACGCGTTGCGCGCGGCCGCGGACCGACCCGACGATTCCGCGCTGTTGTATGTGGACGAGACACATGAGCAGACCCCTGTTTCCTGGTCCGCACTCCGCCGCCAGGTCGGCTCCCTCGCCGCGGAACTCCGCGCCCTCGGCGTACAACCCGGCGACCGCGTCAGCGGCTATCTGCCGAACATCCCGCAGGCCGTCGTCGCCCTCCTCGCCAGCGCCGCCGTCGGCGCGGTGTGGACCTCATGCGCCCCCGACTTCGGCGCCCGCAGCGTCCTCGACCGCTTCCAACAGGTGGAGCCCGTCGTCCTGTTCACCGTCGACGGCTACCGCTACGGCGGCAAAGAGCACGACCGCCGCGACGCCGTCGCCGAGCTCCGCCGCGAACTGCCCTCCCTGCGCGCGGTGGTCCACATCCCGCTCCTGGGCACCGACGCGCCCGAAGGCGCACTCGAATGGTCCGCCCTGACCTCGTCCGACACCGAGCCGGTCTTCGAGCAGGTCCCCTTCGACCACCCGCTGTGGGTCCTCTACTCCTCCGGCACCACCGGCCTGCCGAAGGCGATCGTCCAGTCCCAGGGCGGCATCCTCGTCGAGCACTTCAAGCAGCTCGGCCTGCACTGCGACCTCGGCCCCGAGGACCGCTTCTTCTGGTACACCTCCACCGGCTGGATGATGTGGAACTTCCTCGTCTCCGGCCTCCTCACCGGCACCACCGTGATCCTGTACGACGGCAGCCCCGGCTATCCCGAGACCGGCGCCCAGTGGGCCATCGCCGAACAGACCGGCGCGACCCTCTTCGGCACCTCCGCCGCATACGTCATGGCCTGCCGCAAGGCAGGCGTCCACCCCGGCCGCGACCACGACCTCTCCCGCATCCAGTGCGTCGCCACCACCGGCTCCCCGCTCCCGCCCGACGGCTTCCGCTGGCTGCACGACGAGGTACGCGAAGACCTCTGGATCGCCTCGGTCAGCGGCGGCACCGACGTCTGCTCCTGCTTCGCCGGCGCCGTACCCACGCTCCCGGTGCACATCGGCGAACTCCAGGCCCCCTGCCTGGGCACGGACCTCCAGTCCTGGGACCCCCAGGGCAAGCCCCTCACCGGCGAGGTCGGCGAACTCGTCGTCACCAACCCCATGCCGTCCATGCCGATCCACTTCTGGAACGACCCCGACGGCACCCGCTACCACGACAGCTACTTCGACACGTACCCCGGCGTCTGGCGCCACGGCGACTGGATCACGCTCACCGACCGCGGCTCCGTCGTCATCCACGGCCGCTCCGACTCCACCCTCAACCGCCAGGGCGTCCGCATGGGCTCCGCCGACATCTACGAGGCCGTCGAACGCCTCCCGGAGATCCGCGAATCCCTCGTCATCGGCATCGAACAGCCCGACGGCGGCTACTGGATGCCCCTGTTCGTCCATCTCGCTCCCGGCGCGGTCCTGGACGACGACCTCCGTACGCGGATCAAGCAGACCATCCGCGAACAGCTCTCCCCGCGCCACGTCCCCGACGAGATCATCGAGGCCCCCGGCGTCCCGCACACCCTCACCGGCAAGCGCATCGAGGTCCCCGTCAAGCGCCTCCTCCAGGGCACCCCCCTGGACAAGGCGGTCAATCCCGGCTCGGTCGACAGCCTGGAACTCCTCCAGTTCTACGCCGACTTGGCCCGCGAACGCCGCTGACCTGCAGCGCTTCCCCCTCGATCACCGTTGTCAGTGCCACCACTTACGGTGAGTGAGCATTGACCGACGGTGTTCAGGGGGAAGCATGGCGTACACCAAGCAGGACACGATGCGGCGCGCACTGCGCCGCGAGGTCGCCGGCACCATCGGCGTCCTCGCCGACGACGTGGACTTCGAAGCGATGCGGCACTACCGCAGCTTCGCCTTCGACGACCACGGCGAGTATCTCCGGCAGGTCGAAGGCCTGCTGAAAGCACGCGACGCCCAGGGCAGACACACCACCCTGGCCCTCTTCGACCCGGAGGAGTACGAGGAGTTCTGCGCCGCATCGGACCTCGACCCCGACCGCGCGGCGAGCCGCACCTTCTTCACCGCGGACCTCGCGGCCGCCGGAGCCACAGTCCCCTTCGACGGCAGCTCCCTCGACACCCTCGTACCCGCGCTGATCGAGGAGGCGGTCCGCCGGTCCACCTGGGAGTACGCCGGCTCCGTCCTTGCCGGCATCGGGGAGTGCGCCGGGTGCGGCGAGGACATCGGCCGCGCCGCCTTCGCGCTGGCCTCCCGCCTGCTGACCCGCGTCCTCGACAGCGTCGGCCACGGCGCCCACCACCTGGTGTGCAGTGCCTCCCTGCCCGCACACGACCTGACCGCGGCCCTGCACTCCTCCGCGGACCCGGACGGACGTATCGATCTCGACGAGCAGGAGGCCATGGAATTCGCCTCGGTCCTGGCCGTCGCCCTCGCGACCCGGAGCGCGGGCGGCCTGGTCGCGCGCTCCAGCACTCCCGACACCCGCGACCGGGTCCAAGGCTGGCGCCTGCAGGGAGAGTTGCTCGTGCCGCTCACCGCGGCCGAGGTGTTCGACGCGTACTGCACCGACATCCACTCCGGAGAGCCGCTGCCCCCGGAATCCGGCGTCGACTACTGCGCGGCACCGGACCTGGGGCCATTCGAGGGGCACACGCACCGATGAACGCCGATGGGGCGCCCCACCTCATGGTGGGACGCCCCATCGGGACAACGCTCAAGCGATGCTCACTCGCCGGACAGCACGGCCTGCGCGGCAGCGCGGGCCTCCTCCGCCGACTCCGCGGCACGCGCGGCGGCAGCGGCACGCTCGCACTGGGCGAGCGTGTACTTGGCGAGCGTCGCGCGCACGTAGGCGATCGACGCGGCCCCCATGGACAGCGAGGTCACACCGAGACCGGTCAGCACACAGGCGAGCAGCGGGTCGGAAGCCGCCTCACCACACACGCCACAGCTCTTGCCCTCGGCCTTGGCGGCCTCGGCCGACAGCGCCACCAGGTCGAGCAGCGCCGGCTGCCACGGGTCCTGAAGACGCGACACGGCACCGACCTGACGGTCGGCGGCGAAGGTGTACTGCGCGAGGTCATTGGTACCGATCGAGAGGAACTCGACCTCCTGCAGCACCGACCGCGCACGCAGCGCGGCGGACGGAATCTCCACCATCGCGCCGAACTTCGCCTGAAGCCCCGCCGCACGGCAGGCGTCGGCGAACGCCTTGGCGTCCGCGCGGTCCGCCACCATCGGCGCCATGACCTCGAGGTACACCGGCAGACCCTCGGCCGCCTTGGCGAGAGCCGTCAGCTGCGTCTGCATGACCTCGGGGTGCTCGAGCAGCGAGCGCAGACCACGGACACCGAGCGCCGGGTTGGGCTCGTCGGCCGGCGTCAGGAAGTCCAGCGGCTTGTCGGCGCCGGCGTCCAGCGCACGCACCACGACACGGCCCTCGGGGAAGGCCTCGAGCACCTTGCGGTACGCCTCGACCTGCTTCTCCTCGGACGGCGCCTTCTTGCTGTCGTCCAGGAAGAGGAACTCGGTGCGGAACAGCCCCACACCCTCAGCACCCGCCTCGACCGCGGCCGGCACATCCGCAGGACCGCCGATGTTGGCGAGCAGCGGCACCTTGTGCCCGTCGGACGTCGCACCCGGACCGGACGAAGCGGCCAGCGCGGCCTTGCGCTCCTCGGCCGCCGCCTCCAGCTCCGCACGCTTCTCGGCGGTCGGGTCGACGAAGATCTCACCGGTGCTGCCGTCCACCGCGACCACGGTGCCCTCGGGCAGCTCGCCGGCGCCCGGAAGCGCCACGACGGCGGGCACACCGAGCGCACGCGCGAGGATCGCGCTGTGGCTGGTCGGCCCGCCCTCTTCGGTCACGAAGCCGAGCACGAGCGCCGGGTCGAGCAGCGCGGTGTCGGCCGGAGCCAGGTCCCGGGCGATCAGCACATACGGCTTGTCGCTGTCGGGAACGCCCGGCATCGGCACACCGAGCAGCCGCGCCACGATGCGGTTCCGCACGTCGTCCAGGTCGGCCACACGGCCGGCCATGTACTCGCCGGCCCCTGCGAGCAGCTCGCGGTAGTGCGAGAACGCGTCGTACACACCGCGCTCGGCGGTGGAACCGACGGCAATACGACGGTCCACATCGGCCATCAGCTCAGGGTCCTGAGCGATCATGGCCTGCGCCTCGAGCACCGCCTGCGCCTCGCCGCCGGCCAGATTGCCCCGCGCGTTCAGATCGGCGGCCACAGCCTCGACCGCCTGCCGGGCGCGCCCCTGTTCGCGCTCGGCCTCCTCCGCGGGAATCTGCTTGGCCGGCGGCTCGAGTACCGCCGTGCCCATGTGCCGAACCTCGCCGATCGCCACACCGTGGCTCACGCCGACGCCTCGCAGCGTTGTCTCCATTTCACCGTCTCCGATAGTTGCGACGGTCCGAGCCGCCGCGGTGGATGTCGTACCTGCCGCCCTGGGCGGCGATGACGTCACTTCCAGCTGAAGAGAGCGTCGCCGGACTTGACGTCGCCGTCCTCGATGACGTCCGCCAGGGACTCGGCCGTGGCCTCGAGCGCCACGATCGGGCAGACCGGCGACTTGCCGGCAGCCTCGACGGCCGCGGGGTCCCAGCGCACGACGGCCTGGCCGCGCTGCACGGTGTCGCCCTTGTTGACGAGAAGTTCGAAGCCTTCGCCGTTGAGCTGAACAGTGTCGATGCCCAGGTGCGTCAGCACGCCGTGGCCCTCACTGTCGACGACGACGAAAGCGTGGGGGTGAAGCGAGACAACAACGCCATCGACGGGCGAGACGGCATCGCCGGCCTCGCGCACGGGGTCGATAGCGGTACCGGGGCCGACCATCGCACCGGAGAAGACCGGGTCGGGCACGGCCGCAAGGCCGATGGCCTTGCCGGCGAGGGGGGACGTCACAGACGTCATGAGGAGCCTCCCAGGGGTGGAGAGTCTGTACACGCCGTCACTACCTGTCCTGGACGGCGCACTGTTCAGAAGCGTAAGTCATAAGAAGTCACGCTTCCGCACAACTCGTCCCGGTTCAAAGGACCTAGGACCTTCCAGCGCTGATTTGCGTCCGCCCGAAGCGGGATGTACTGTCGTACTCCTGCCCGGGACGACGGAGCGCTACTAGCGCCCGACCCAGGCAACCTCAATCAAGCTAGATCCTAACTCTGAATCTAGTCCTGCGTGCTCGCAGGAGGCTGGTCAGAGAGACGGAAAATGCCTGATAGAGTTTGAAACACCGAAGGGAAGCCCGGAGGAAAGCTCCAGAGAATATCTCTGCGGGTGAGTACAAAGGAAGCGTCCGTTCCTTGAGAACTCAACAGCGTGCCAAAAGTCAACGCCAGATTGACAACCTCGTCTCGACCAATTGGTCGGACGCGGTTCCTTTGGAAAGTCCACCCCTTGATTGTGGGTGGCAACATCAGCGAGGACGCTGTGGATGGTCAGCTTATTCCGCTGACTGTCCCGCTCAACGCGGATGCTCACCCGATTACGGGTAAACATTCACGGAGAGTTTGATCCTGGCTCAGGACGAACGCTGGCGGCGTGCTTAACACATGCAAGTCGAACGAT
>NZ_JAAKZW010000331.1 GCF_011044995.1 Streptomyces mesophilus | reverse complement strand
CCGGAGCCCCGAGCCCCGCCTCAGCCCAACTGCCCCTGAACCTCCTTCGAGATCAGCTCCAGGTGGTCCAGGTCCTCCAAGTCCAGGATCTGGAGGTACGCCCGCTCCGAGCCGATCTCCGCATAGCGGCCCAGCTTGTCGACGACCTCGGACGGGGAGCCGGCCAGGCCGTTGGCCTTGAGTTCGTCGACGTCGCGGCCGATGACCGCCGCGCGCCGGGCCACCTCGGCGTCGTCCTTGCCGACGCAGGCGATCAGGGCGTTGGAGTACACCAGGTCGTCCGCCTTGCGGCCCGCCGCCTCGGCGGCCGCGCGGACGCGGCCGAACTGCCGCTTGCTGTCCTCGATCGAGGCGAACGGGATGTTGAACTCGTCGGCGTACTGCGCAGCGAGCCGCGGCGTCCGCGAAGCGCCGTGGCCACCGATCAGCACCGGCACCTTGGTCTGCGCGGGCTTGGGCAGCGCGGGGGAGTCGGTCAGCTGGTAGTGCTTGCCCTCGTACGAGAAGGTCCGGCCCGCCTCCGTACCCCACAGCCCGGTGACGATGGCCAGCTGCTCCTCGAGCCGGGCGAACTTCTCCTTGGGGAACGGAATGCCGTACGCCTTGTGCTCCTCCTCGAACCAGCCCGCGCCCAGACCGAGTTCGACCCGGCCGCCCGACATCTGGTCGACCTGCGCCACCTGGATGGCCAGCACACCGGGCAGCCGGAAGGTGCCGGCCGTCATCAGCGTGCCGAGCCGGATCCGGCTGGTCTCACGGGCCAGGCCGGCGAGGGTGATCCAGGCGTCGGTCGGGCCCGGCAGGCCGTCCACGGAGCCCATCTTCAGGTAGTGGTCGGACCGGAAGAACGCGTCGAAGCCGAGGTCCTCGGTCGCCTTGGCGACGGTCAGCAACGTGTCATAAGTGGCCCCCTGCTGGGGCTCGGTGAAGATGCGAAGATCCATGCCCTCCATCCTGCACGCTCGAACGCCCGTCAACCGAGCCGACTCCGCCCGTTCATGCGCTCCTCGGTCGGGTGAAACTGCGTCAACTGGGGGCCCGGCAGCGGTCCGTGCCAGTGACCGGACCTGGGGGTGATCGTTGGCTCGGGCGGAGCCGGACCGCCCGGCACCGGCGCACGCTGCCCGGGCGTCGCCTGCACGAACCGCTCCGCCCCACTGGGCGGAGCGCAGGCCGAGGAGGCCGTCATGTCCCAGGAAGCCGCGCCGGAACAGGTCACGGAGATTCCCGCCCAGGGCGGTCGCCCCAAGGGTCTGCTGCAGCAGATGGAAGAGCTGATGGCCGCGCTCAACGCGGACCTGTCCCAGCTCGACGCCGATCTCCAGTCCGCACCCCGCACCCCCACCGAGGACACCCGGCGGGACTGACACCCCTGTCCGCTAGGGTGACGGCCCGAACGCACGGGCGCCGAGCCCGCGGACCACAGGTGGGGGAGATGGCGCAGACGCGCGGCAGCAGTGTGACGGGCTGGATCCACGCCGTGGCCAGCGTCCTGGTCGGCGCGGCCGCCGTGCTCATGCTGGGCATCCAGTTCTTCTCCGCCACGACGGCCGGCGCGATCGCCATCGGTGTCGCGCTGGTCGGCCTGGTCGTCGAGGCCAAGAACGGGGACGTCTCCCGCCGCCGCACCTTCCATCTCGCGGGTCTCCTGATGGGCATCGCGGCGGCGGTACTGGCGCAGATCGTGCCCTCTTTGTTCTTCTTCGCCTCCATGTAAGGCCCGTCGGCGAGGCCGGAAAACCGGTCCGTCTCCCCTTCTGACCTCCGGTTTTGCATAATGCACGGGTGACAGAAGGACGGCATCGCAACCACGGCTCGGGAGAGAGCGCCGACCGTTCCCGACGTACCGCCTGCCGCCGGACAAGTCACCTTCTGGCCGCCAAAATCCGCAGCCGTCTGAGCCGCGCGGCCCTCCCGCCGCCGCTGTGGCTGAGGATCGAAGGCATCGCCGTCGCGCTCGTCGGGACCCTCGCCGTCATCGGCTGCACGGTCGCGGCCGTGCTGGCCGGGCTGCCTTCGTCCAAGGCCGTCGCCGCCGGAGTGGTCGCGGTGCTTGCGCTCACGCTGTATCTGCTCGTCACCCGCGCCGGACGGCTCATCAGCGGCGTCGTCGCCGGCCTCGGGATCGCGCTGGCCATGGTCGTACCGCAGGCGGCGACGGAGCTCACCCTGGCCGGGCGCGGCGAACGCGTCCAAGTCGTGGTCACCGCGGTGGACGTGAGCAGCGAGGACGAGGACCGGTATCTGTGCTCCGTGCGGCACGGGGACGGGACGCCGGTGCAGCGGCGGCTGTGGCGGGGCTGCTCGGCCTCGGTGTCGCCCGGGGAGTCGATCGCGATGGTGTACGACCCGAAGGGGCGGATCGCGCCCAGGGGAGCCTCTCCCGCACCGGACACCTGGCAGCTCGTGGCGCAAGGGGCGGGTCTGGCCGGGCTGCTCGCCGCGTTCAGCTATGCGGCGGTCGTACGGTCGATCCGCCGCCGGTACTGAGGCCGCCGGTACTGAGGCCGCCGGGGACCGTGGGCCCGCCCCGTACGGGCCGAAAATCCCTGCAGGCCGGCGCGGTGTCCGGGGTACTTTGAGCGGACGCCCGGCGCCGGGCGCACCCACTCAGACGGCGTCCATGACGCCCCCGTATCGAGGCAACCACCGTGTTCCTGACGATCTCCACCACCGGCACCCCGGACCGCCCCGCGACCGACCTCGGCTTCCTTCTGCACAAGCATCCCGAGAACGCGCAGGTGTTCAGCACATCGCAGGGCCGGGCGCATGTGCTCTACCCCGAGGCGGACGACGACCGGTGCACGGCGGCGCTGCTCCTGGAGATCGATCCCATCGCGCTCGTCCGCAAGGGAAAGGGCAAGGGCCGCGGCGGTGCGCCCGACGCGGCGCTCGCGCAGTACGTCAACGACCGCCCGTATGCCGCCTCTTCGCTGCTCGCCGTGGCCCTGAGCTCGGTGTTCAAGTCCGCCCTGCGCGGCGTGTGCACCGCGAAGCCCGAGCTCGTCGGACGGACCCTGCCGCTGCGCATCGAGGTGCCGGCGCTGCCCGCGCGCGGCGGCGCCGAGCTGGTCACCAAGCTCTTCGCACCGCTCGGCTGGAACGTCACCGCCGAGTCCGTGGCGCTCGACCCCCAGTTCCCCGAGTGGGGTGCTTCGCGGTACGTACGTCTCGTACTCGAAGGCGACATGGTCCTCGCCGAGGCGCTGCGGCACCTGTATGTGCTGCTGCCGGTGCTCGACGACGCCAAGCATTACTGGGTCGCACCCGACGAGGTCGACAAGCTGCTTCGCGCCGGTGAGGGCTGGCTCGCGGAGCACCCCGAGCACAAGCTGATCACCAGCCGCTATCTGTCCCGTCGCTGGTCGCTGACGCGCGAGGCGATGGAGCGGCTCGAACTCGTGCGCCTGGCCGACCTCGACGAACTCGAGGTCGAGCAGGTCGACAACGCCGTGGACGAGGAGAGCGACACGGAGGAGAAGCCGGTACCGCTTGCTGTGCAGCGGCGGGACGCGATCGTCGACGCGCTCAAGGCGTCCGGCGCGCACCGGGTGCTCGACCTGGGCTGCGGCCAGGGCCAGTTGGTGCAGGCGCTGCTCAAGGACGTGTCGTTCACCGAGGTCGTCGGGGTCGACGTGTCGGTGCGCGCGCTCACCATCGCCGCCCGCCGGCTCAAGCTGGAGCGGATGGGGGAGCGGCAGGCCTCGCGCGTCCAGCTCTTCCAGGGCTCGCTCGCGTACACGGACAAGCGGCTCAAGGGATACGACGCCGCCGTGCTCAGCGAGGTCGTCGAGCACCTCGACCTGCCGCGGCTTCCCGCGCTCGAATACGCGGTGTTCGGCTCGGCGCGGCCCACGACCGTGCTCGTGACCACGCCGAACGTCGAGTACAACGTCCGCTGGGAGTCGCTGCCCGCCGGGCACGTACGCCACAGCGACCACCGCTTCGAGTGGACCCGCGAGGAGTTCCGTCACTGGGCACGGCAGGTGGCCGAACGGTACGGCTACGCCGTCGAGTTCCGGCCCGTCGGACCCGACGACCCGGAGGTCGGGCCGCCCACGCAGATGGCCGTTTTCACCATGAACAGCACCAGCGAGACCACGAAGGGAGAGCAGGCCGCATGACCGAGAACACGACCGACGCACCGCGCGCGGGCCGCGTCCTGCCCGTCACCGATCTTTCCCTCGTGGTCCTGATCGGCTCCACCGGCTCGGGCAAGTCCAGCTTCGCCCGCAAGCACTTCAAGCCCACCGAGGTGCTCTCCAGCGACTTCTTCCGCGGCCTTGTCGCGGACGACGAGAACGACCAGAGCGCCAGCGGCGACGCCTTCGACGTCCTGCACTACATCGCCGGCAAGCGCCTGGCCGCGGGACGCCTGACCGTCGTCGACGCGACGAACGTGCAGACCGAGTCGCGCCGGCAGCTCGTCCAAATCGCCCGGCAGCACGACGTGCTGCCGATCGCGATCGTGCTCGACGTGCCCGAAGAGGTCTGCGCCGCGCGCAACGCGACCCGCGCCGACCGCGCGGACATGCCCCGCCGTGTCATCCAGCGCCACCAGCGCGAGCTGCGCCGCTCGCTGCGCGGCCTGGAACGCGAGGGCTTCCGCAAGGTGCACATCCTGCGCGGCGTCGAGGAGATCGAGGGCGCCTCGCTCACGATCGAGAAGCGCTACAACGACCTCACCCACCTCACCGGACCCTTCGACATCATCGGCGACATCCACGGCTGCCGCTCCGAACTCGACACCCTCCTGGGCACGTTGGGATACGAGGACGGAGTGCACCCCGAGGGCCGTACGGCCGTGTTCGTCGGCGACCTCGTCGACCGCGGACCGGACAGCCCGGGCGTGCTTCGCCGTGTGATGTCGATGGTCAAGTCGGGCAACGCGCTGTGCGTGCCCGGCAACCACGAGAACAAGTTCGGCCGCTACCTCAAGGGCCGCGGCGTCCAGCACACCCACGGCCTCGCCGAGACCATCGCGCAGATGGACGGCGAGAGCGAGGAATTCCGCGCCGAGGTGCGGGAGTTCATCGAAGGCCTCGTCAGCCACTACGTACTCGACGAGGGCAAGCTCGTGGTGTGCCACGCGGGGCTGCCCGAGAAGTACCACGGCCGCACCTCGGGCCGCGTCCGCAGCCACGCCCTGTACGGGGACACGACCGGCGAGACCGACGAGTTCGGGCTGCCCGTGCGCTACCCGTGGGCCGAGGACTACCGCGGCCGCGCCGCCGTGGTCTACGGCCACACCCCGGTGCCGACCGCGAGCTGGGTCAACAACACCATCTGCCTCGACACGGGCGCCGTCTTCGGCGGCAAGCTCACCGCGCTGCGCTGGCCGGAGCGCGAACTGGTCGACGTACCGGCCGAGAAGGTCTGGTACGAGCCGGTCCGGCCGCTCGCGTCCGAGGCGCCCGGCGGGCACGAGGGCCGGCCGCTCGACCTGGCGGACGTCCAGGGCCGGCGGATCGTGGAGACGGAGCACCACGGCCGGATCTCGGTGCGCGAGGAGAACGCGGCCGCGGCGCTGGAGGTCATGAGCCGTTTCGCGGTCGACCCGCGCCTTGTCCCGTACCTGCCCCCGACCATGGCACCGACCGCGACCTCGCAGGTCGACGGCTACTTGGAGCACCCGGCCGAGGCTTTCGCGCAGTACGCCGCCGACGGGATCGAGCGGGTCGTGTGCGAGGAGAAGCACATGGGTTCGCGGGCCGTGGCGCTGGTGTGCCGCGACGCGGCGGCCGCGCGCGAGCGCTTCGGTGTCGACGGTCCGACCGGATCCCTCTACACCCGTACCGGCCGGCCCTTCTTCAGCGACCCCGAGGTCACGGAGGAGATCCTGCGGCGCGTACGGGAAGCGGTGGACGAGGCCGGGCTCTGGGAGGAGTTCGGTACGGACTGGGTGCTGCTGGACACGGAGTTGCTGCCGTGGTCGCTGAAGGCCTCGGGCCTGCTGCGGTCGCAGTACGCGGCCGTCGGCGCGGCGGCCGGTGCGGTCTTCCCCGGGGCGCTCGCCGCGCTCGAAGCGGCGGTGGCGCGCGGTGTCGACGCGGGTGAGCTGCTGACCCGGCAGCGGGAGCGGGCGGCCGACGCGTCGGCGTTCACCGAGGCGTACCGGCGGTACTGCTGGACGACGGACGGTCTGGAGGGCGTGCGGCTCGCGCCCTTCCAGGTCCTCGCGGTCCAGGGCCGCAGCCTCGCCGGGCTGCCGCACGACGAGCAGTTGGCGCTGCTCGACCGCCTTGTCGCGGCGGACCCGACCGGCCTGTTGCAGACGACGCGCCGCCTGTACGTGGACACCGGCTCGCCCGAGTCCGTCCAGGCCGGTGTCGACTGGTGGCTGGAGATGACGGGGCGCGGCGGCGAGGGCATGGTCGTCAAGCCGCTCGGCGCGCTGGTGCGCGACGGGAAGGGACGACTCGTCCAGCCCGGCATCAAGTGCCGAGGACGCGAGTACCTGCGGATCATCTACGGGGCGGAGTACACGCGTCCGGAGAACCTGGAGCGCCTGCGCAACAGGTTCCTCGGCCACAAGCGTTCGCTCGCCTTGCGCGAGTACGCCCTCGGCGTCGAGGCCCTGTCCAGGCTCGGCTCGGGCGAGCCGCTGTGGCGCATCCACGAGGCGGTCTTCGCGGTCCTGGCCCTGGAGTCGGAGCCGGTGGACCCGCGGTTGTGACTCATCGCCGGACGGGCTGACTTTCAGCCCGTCCGGCGCTCGAGGACGAACCCACCCCGCCCC
>NZ_JAAKZW010000330.1 GCF_011044995.1 Streptomyces mesophilus | reverse complement strand
CCCCCCGGCGATCGCTCAGCCGACGAGCGCCCGCGCGCCCGCGCACCCGCTCAGCCGACGAGCGCCCGCGCCCCGCTCAGCCGACGAGCGCCCGCGCCCCGCTCAGCCGACGAGCGGCCGCACCTCCTGCGCCACGAACCGTACGAACCCCACCGGATCCGTCTCGTCAGCCGTCGGCTGCAGCACCACCGAGTCCGCGCCCGCGTCCGCGAGCTGCTCGACGGCCTTCGCGATGGTCTGCGCATCGCCCGCCGCGCCCAGACCGGGAGTCATCTCACGGCCGTCCAAGGCCAGTTCGGCACGCAACCTCCGCTCGGCGTCCGGGCCCGTGACGGCGGTCATGTACACCAGCACATGGTGGTCGTCGCTGCGGCCCGCTTCCGCGCGCCCCTCCTCGATCAGCCGCAGCCCCGCCCGCAGATCCGCGGGAGTCGTGGACGCCTCGAAGATCGTGCCGTCCGCCGCCGCACCGCTCAGCCGCACCGTACGAGGCCCTTTCGCACCGGCGAACACAGGCGTGGGCGCGGCCGGCGGCCAGTCGAGGGCCACACCGTCGAGACGTACATAACGCCCCTCGGTCGTCACCCGCTCGCCCCGCAGCAACGCCCGTGTCGCGTCGAGGTGTTCGCGCAGCAGCGTCAGCGGCGACTCGGCGCGCGCCCCCACCTGCCCCATCCAGCTCTGGACGCCATGGCCGAGACCGGGGAGGAAACGGCCGGGGAAGAGGCGGTGCAGGGTCGCCAGCTCCATCGAGGCGATCGCCGCATTGCGCAGCGGTACGGGAAGCAGGCCGATGCCGACCTTCAGCCGCTCGGTCCAGGCCAGCGCGGCCGCGGCGGACGCGATACCGCTCTCCAGGAAACAGTCCTCCCACAGCCACAGTTGGTCGAGGCCGGCGGCTTCGGCGGCCAGGGCCACCTCGCGCAGCTGCTCGGGCGGGGACTGGGGACGGAACACGGCGCCAAGGGATGTCATCGTCCCTTCCTACCCGCGCCACCGCCCCCGCGGTAAGGCTTTTCGGGCCCTGGACACCTGCACTTTCCGCGGCGGCCTTGCACTTATCCTGACCGTGATGTTCGAACCCCAAGGTCCCACGCTGCGTGAACTGGCCGTCCAGGCCCTCTCCTCCGTCGAGCACGGCTACGACCTCCTGGCGCCGAAGTTCGACCACACCCCGTTCCGCACGCCCGGCCACGTCCTCGACGCGGTCACACAAGCGCTGCACACCCTCGGACCCTTCGAGCGCGGCCTCGACCTGTGCTGCGGAACGGGCGCGGGCATCGACGTGCTGCGCGAGGTGTGCCGCGGGAGGGTGGCCGGCGTCGACTTCAGCGCCGGCATGCTCGACCGGGCCCGCCGGCAGACCCCCGAGGGTGTCGCCTGGGTGCGCGGTGACGCCCTCGCCCTGCCGTTCGGCGAGGCCTTCGATCTCCTCGTCAGCTTCGGCGCGTTCGGCCATTTCCTGCCGCGCGAACGGCCCGCGCTGTTCGCCGAGGCGTACCGGGTGCTGCGGCCCGGCGGCCGGTTCGTCTTCCCGATCGGCGCACCCCCGCCGGTCCGCTCCCGCGCGTACTGGATGCTGCTCGGCTTCGACTCGGTGATGCGGGTACGCAACGCCGTGTGGCGGCCGCCGTTCGTCATGTACTACCTCGGCTTCGGTCTGCCCGAGGCGTCCGCCGAACTGACCCGGGCCGGCTTCGAGGTGACCCTGCGCGACCTGCCGGAACTCGGCCGGCGCCCCGACGGCTCACCCCGCGCCCGCGCGGTCGTGGCCACCAAGCCGCACGCTGCGGAGACTCCGCACGCTCGGGAAACTCCGCACGCTCAGGAGAGCTGAGCCACCAACTCGCCCAGCGCCGCCCCCAGTTCCCCCAGGCCCTCGTTCGCCGGGCCACCGGGCTCGCTCATGTACAGATCACGCCGGATCTCGATCATCAACGCCTGCACCCGCTCCTCGCGCCCGTAGAACCGCAGCGGCACATACGTCCCCGCGAACGGCGAGTTCACCGCCGTACCCCCGAAGCGCGCGAAGATCTCCTCGGCGCGGGCGAGCAGCTCCGGCGGCGTGTGGAAGGCGTCCGCGCCCAGGCACACCGGCGGCCGCGGACCGTCCCCGTGCAGCTCGTAGGGGAGCGGCCGGGTCGGATACGAGTGCACGTCGATCACCACGGCCCGCCCGGCCGCGTTCAACCGCCCCTCCACGGCGTCCGTCACGGCGTCCGCGTACGGATGGAAGTACCGCTCGAGCAGCGGGCCCGGATCGAAGCCGTCCGGCCGCAGCACCTCGCGGTGCGTCGTACGCGTGTACACCGCGCCCATGCCGACCGCCGCCATCTCCTCGCGCTCGTCGGGGAAGCGCTCGGGGTCGACGACGAGCCGCGAGAGCCGGTTGACGAACCGCCACGGCGCCCGGTCCGCGCTCCGTGCCGCGTACGCGGCGATCTCCGCGGTGTGGGCGTCCGTGATGTGCCGGGCCTCGGCCGCGAGCGCCGCGTCGTCGAGCACGATGTCCCCGCGTACGGCGGCGGGAATCTCCCAGGCGCCGTGCGGCACATGCAGCAGTACGGGGGAGTCGGCGGCGCCGGCGTGCACCTCGAAGGAGCTCATCGGCTCACCCTAGACACGCCGGAGCGCGGCGCCCCGACCGGGTGCGCCGCGCTCCGAGCGCCCGGATCAGGCGTCCTCGTACACGATCCAGACCTGGCCCTGCGCGAACGGCATGGGCTTGCCGCCCTTCTGGATGAAGCTCGTGCCGCTCTTGGCGTTCGGCCGCTGCCACCACGTCTTGTACGCCTTGCCGTCCCGCAGCACCGTCGCCCAGCCCTTGCCGACGGTCTTGATGTACGGGGTGACGGCGCCGTTGACGTCGCGGTACTTCGACGGCGGCATCTGCACCTTCTGGATCACGATCGTGCGGGCGCTCATCTGCCGGCCGTCGGACAGCCGCGCGGGCGCCCCGTCGAAGGAGACGTACCAGCGCTTCTTCGCAGGCGACCAGCGGAAGGTGTGGCTGGCCGAGGCATAGCGCACCGTGCGCTGCGCCATCGGCGTGCCGCCCTTGGGCGCGGGACCGAAGCGGAAGCCGATGTCGGTCGGCTTCCAGGCACCCGGCGCGGACTTGAGGATCTTGGCCGGGTTCACGAACAGGTTGTGCGGCGCCGAACGGCCCGGGGCACGGAAGTAGGCGCGCGGCAGCGAACCGTGCGAACGCACGTAGATCGGCGAGTTCTTCAGGTACTTGTGCAGTGCGCTGCGCACCCCGGAGTACGCGAGCGCCGGCCGCCCGAACTGCTTGAGCAGCTCCACATCGGACTCGCGGGCGCTGCGCACCGGGCCGAGGCTCTTGGGGATCCGGCTGGAGTACATGCCCATCAGGCGGCTCATCCCGCCCTCGACCTTCTCGACGTAGACGAGGTCGGCCTTGTCGAGGTTGTGGTGCGGCCGGGCACGCCGTGCGTTGTCGAACTTCACGGCGAGCACCGGTCCCTGTTTGGCCATCAGACCGGTGTACGGGGAGATCTTCCATGGGCCCTGGACCTGCTGATACGCCTCAAGGGGCGAGTATTCGTCGAGCGTCGCGGACTCGGCGCCCTGCGGCGGTACGGGATCGTGGCGGTCGGCGGCCGGTGCGGCGCCGAGCGTGAGGCTGCCCGCGGCCAGCAGGGCGAGCAGCGGGACCGTGCGGCGACGGCGTCCGGTGGCGAGAGGGGACAAGCGAGGCTCCTTGGGAGGGCGCGCCCGCGGGCGCGCTGCGGCTGTGCAGGCGCAGCTTTCCTCCAGGGCACCCTGTTCGAATCAGTTCGGGCCCAGTGATCGCCTGAACGGGGACGCGTCCCCCGCCCATCCGGCAGACCGCCGGGCCCTTTGCGCCCCGGACGCCGCCCGTCAGGCCCGGTGCACCAGCCGGTCGACGGCCGGGGTCCCCGACCCGTACCGCACGGGCCGCAGCGCCTCGTACCCGTGCGGATCGGCGGCCGGCGGCTCACCCCCGTACAGGACCTGCTCGAGCCCCGCGAGCAGCCGCTGTACATCGTGCTGCGGCCGCACGATCAGGCGCAGGAAGCGGCTCGAAGAGCCGATCTTGTTGCCGCACTCGCGGATGAGCACGCCGTGCGCGGTGAGCAGTTGATCGCGCAGGGCCGCTCCGTCGACGCCCTCCGGCAGCCGTACGCAGAGGAAATTGCCCTGGGAGGGGTAGACCGTGAGCCCGGGCAGCCGGCTCAGATGCCACTGCATCTCCTGCCGGTCACGGCAGACCTGGCGCAGGCTCGTCCCGTAGGCCGAGCGGTAGCGGCCGAGCAGGAACACCACGGTCTCGGCGAAGGAGTTGAGATTCCACTTCGGCAGGGCGGCCCGCACCTTTTTGGCAAGCCCCGGGTTGGCGACGAGGTAGCCGAAGCGCACCCCGTGCAGGCCGAAGTTCTTGCCGAGGCTGCGCAGCACGATGACATTCGGCCGCAGGACCGCCTCCTGGGCGACGCTCGGTTCCGCTTCGGCGTCCGCGAACTCGAGAAAGGACTCGTCGACCACGACGAGTTCGAGGTCCTGCAGCGCGTCGAGCAGAGCGAGCACCGCACGCCGCGGGAGCAGACCGCCGTCGGGGTTGTTGGGATTGCAGACGACGGCGGTGCGTGAGCCCCGGCGCCGTACGAACTCGACGAAGGTCCCCGGATCGAGCTGGAAGCCGGCCTGCTCGGGCAGCGGATACATGTCGACGCGCTTGCCCGTCTCCATCGGCTGATCCGTCCAGCGGCCGAAGGTCGGCTTGGGTAGTACGTGAGGATCTCCCGCAGCCGCGCTCCGAGCTCGTCGAACATCTCCGGCGTAGGGAAGTACGGATTGCACGGAATGCAGAAGTCGATCACCTGGGACCCGCCGCCGACCGCCCGGTCGAGCGTCGCGTACGACGGGCTGTGCGCCGTGGCCGTACGGAACAGGGCGGTGACATTGCCGGTGTCGGGCATGAGGGCCTCCGGGAGGGGCGGTCGTGTCCGGAGATACGGGCGAGGACCGCGGAACGCTCAACGGGTGGTGTCCGAGGGGCAGTTGGGCTTCCGTCGGCCCGTGGGAGGGTGGCTCCGGTGCGTGTTCCGAAATCCCTATGTTTAGGAATATTTCGGGCATTTTTCCTAACGCGATGCCCGACCTGTACCCCGCTGACCTCCCTGCATCACGGCACCCTCATAAGTCCTCACTCGCGGTTGAACTAGATGGCCATGCCATCTACCTCCATGGCTTCGAGCATCGAGGAACACCGACCCCGAACGTGTGAAGGATCACCATGGCCATGGAGGCGAGGCATGCGGCACCGCGCGGCACGAAGGGCGCCAAGGGGCGTACGGAGCGGAGTAGCGCTCCCGATCGCCGCAGCCCGGAGGCGGCCGCGGATCGCCGCAGCCCGGAGGTGACCCCGGATCGCCGCAGCCCGGAGGTGACCCCGGATCGCCGCAGCCCCGAGATCAGCGTCACGCAGGTCTCCGGCTCGGCGCTCGGCGTGGTGTCCGGCGCCCTGCTCGCGTCCGCACTCGGCCTCTTCGGCACGCTCGCCGGCGCCGTGATCTTCAGCCTCACTGCGACCGTGGGCGGCACCGCCTTCCAGCTCGGCCTGGACCGCACCGGCCGGCGCTACCGGACCCTGCGCCGCACGCCGCCCCGCCGGGCCGCGGGGAAGTCAGCGCCTGCCGACGTGCACGACCCACACCTGACCGTCGGCGAACAGCAGCGGCTCGCCGTCGGCGTCGGTGTAGACCGTCGCTTCCTCGGCTGACTCCCGGCTCCAGCGCCCCTCGTACGCCCGCCCGCCCCGCAGGACGAGGGCGTCGCCACGGCCCACGGTCTCCGTGTACGGGGAGACGTTGCCCCACCGGTCACGGAAGCGGGAGTCCCGTATGACCCCGTACTGCACCACGACCGTCGACGGCGTCAGGTTGGAGCGCGTGCCGTCCATCGACACCCGCCACCGGTCGCGCGCCGCCGACCAGGTGAACGCGTAACGCGCCGCCGGATAACGCACGGAGTGCTCGCCGGTGGCCCGCCCGCCGGGCGGCGCCGCGCCGAACCGCAGCCCCAGGTCCGTGGGTTGCGCCTCCTTGTCGGGTGCGGGATCGAGCCGCGAGGGCCGCAGGTAGAGGTTGTGCGGGATCGGGCGCGAGGAGGAGCGGTAGTACGCCCCCGGCGCCTCGGCCGGTGAGCGCGGATACAGCTCGGCCTTGTCGAGCAGGGGCAGCAGCTTGCCCTGCGCCCCGGAGAAGGCGAGCACCGGCTTGCCGTACTGGCGCAGCAGCTCCAGATCGGTCTCGCGCGCGCTGCGCACCGGGCCGACGGCCTGCGGCAGCCGCCCGCCCGTGTACACGGCGAGCAGCCGGGTCAGCCCCGCCTCGACCCGCTCGACATGGATCACGGCGGCCTCGCGCAGTCCGGTGTGCGGCCGGGCCGGGCGCACGTTGTCGATCTTCACGGCGAGCACCGTGGGCCTGCGGACGGTACGCGGCCGGGGCTCGGGAGGAGCGGACGACTCGGGTGCGGACGTCGGCGGCTCGCGGTCGTCGGGGCCGCCGCCGCGGTCGCTCACCGTGCAGGAGGCGAGCGTGGCGGCGGCGGGCAGCGTCAGGAACAGCCGGCGCCTCATGAGGCGGGCCGTGCACGGGACTTCATAGGGATACGGGTACCCGGCCGGGGCGCCGCTCAGGCCGAACGAAGGTTCCCCTCCGCTTGTCGCCGTCCCGGCCGCCCCACGGGCCCCCTTGTCGCCACGCGCCTTGCTCAGTAGCTTGACGCTGGCGCTCGTGAGAAAGCGCTTTCCGTGGGGGCTCTCAGAGGGGAACGGCATGCCGAAGCCGGGAACACGCCAGCAGGGAACGGGCCAGCAGGGGACGGGTCGGCCGGGAATCCGCGGGCAGGGGGCGGACG
>NZ_JAAKZW010000032.1 GCF_011044995.1 Streptomyces mesophilus | reverse complement strand
CTTCTCCCCCACCGCCAACTCCCCCTCCATGCCCTTGGACTGGTGCCCGAGTTGATGTCTGGAGCGTGGGCGGGGGGACGGCGAGCGCCATCACCGCTTCTTGCAGTCGGCGCCTGCCGCCTCGGCTCACCGGGTACGCTCCCCCGCCCGGCGGGCCGGCCGAAGCCTTCCCGATCCTGAGCGACAGAGCGTCCGAGGGCGGGTCTTGTCGCTGACCAGGCAGGGCCCGGTCAGCCGGTCTGCAGACTGAAGGGCGGATACGCGTCCGTGAGCAGGCCGACGTACGCCTGCACCCGCAGGTTGTAGCGGTGGACACCCACCAGGAAGTCGCGGAGTCCCTGCGGATATTCGCCGGTGATCAGCACGGCGAAGAACCCCGCGACCACCACCACCATCGCCGCGATGCCCAGGGCGAACAGCACCAGATAGTGCGGGACGGCAAGGAGCCACTTCACCAACGGCTGCCACCGTGACATTCGCTCGGGATAGGCGAGTGTCACGCGGGCGTGCGGGTCCGCGCCGTCGTCGTCCGCGGTGGACCGGAAGTCGAAGGGCGGGTAGTCCTCGCGCAGGAACAGCACGTAGCTGGCCACGCGCCACTCGTAGCGGAACGTCATGGCGATCGCGTCGAACAGCGGGCGCGGGATGCGCCGGGTGAACAGCACGGCGAAGAAGGCGATGAAGGTCAGCACGGCACGCAACACAGTGAGCGCGTAGGCGATCAGGAGATGCGGAACGGCGAGGAACCACTGGACGAGCGGCCGCCAGCGGGCGATCGTCCGCGTGCCCTGGAGATCGAGTTGAGCAGGGTAAGGAAGGGTCAGTGACATGGTGCCCTCCTGAGGGCAGCCGTTCACGAAGGGTGAGGGGTCGTCGGGCTCGACCTGCCCCAAAGACCGGCCCCGAGTGCGAACTTCTTCGCATCGCCGCGGAGTCCGCGCGAGCGGACTCCGGTGCGTTGGCTTGCCCTGCAAGTCGTACGCTTACGCCAAAAGACTGTCAAGACCCGCAAAACGGGAAAATGCGAGTAACAGCGCAGGATGCGCCCTACTTCGCGGGCACCGACGGCCGCGAAGTCGTCCTTTCACGAGACGCGGCTCACTGCGGGCCCCGCCGGGTGTCATGGCTGGCTATGCGCCGGGGGTGTGCCGCTGTGCGCCGGACAGCGGCACACCCCCGAGCAACGAGCGCAGTGGGGCCCGCAGCGGCTCGGCCGGCATAAGCGGCGTAAGCGTGGTGTCCACGTCGATGTGCAGCGCCTTGAGGCGCGGCCTCCCCCGCCGCTCCCCTCGTTTTTCCTCGCCCGACGCTCGTTGAGGGAACCGGTCGGCAGCGCGCTGTCACACCCCTCACACCGCCGGCTGTGGCGATCTGCCCGACAGGACGATCACCCGGTCCTCGTCCGCATAGGTGATGCGCGTGGCCTTGTCGGGATTGACCTCGACTCCATAGGCGGGGGCTTGCGCAGCGAAGCGGTGGATGCGGTGGCCGATGGCCGTGTGCCCGCGTCGGCGGGCCGCGTCGACCACGGTGTAGAAGGTGACGGCCCGTCCGGGCGGTACGTACTCGTGCACCGGCTGCAGACTGATCCGGCACCCGCCGGCCGAGAAGAGCTCCTCGAAGACCCGGTCCAGATGCGGGTTCTCGGACATCTGGGCCAGCCGCAGGCTCAGCAGATTGCTGCTCACAATGAAGTCGTCGGCCCTGGTGGCCTGCGCGAGGGCCCGGTCCCGGTCGTCCGCCATCTCCGTCACGAGGGTGTACGTATGGGCGTGCAGGTCGGCGAGGTCACGGAGGTTGAGCAGGGTGGTGAGGGTGCGGGCGTCGGCTCCGTCCGGGTCTCGGTCGTCGGGGCAGACCACCATGACCTGGTCGTATTCGTCCAGGCGAAGGCCTTCCAGGGTCGTGCGGTCGGTGATGTCGGCGCTGCGGTAGGTCAGTTGGAGCGGTGAGTCGCTCGGCACGGGGCCCGCGGCGGGAGCGTCGGCGACGACGTCGACGCTGGAGTCGGCGGAGAGGCAGACTTCCAACTCGCGGACGATGTCGGGGACGCGAGCGCTCCAGCCGAGAATGAGTACGCGCCGCGCCGCCTCGACCGCATCGCGGACCACGGGCTCCGGCACGGGGACGAGCTCGGGCGCGGCGTCGGCGAGCTTGACGGTGGAGTCGTCCTCACTGATCACCACGACGGTGTCCGTGTCCTCCAGGACCGCGTCCGGGGGCGGGTTGAGCCGGAGCGTGCCGTCCTGCTTCATCCATCCGATGACACTGGACGTGCGGTACGCGAGCAGCGCCTCGGCGTAGGTCCGCCCGGCCAGCTCCGGCTGGCGGCGCATGTAGATCTCACAGCCCGCGAAGTCGAGCAGTTCGGTGCAGACCGCCGACAGTCCTGACTGCAGGCTCGTCTGCACCAGGAGGCGGGCGATGAAGCCCTGGACGTTGACGATACGGCTGTGCGCGCCTCCCGCGAGCCGGGCCGCGGCCAGGTTGCGGGTCTGCTCGATGCTGGTGACGACGTTCGGCAGCGGCCCGGTGCCGCGCAGACCGGACACCGCGAGCAGGGACTTGATGACACTGAGATCGGGGGCCCCGCTGTCGGGCGGCAGGATGATGACCGCCCGCGCCTGCGCCGCGTTGACGATGGCGATGTCGGCGGCCTCCGCAGGGTTGCCCGTGCGGCAGACGACCCGGGTGGTCGCGGTGGAGCCCACCCTTTCGTGGATCTGTGTCTCCATCTCGGTGCGGTCGCACTCGGCGAGGATCGCGACGCACGCGCGCCGCTCGCTGCGGTTGGCCTCGACGAGCTCCGAGAGGATCACCTGGACCTGCGGTGACCAGCCGAGGATGACCGTGTGTCCGGTCTCGGCGACATGCGACCTGCCCTTGCGAAGCCGGGCCAGCTGGTTTTGCAGTCCGGCGCTGATGACCGGGATGAGGGTACTCATGAGCATGATGCCGCCGAAGGTCATCGCCACCGCGGCGAGAAGGAAAGGCGCTGTCCCCTCGTCCTTGAGCAGCAGCGCCGGGCTGATCACCCGCAGGAACCCCGACCACACCGAAGACCCCACATCGGCGGGGCGGGTGGCGTCCGGCGCCAGCAACAGGAGCAACATCCCGTTGAAGACGGCCAGCAGGCAGCAGATGACCGCGAGGACGGCGATGAGCGCGGGCGTACCGCGGGCCATCACATTGTCGAACCTGTACTTCAGCTTCCCCATCGAACCCACTTCGTGCCGGCGCCTGTCCTTGGACCTGTGATGACCGGGCCCGGCGGGTCTCACCTCCCGCCGGGCCCGGATGCCTCACCGCAGGCCATGGACCTCCAGGGCCGCACGCACCCCTGATTCGAGAGCTCCTTCGATCCAGGCCGGCTTGACCGACGTATGGCAGCCCGCGAAGTGCAACGCCCCCTCCGGACCCGGCACTTCCGGCAGAAGTTCGATGTGCTGGCCCGGCGTGAGGACCGCGGCTTCCCCGTACGCGTACGGATCACGCATCCAGCTCTGCGTTCGCCCCGCACCGGTGAAGAACACCTCGATACGCCGCCCGTACACCTCCTGCAGTCCGCGCAGGGCCATCGGATAGCGCTCGTTGTCGTCATACGCGTCCCAGCGCAGGGCATCGTCGGCCCAGCTGTAGGAAGCGAGGACCACACCCCCTTCACTGCCCTCGACACGGTGCGACGGGTGGAACATGAAGCGGTTCGAACTGTCGGAGATCGAGCCGCCACCGGTGACCCGCACGGCCTCCACGCTGTCCCTGACCTCCCAGCCATGGGCCGCGTGCCGCACCCGCATCGCCTGCGGAATGCCGCTGTCCGCCACGGAGGGGTGGGCACCCAGCATGCTGCCGTCGTCGGGAACGGTGTTGTTGGCGTACGCGCGGTACAGGCCGGGCTTCGTCACCTCGAGCTCGCGTTTCCAGTCCGCCTCGGTGAACTCCCACCAGCGGCGGCTGAATTCGAGCAGCACCTTGGTGGCGGCGTCATAGTGCATCTCGATGACGGCACGCCTCTTCCCGTACGACAACGGGGGGCTGAACTGCACCTGGCGCAGCCCGGAGAACGGCACGGTGACGACGGTCGCGTCGCCGCTGAACTCTTCGCGCACCACTCCTTCGGGGCCCCGCCCCTCCGAGACGGTCTCCACCCGGACCCGACCGCCGGGCCCGTGCTCGATCTGGGTCACGCGGCGGTCCATCCGTACGGCACCCTTGCCGAGGCGCTCAAGCATCGCGTCCGGCAGCGCCGCGGTCCCGCCCGCCAGCTCCCAGAACGTCATGCCGGGCCGGATCAGCGAGGAGCCGATGAAGCTGTGCAGGAAGGACAGCGGAAGTCGGGAGGTGAGGTTCTCCAGGGTCCCGATCAAATCGATCGTGCGGTCGTCGAAGCCCGCGTGCTCGGACAGGAATTGGTACATCGACCAGTGCCCGAACCTCTGCACCACTCGAGCCCAGCCGTCGACCACCTCCGGATACGGTTTGTCGGTACGGCTGCCGTCGGCTCCCACGACGCTGAACTCGTCGCGGACGGGGTCGAGCACCTCGGCGAGGATCTTGGCGGCCGGGGTGTTCCAGTACTTCCGCGGCACCCCGAAGGACTTGTTCACCTCTGCCGGGTCGGCCGCGTAGTCCGCCTTGCGGACACGGATCCCGTTGACCTTGATCCATGTGCGGTTGGCCGGCTCCGGCATCGCGAAGTCACTCTCGCGCGGCCCGCGCCGCCACAGCGCGCCGTCCGGCGAGCGGTGCACGACGGCGGGCGGGACGGCCAGGGGGTTTCCGGTGCCAGGCCGGTTGTCCACGTAGTAGAACGGCCTGCGCTTGATGTCCAGTTGGTCGATCAGGGCGAGGACCAACGGATGAGCCGAGGGGATCCGCATGGCCCCGGCCTCCGCGTACTGGGCCGGATCGGCGAACGCGGACTCCTTGCCCGCCTCCGTACGGAACGTCTTGACGCGGCCCCCCACACGATTCCCGTTGGCCTCGAGGACCGTCACCCGGTGGCCGGCCTCTTTGAGGAGCAGCGCCGCGACGAGCCCGGCGGGCCCGGCGCCGATGACGAGCACATCCTTGGGCCGGGTGCGCGTGCGCGGTAAGCCGTTGTCGATGAGGACCTCGAGGTACCTCCGCTTCAGGTCGGTCCCGTCCTCGTCGAGCACGAGGATCTGCCGGGCGACTTCCTTGCAGCGTTCCCAGTCGGCTTCGCGCCGGGCGGCGGGCGCCGGGGCGGCAGCGGCGGGGGCCGAGCTGAGGGCCGTCGCGGACGCGACGGCCACGGCGCCTGTGGCGAGTGTCTGGGTGAAGGTTCGGCGGCTGAACTGCCCTGCCGGCACCGCAGCGTGTGGTGATGTTGCCATGGGTCTAGAAACGCCGAGGAAGGCCCACACGCGGGCTCAACACACCCTGGGCGTGGAGGACTTCATCTGAACGAGTGGCCTGGCGTGCTTCAAGCAGGATCGGGCGCAGACCTCGGCTCCGGGAGACGGGCACCGGCTCGTTCAAGATCGTTCTCCCTGCGGCCTGACCTCACGTCGAACAGCCAAGCGGACCGACCGCCTCCCTTCCGGCTGACACGGCCGACTGCAAGGTCAGCTGGACGGTGTCACGAACATGACGGTGCCCGACTGGCAGCCATCCGCTCATACGTCACGTACCAAGCCGATTGAAGCGGCGTAAGTGGCCCGGCCGGGGAGAGGACGCTGACCGTCCGTGTGCACATGCCGTGACCGTGTCTTCCTGGGATCTTGACCTCAAGTCTGTTCGGCATCTTGTTCCTCATCCGTCGGCGGCTGGGTCGCTGCGTAACGCGCTCCGGGCCGGTGAAGATCCCCGGGCTCGGATCCTGTGTTTTCCCGACCATTTCAGCTGGGGGCCGATTGCTCCCGAAGATCCGGCGGTGCGCAAGAGATGGTGGGGTCCAATGGCGTGTGATGACGACGGTCCCGGCGATATCGAGGCGGAGCTCCGAGACTTCTGGCGCCGGCTGGAGACCGATGCCGACCGCATCGTGGTGTGGTTCAGCCGCCGTGGGTCAGACGACGTGGCCTTCTTCCTTGCAGTGACAGTCCGGCTGGGATTGCGTCCCTGCTCGCTCATCGAGATCGATCGTCCGTCGGTGCGGACAGCCGGCTATCTCAGTCCCCTCGAAATGACCCAGCAGCTGAACTGCGAGGAACCGCTGTCCGACGAGCGGCGGGCAAGCAGCAGGCGACTTTGGCGGCAACTCCAGGCCGAAAACGCCACCTTCCGGGTGGTCACCAGCACCGGCCTCACTTCGGCCCCGGCCGACCGCTTCGACGCCCAACTGCTCGCTGCGGCGACACCGGTGTGGCGCCCCGCCCTACGCCTTGTCGGCGATGTCATGGGGAATGACGATGACGCCATCGACATGCCTCTGCGCTGGCGTATCGCCGCCTTGGTCGATAGCGGAAAACTGATCCTGGAGGGTGACCCCCGGTCCCTACGCACGGCCAAAATCCGCCTCCCCGACTAGCGAGAGCACCAGAGGCCAAGTGACGTGCTCAGCCACACCAGAAGACGCACGCGCCCACCCGATCAGGGGCGCACGGAGACCCGCCGCTACACCGACCTCTCCTGCAGCCGGCCAGGTGTCAGCGTCCCTGCCTCCGGTGATGCCCCTGATGCGGTTCTCCACCACGCCCGAGGAAGCGGCCGCCTTCGTCCCGCAGTTGCTTACCCGCGGCTCCGACTACATCAAATTCATGATCGACGACGGCAGCGTCGAGGGCCGCCCCGGGTTGCCCATGCTCGACCAGGCCACCGTGAACGCCGGCGTGGCCGAAGCCAAAAAGTATGGCGCTCTCACCGTCGCCCACGCGCTGACCGTGGACTCGTAACGACCGCTCACCGCCGGCAGTTGAGGCTTTCACCCGTGCGCCCGACCCGTTCTACCCTCGCCGCACGGCGTAGTGGTGGGCACTGTGCGCGGGCGCGAGGTACTCGAAGGTGATCTCGTTCCATGCCAGGGGGATGGTGAAGTCCGTGAGGGCCAGGAGGCGGTGGTGCTGGTCGTGAAGCGAGCGGCGCACGCTGAGATGCAGGGTTGCGTCCCGGGCCTCGGCGAGTGATCGGCTGAGGGTGACGGACTCCCGTAAGACGCTCTGTATTCCTGCTCGCCTGCACCAGAGGGGCATATTGCTGAGATCGGGGTTTTCCACCGGCACACGCTGCAGATAGCGGGACAGTTCCGGGATTTCCATCACCGCCGTGGGCGTGAAGTAGGTAACGGCATCTCTGGGCTGCTCTTCGTCCATGCTTGCCGTGGTGTGGCGGTAGTGGAGCACTTGACTGCCCGACGTGACCCCCAATGCGGCAGCCACGGATGGGGCGGTGCTCGCCGTGAAGAGTGCGCCGCGCACCGTCGTATGGGCACGGGCGGGCAGGAACGGTGATGCGTCTGCTTCGCGCAGCGCAGGGGTGCTGTTCTTCGGTCGGGCGGATGCGTAAGTGCCCCGGCGTCCGGTCGTGATGAGCCGTTGGCTGCGCAGTAGCTCGAGGGCGGCTCGAACGGTCTGCCGTGCGACGCCGAACCGCTCGGCCAGGTCGCGCTCCGCGGGCAGGCGAGAGCCGTCCCGTATGCGTCCTGCGGAGATCTCAGCAGCCAGGCAGGACGCGATGCGCTGGTAGACGGGAAGCGCAGCAAGGGGCGCGCGCGGTACAGACGCCAAGGGAACCTCCGGTGCGCGAGGGCGGGGCAGGGCCTGACAATCTAGAATGGTCTACACCAATAAGGCAACGGTACGCAGCGAACAAGACACACTCCGTCGCGATCCGACCGCATCACGGGCTGCCGACAGGATCCGTCGAGCGTCACAAGAACCGGCGGATGGGTTGGACGGCGACCTCCCGCGCCCGTTGGAGGAGGGAGCGTTTCTTCCACCGCCCTGCCTTGATCAGTTCACTGGCCGTCACATCGACGTCGAAGTGCTCATCCAGGGTCGCGGTGAACTCCTGGTCGAGGACGGCGAGCATGACCTCCTCGTCGTGGTCGAGGGAGCGGCAGTTGAAGTTGGTCGAGCCGGTCAGCGCGGCGACGCGGTCGACGGTGATGACCTTGGCGTGCATCATCGTCGGCTGGTACTGGTAGATCTTCACCCCGCAGGCGATCAGGTCCTCGTAATAGTGCTGACCGGCCAGTTGGCAGACCCGCTTGTCGGTGTGTGGTCCCGGCAGCAGAATCTCCACCTCGACTCCGCGCCGCGCGGTGGCGCACAGCAGAGCGGTGAAGAACGCGTCCGGGGAGAAGTACGCGGTGGCCAGGCGGAAGCGCTCTTCGGCGGACTCGAGCATGACGCGCAGCAGGGTCTGCATGTCCTGCCAGCCGATGCTGGCCGAGCCGCGTACCACCTGCACGACGGCATCACCTTGCGGCCGGTGCTCGGTGAACCGGTCCCGCTCGTCGAAGAGTTCATCGTGGCACTCGGCCCAGTTCTGTGCGAACGCCGCGGCGATACCGTCCACGGCGGGGCCTTGGACCTCGACGTGGGTGTCACGCCATTCCTGCGGGCTACGGGCGTCGCCGCACCACTCCTGCGCGATTCCCACTCCCCCGGTGAACGCCCTCTCCTCGTCGACCACCAGGACCTTGCGGTGGCACCGGTGATTCTGCTTCAGCGGCGAGAGATACAGCGGCTTGCGGAACCACGTCACCTCGACCCCGGCCCGCTCCATCGTCCGCAGCTGCTCCGCCTCGATCAGCCTGCTGCCGAACCCGTCCAGCAACAACCGCACCCGTACCCCGGCACGGGACCGGTCCGCGAGAGCCTGCGCGAACTGGCGGGCGATGTCGCCCTTCCAGTACACAAACGTCATCATGTCCACCGTGTGCTCGGCACCACGGATCGCAGCCAGCATCGCGGCGAAGATCTGATCCCCGTTGCGCAGGACGGTCAGCGCGTTCCCCTCGGTCGCCGCGATCCCTATCAGGCGCTCCAACCGCCGCCGTATGCACGCCACGCGTTCCTCGGCGGACCGGCTCTCTGGAGCTTCGGCGATGTGCGGGGTCAGCTCAGGCGGCTCTTGCGTACTGGTCATGGCATCCCCTGCCGGACCACGACGAGGGAATAACTCAGGCCGCGACGCCCGGTCCGGCGCGGGCTGAGCGGCCCGCCGACTGTACCCGGGGCCCAGGGGACGGCAGCGGCCTAAGCCCCGGCCGGCACCCGCTATCGGTCGGAGCGAGCGCGTACATCGCTCATAGCAACGCACTTGCACACGGTGGCGGTTGTACCGGCCAACCGGTCCGGAATCAGACTGTGTGGAGTTCGAGCGGACTTGAGCGACGTGAAGTCTCCGAGGGCGGGCATCCGGATTCTCTGACGAGGAGGAACGCCATGACGGCGACACACCATAGCCCGCCCCACGCGTCCCGGCTCGACTGCCGCTACGACCACCCGGCAGAAGAAAACAGAGCGCTGGATTGCTGGTGGACGCGGTCACGCACGAGCGCTGCGGCAGGACATCGCCTCGGGTTCCCCGGGCAATCGCATCGGTTCACGGGCAGGGCCCCGGGCCGCCTTGGCCGAGCTCTCAGCACGCCGTGCCGCAGCAGCTCCAAGGCTGTGGGCCGTAGCGGATCGGCCGGGCGTCGCGCCAGCGGCGCCTGCCGTTCTGGGCGTCGCCGCGATCCGGTACGCGCCTTCCGGGAAGAAACCCCGTCCCGATCGACGCAAGCGCACCAGCGCGCTCCCCGAGAAGGAAAAGCAATGCCAACTGGGCTTCCCTCACAGGAGAGTGTTTCCCTTTCCCCGGCAAGGACGGTGACAGCAACGCATGAAAATCCCACCTCGTTTCACGCTGGCCGCAACAACTCTTGACGCCCGCGATGCCCACGAACTGGCGCAGTTCTACCAGGACCTGCTCGGGTGGCCGCGACGGAAGGAAGAACCGGGCTGGGTCGAGATCACACCGCCGGACGGCGGTGCTGGATTGTCGTTCCAGACAGAGCCGCACTTCACACGTCCGCAGTGGCCTTCCACCCGGTCCGAGCAGCAGATGATGATGCATCTGGACATTGAGGTGGATGACCTTTCATCGGCCGTGGAACGCGCCGTTGCCCTCGGCGCGACGGTGGCGGACTTCCAGCCCCAGGATGATGTCCGTGTCTTGTGTGACCCTGCCGGCCACCCGCTCTGTCTCTTCACGGGCACCGGCTCGAGTGGCTGAGAGGTCCGCCCGCCGATGGCGTATTCAACGGAAGGGCGGAGTGGAGGGGTAGATCGGCTCCTTCCGGCGGAACCACTTCACCCGGTCCCCGAGGTCGACTCGCTGGCCGAACGGAACGAACTGATCGACAGGTGGGATCTGCACGACGGGCGGCGCCTGAGCAGTTCCCGGCCGCGGACCATCGATGAGCGCTTCGAGGTTGCTGCCCGGAGCACCTTGGGGCAAGCCTCTGCCGCCAGTGGGTCATCGGACCAGACGGCGCACGAGAAGGTGCCCTCTCCGTTCTGGAGACCCCAAATGTCAGCAGCTTGCGGTGAGTTGACGCGGCGGTAAGTCACGCGCCCCCGGCAGCGAACCACCGGGGGCGCGTCGCGCCGTACCTGAGTCAGGACGTGCGGGTTACGGAGCGGTGCCCCACAGCAGCTGGCCGCCGACGTACACGCCGATCTTCGGCGCGTCCGTGTACGAGCTCGCGGTCCCGTGGCTGTAGTCGTCCGCCTCGTTGAGGTTCGACCAGTCACTGCGGTGCAGGCGCAGCTGGATGTCTCCGGTCGAGGCGCCCGCGGCGAGCGTGCCGCCGGTGATGTTGGTCTTCAGGTAGCGGTTGGCCCCGGTCGCCGTGCCGTTCGTCGATACCGAGTGGGTGAGGTTGGAGCAGCCGAGCTGCGCCCAGTCGCACCACGTGGTGTACGAGGTGGCCGTGTCGTCGAACCAGTAGCGGATCTCGACGCCGGTGAGGCTCTGTGAGCTGGAGCCGGTGTTGATCAGTTGCAGGCTCATGCGGATGGCGTTGTCCGCCGGGCTGGTGTCGCTGGTCTTGAACTGCACCTTCAGGTTGCCGGTGCCGGTCCCGCCGCCCGACGTCGTCGTGCCGGCTACTGGGGCGGACTGGGCCGAGGCGTTTTGGGCGGCGTCGCGGGCCCGGACCGTGTACTGGTAGGTGGTGGTGGCGGTCAGACCGCTGTCGGTGTACGTCGTGCCGCCGGTGGAGCCGACGAGGGTTCCGTTGCGGTACACGTCGTACGACGCGACGCCCACGTTGTCCGTCGAGGCGGTCCAGGACAGGGACACCGAGGACGCGGTGGTGCCCGTCGTCTTCAGCCCCGCCGGGACGGTCGGCGCCTGGGTGTCGTCGCCCGGGTTGCCGCCGCCGTCCAGCGGCGGGTAGGCGTTGGCCAGCAGCATCTGGAACTGTGCCGAGAACCAGTGGCCGGCGAGCGGGGCGTTCGCCATGGCGCCGGTCGGGTTGTTGCCGTTGCGGTCATTGCCCCCGTACGTCGGGTCGCACATCCGGTCGAAGCCCTTGCCCTCGTCATTGTCGATGGGCTGGCTGTTGCCGTCCGACTCACCCGGGGGCTTGGCCCACACGTATGCGTCGATGCCGGGCTCGGGCGCGGTCTGCGGGCGTTCGCCGACTCCGGCGCCTTGCTGGTTGCACCAGTTGCCGGTGTGGATACGGCGATCGACGCGGCTGCCGTTGACGTAGGCGTCCACCGACGTCAACGGGCCGGGGCCGGTGGGCCGGGCGGTGCCGCCCCAGCCGTTACGGGCGGTGTCGATGAGCATGCCGAGGTCGGAGTTGAAGCCGCCTCGGCTGACCAGGCGGTCGCGCAGCGCCTGGGCGAAGGACAGCTCGTCGACGTAGTAGTTCCAGTCGACCCACTTGGACTGGCGCACGGTGGTGCCGTTCACCGAGTCGGTGACCTTGAAGTGCGGCTCCTTCACCGCGTTGTAGTTGGCGGTGTTGACGATGAAGCCGTGCACGTCGTCGACCGTCGCGCCCTCGGTGGTGGCGGCCTTCTTGAACTGGTCCACCGCCGGGTCGAAGTTGGTGTCCCAGCCGAGCCAGCCGTGGTGGCCGGCGTCGATGTAGTTGTAGACGTTGGGGATGTCGCCGAGTTTGTTCAGCGCGTAGCCGACGCCCTTCTCGTACGACCCCAGTTCCTTCACGTGCCGGCAGGCCTCGGTGGCGCCGGCCGCGCTGCCCGCGTTGGTGACCATGTTGGGCAGCGAGTCCGGTTCGATCAGCGCGGTGATCCGCAGCGCGGCGTACTTCGGGTCGGCGAGTATCGCGGCGATCGGGTCGATGTACTCCGCTTTGTAGCGGCCGAGTTCCTCGGCCTTCAGCTCGCCGTTGGAGGCGAGAGCGGAGCAGTCGCGGCCCGGCAGGTCGTAGATGACGACCTGGAAGAGCGTGGCGCCCTGCGTCAGTGCGGTGTCGAGGTGGGCGCGCAGGCCGCGGCCGTTGGCGGTGCCGCTGATCGCGGCGATCCGGTCCATCCACACGAAGCTGGGCTGATCGGCGATGGCGGAGCCGCCGGGCTCGGCCTTCGCTTTGGCGGACCAGTCGGGGTTGATGTAGGGCGTGGCGCCCACGTACGGGTTGTCGACGCGGGCCGCCGCGGCCGCCGAGGCCGGTGCGGTGGGCAGCGCGATGCTGAGCGCGGCGCCCATGGCGAGCGTCGGCAGCAGCGCCGCGAGCCTGCGGAAGCGGCTCTTGCGTCTGGGGTGCGTGGTGGTGTTCATCGTGGTGTGGGGTTCCTCTCGGATCAGGGTGTGCGCAGGTGCGGCCCGGTGGCGGGAGGCAGCGGGAAGGATTCCCGCCACCGGGTGTCTGGGGGGTGGGTGGATCAGGGCGCGGTGCCCCATAGGAGCTGGCCGCCCAAGTAGACGCCGATCTTCGGGGCGTCCGTGTACGCGCTCGCGGTGCCGTGGCTGTAGTCGTCGGCCTCGTTCACGTTCGACCAGTCCGCCCGGTGCAGTCGCAGCTGGATGTCACCGGTCGAAGCACCCGCGGCCAGCGAACCACCGGTGACATTGACCTTCAGGTAGCGGTTGGCTCCGGCCGTCGTGCCGTTGGTCGACACCGAGTGGGTCAGGTTCGCGCAGCCGATCTGCGCCCAGTCGCACCACGTCGTGTACGACGAGGCCGAGTCGTCGAACCAGTAGCGGATCTCGACATCCTTGAGACTCTGCGCACTGCTGCCGGTGTTGACCAACTGCAGGTTCATCCCGATGGCGTTGTCCGTCAGGCTCGTGTTGCCGCTCTTGTACTGCACCTTCAGGTTGCCGGTGCCCGTCCCACCGCCCGGTGCGGTGGTGACGCTCACCGCAGCGGTGGGCGGCGAGGAGTTCCCGGCCGCGTCCAGGGCGCGCACGGTGTAGCTGTACGCGGTGGACGCCGTCAGGCCCGTGTCGGTGTAGGTCGTGCCGCCGGTGGAGCCGACGCGCGTACTGCCGCGGTAGACGTCGTACGAAGTGACGCCGACGTTGTCCGTGGCGGGATCCCAGGCCAGCGAGGCGGTCGACGAACTCGCTGCGGTGGAGCGCAAGTTGCTGGGCGCGGTCGGGGGCGTGGTGTCTCCGCCGCTCGAGCCCTTGCCGGCGTCGAAGGAGAAGGAGTTCACGCCCAGCCCCTGGCCGCCCTGCCAGATCTCGAAGCCGGCCTCGGCGTCGATCAGGTAGTGGGCGGGGTTGATCTGGCCGCGTGCGGTGGCGTCGTCGATGAGGTCCTTCACGTCCAGGTCGGCCACTACGGTGGCGCCGCCCTGCAGCACGTAGGAGATGACCTTCCACCCGGAGGCACCGGGGCCGGTCCATACGTCCCACGTGCGGCCGTCCGCGGTGAACGTCGCCGTGCGCGAGCCGATGGGCTGGACGCCGCCTCGGTGGTTGATCCAGATCATCACCTCCGTGCCGTCCGGCTGGTCATCGGTGGTGGGTGCGGAGTGGAACCACAGGTCGTACGCGGCGTTCCAGGCACCGGAGGCGACTTGCGTGGTGTCGAACGTCGAGCGGGCACTGCCCAGTTCGCTCACCTTGATCGGCAGGCCGCTGTTCGTGGTGCACGCGCCCCAGTGGCAGCCCTTGTAGCTGGACGGGTACGTGGCCGGCGGACCTGCCGTGGTGAGCGAGAAGTTCGCCTCGGTCAGCCTCCAGGCGCCGGTGTCGGGGTCCACGCTCACACACTGGCGCGCCGAGGAGTTCCACTCGTTCTGCTGGTAGGTGTATGCGCCCCCTTGTAACGCGGTGGTGCCCCACGGGGTGCAGTCGGTGATCGGTGCGGCGCTCGCCGAGCCCGCGCCGGTGAACAGGGCGAGCCCGGCGAGCAGGGCGCTCGCAGCGAAGGCGGCGAGGGCGCCGCGCAGCTGACGTCGCGTCACGGCTCCATCCCCCAGACGAGCTCTCCGCCCACGTACGCGGTGATCTTGGAGGCGTCCGTGAAGGAAGAGTTGGTGCCGCGGCTGTAGTCGTCGGCCTCGTTGAAGTTCGACCAGTCGCTCTTGTGCACGCGCAGCTGGATCTCGCCGGAGTCGCCGCCGGCGGCCATGCTGCCCGCGCCGGCGGTGAAGCCGACCTCCAGATAGCGGTCCGCGCCGGCCTTCGGGCTGCTCATCGCGACCACCCGGTGGGTGATGTTGGCGCCGCCCAGCATCGCCCAGTCGCACCAGGTGGTGTACGAGGACGGGCCGCCGTCGCCGGTGAAGTAGTAGCGGACGGTCAGCGTGGAGAGGCTGAGCGCGCCGCCGCCGGTGTTGCCGACCTTCAGGGACATGCGGATGGCGTTGTCGGTGGCGCCCGTGTCGTTGTTCTTGTACTGGACCTTGGCCCCGCCGGTGCCTGTGCCGGCCTTGGTGGTGCCGGTGACCTCGGTGGACAGTGCGGAGGCGTTGCCTGCCGCGTCGCGGGCGGCGACCCGGTAGCGGTAGGCGGTGGCGGCCGAGAGCCCGGAATCGGTGTAGCTGGTCGCGGTGGGGCCGGCGACCGGGGTGCCGTCGCGGTAGACGTCGTACGCCGCGACGCCGGTGTCGTCGGTGGACGCCGTCCACGACAGCGTCACGCTGGTGCTGGTCGTCGCGGTGACGGTGAGGCCGGCCGGGATGGTCGGAGCGGTGGTGTCGTCACCGCCGCCGGGGCCGCCTTCGTCGGCCAGGAGTTCGGCGTATGAGGCGAAGGAGAGCGCCAGCGCCGCCTGCGCCCAGAAGCGGTGGTACGTGAAGACCGGCGGGGCGCCGCCGTCGAGGTATGCCTGCACCTTCGACCAGCCCGGCTCCTGCTTGAGCCACGGCCGCATCCCGATGAAGGTCGTACCGGCGCCCAGCTTCACGCCCTGCGGGGAGGTGCCGGTCCAGCCCGCGGGGAAGTGGACCGGGTCGTCGAAGCGGTCGTAGTCGCGGCGGGTCTCGGGGACGGCGATGCCCTGGGCGTCCGCGTGCCCGGCCATCGCGTCGAGCAGGGCCTTGGCGAGTCCGGCGGCGTCGGCGTCCCCGGATTTCGCCGCGTAGTAGATCAGCGTCATGGCCAGCGCCGCGCCCACGCCCACGTCGTTGCCGTAGTCGACGACCGAGACGTGCAGGCCTGCGTTGGCGCCGGGAGAGGCGGCGTTCCAGGTGTCGGGGGCGCCGGTCCAGCCGAGGGTGGACGGGAAGCGGTAGCTGCCGTCGGCGCCGACGGTGGTGTGCTCGGCGGCCCAGGCCACCCACTTGTCGAGGACCGTCTTGGCACTCGCGTTGCCGGAGACGTAGTAGCACTGGGCGACGCGCTCCATGCACCAGACCTGGAAGCCGAACCAGTTGTTGCTCGGCGGGTCGTGATACACGGGCTGCCAGTCGTACGCCATGCCGTAGAAGGTGGGCGTGCCGGCCGGCGGCGTGCCGTACTGGCCGTCCCAGCTGTTGGAGCAGCCGCCGGCGAGCCCGCCCTCGGCGGACTGCAGCCAGCGCAGGAACTCGAGCTGCCGGGTGAGAGATTTTTGCCAGTCGCCCTTGGCGGTCGGCGACTTGGGGACGAGCGCGGGGACCGTGGACAGCACCCAGGCGGCCAGGGGGTTTTGGTAGCCCTGGTGGGCGATGCCGTCGCCGATCCGCCAGGCCCAGCCGCCGCCGGTGCCGGTGGAGCCGCCCCAGGCGTAGTACCAGGACAGCAGGTAGTGCTGGGCGTCGCGGCCGGAGGCGGCCTGGCAGCCGGTGGGGCTGGTGCAGTTGCCTATTTTCTTGAAGTACTTGTCGAACATCGAGTAGCGCAGGTAGTCGCCCATCTTCGCGGCCCTGGCGACGGAGGCGGCGACCTGGCTCTCCTTGCCCTGCGCCCGCGCCCAGGTCAGCGCCCAGTAGGCGGCCTGCACGGCGCGCGCGTCTGCATCGGGGGCGTTGGTGTACTTCCACTGCTTCGCGTACGAGGCGTCCTTGACGAAAAGGTCGAGGTAACCGTTGGGCCCGCCGTACTTGAACAGGTCGGTGCTGGGCTGCGGAACGGTCTCCCAGACGGACTCCTGCGCGCCGCGCTGGTAACTGTTGATGAAGGACGCCATCTTGCCCGGGCCGAGCTCGTCGCCGGTGCCGGGCTTGTTGCCGAAGCCGTAGACGTTGTCGAGGTCCATCAGCCAGTGCATGCCGTAGACGTCCATCGTCCCGTAGGAGGAGGCGAGTTCGGCGGCGAGGGGGTCGGAGCCGACGGGGACGGCGGGGTTCAGCTCGGACGGGTAGCTGGTGACCTGCGGGTGCTCGGGCGCGTAGGTGGCGGGCTTGGCGGGGCTGTAGGAGTCGTTGGTGGGCTGGTCGATGTGCGGCGGGATGATCGATGCCTCGGCGACCTCCCAGGACTTGTTGAAGGGGGCCCAGTCGCCGGTGACCCGGCCGTACGCCGCCTCCAGCCAGATCCAGAAGCTGAACGCCTCGGACGTCGTCTGATGACCGTGGTCGGGGGCCTCGACGATCAGAGTCTCGACACTGTGGAACGGGATGCCGTCCGGGCTGAAGTAGCCGTTGGCCGGGTTCTTGATCTTCTCGTACTGAGTGAGGAAGGCCTGCGTGTACGGGCCGTCCGCAGCGGCCGCTGCCGCCTGCGGACCGGGCGGGGCCTGGGCTTCGGCGGACCGGGCGAGACCCTGCCCCACGCCAAGGGCGACGAGCGCCCCGCCGGCGACGGTGGCGAAGGAACGCCGGGATAATAATTCGGGTTTTGGTGATCTTTCGGGCACTTCGTGCTGCATGGGCACGACTCCTCCGTCAAGGGTGGGGTGGGAGTGGTGAGCGCGACCAGGCCGCGCATCGAGCGCGGTGCCGGCGACGGCTTTGACCGCCTAGTGCACGGTGCGATGCGCCCGCGAAAGAGGTGCTCGTACCGCGGGTGCCGTCGTCGGCCTCGGCCACGTTCGGCCTGTCGGTCGCGCTGAACTGCGGCTGCGTCGCGCCGCTTGCGTCTTCAGGGGCGAGGCTGCTGCGGTGGCGGCGAAGCTTCGAGGCGTCCGCCTTGGGGCGGGCAGCGTCATGGCGGTTCCTCTCTCCGAATGCAGGAGGTGACGGTTGTCGCCGGACCCCACGACTGGCATCCCTCCGGTCGCAGAACTCCGTCCCCTCCTCGCGGCTCTGGCGAGGTGTTGCAAGACTTGAAGCTGTGGGAGCGCTCCCAAAGTGCCGCGCAGAGGTGTACCTGTCAACAGGCTGGACGCAGACTGGCCATCATCTGACGAAATTGGCTCCACTTCGGGCGTTGTGGATGTTGGCGCCCAGCCAGGGTGCGAGGGGACGCGAATCCGATCTTCCTCGACTCATGATCTCGATCGGTTGATCGTGGCGCTGATCGCCAAGTAGGCCGGCTACTGGGCATATTCGCGACCGGGATTCCGGGCATGGAGCGAGGGCCGCACTCCTGCGATTCGCCGGACGAGTTCTGGGCACCAATCAAGCCAATAATGACGCCCCGAAAGCGGGGCCGAGTAGCCCCGGACAAAAACCACGTTTCCAGAGTCAGTGACTCCCTCGAGAGCGTGAACACGAGTTTCCATCAGAATCGGACGGGCTGCCGGGAGCACCTATTGAGGGCCCCCTCCGGGGGTAACCAACTTCCCCTGCACACCAAATCCACAATGCGAATCGGCTTGCCAGAGAGGGGGCGCAATCCTCACGACGACGGAGTGCCTGCGCTCGCCGCAGGGGCGACTACCTGCCAGGATGCCAGAGAGGTCAAGCCGAAGAGCCGCTATCGCCAGCTGCTCAACCCAGAATCGTTCCTCAAGCCCCAGGGGCGCGTCGATCGAAACTCCGGTGCGATGTCACCTGATGTCCGCCGCAGTAGTTGACGATATGTCACAGGCGAAGACCTAGGCGATCATAGGGCTCTACGTTCCGAGCTGCCTCGATGGGTCGCCAGTTGGACCACCTTTATCGACGAGACAGGAGGCCGAGGAAAAAGTACCCGTCGGTCTTACCAATGTCCGCTCCACCCAGGGCGACTCGCAATGAAATTCTGCGACCGGAACACCATGGTTCATCGAAGGTGATTCTCCGGCTGCCGTGGTTGCCTGGATCACGACTTGATGATCGCGATCATCGTGGCGAAGATCCACAATAGGTGCTTCTGCACCTGACCGGACACATGCTGATGACCCGGCATCCGGAGGACTGGCCATGAATGCAACGTGGAGCGGCGCACGGTAGGGCGGCGTGACCTCGCCGCTTTGGTCAAGCATCAATCTGGACCGGTTCGATCAATTTCTTGAACAGTCGGTGTTCTTGAGTGAGTTGCGCTCCACATGCATGACCCGCGTTGCTCGTTGACGACGTGTTCTGAACGCTGGCGCACCGGCACCCCGGCGGCAGACCAACCACCGCAGACCATCCGGCGACAGCAGCAGTGCGGGCCCTTCGCTGCGGCACTGCCGCGCGCCCGCGTTCCGTGACACCACCGACCTCCTCGAGGCCACCAGGGCCTGCCCCCTCCGTGCCGGAGCGGTGTAGGCCGGACCACCTGCGATGAGGGAACTCCAGATTCTGTCGTCTCGCGGTCGGATCAGCTGGGCCGGGGCGTGTTGGGGTGATCGTCTCCCGTGTCGGCGGCTCCGTGCCGGGTGGCCCAGGCAAACAATCCGGCGCGGTCGGCGAGTTTGAGGGTGGTGAGGATGTCTGTGATCCGATCGGGAACGGACTTGGGGGCTCGACGAGCGCGGTCGGCTTGCGTGGTAGTGGGCCGACCTCGCCTCGGCGGCATAGGGCACCTACAGGCGCGACCCGAGACCCCCTCGGCTCGCGCGCTACTTGCCCTAGGCGAACTGGTCAACGTGCGGAATCGTGAGGCTGAGCAGCTCGCCGACCTCGCGCAGTGTCAACTACTCGCGCATGCCTGACGCCACCTCGCCCGCAAGTTGGCAGTAGTTCGCCGAGCAGGCGACCGTTGCGCTCGTGACCGGCGGTTATGACGCCGCGTTGGATACGTCCAAAACGCCTCCGACGTGCCTTGTCGACCGCCATCTGCCCACACACCCCAAGTGGCGCGCTGGTCCCGCGGCAAGTGTTGCAGCGCGGTCTCCGGGCGTACGCGAGAGATGACCGCCCGTCCGTAGCCACAGCAGATGCGGGTCAGGAAGGGTGAGCCCATGGATAACGCGATATGGGTTGCAGTCATCGGTGGCGCTAGCGCCCTCTTGGGCGCAAGCACCGGCGCATGGGCAACGTTCGTCCACGAGAAGCGCCGCCATGACTTGGCCATGCAACAGGAGCTAGCCAGACGCGCCTTGGACCGCGAACAGCAGACATTCGAGACTGAGCGAGAGCTCTATAAAACGTTCACTCTGCTCATCAGCGAGACGGGTTCCCTCGTACGTCACATGGTGGGCATCTCCCAACTCCTGGGCCGCTTCGACGCCTCCGCTCTAGGTGCAGAGGGGCAACGCGCGCGGCTGGGAGGGATAGTTGAACAGTATGTCGCGTTAAGGCCAGAACTGCGTCGAATCATCGCGCATCTGTACTTGGAAGCACCTGACCAGTTGGCATCAGTCGCAGCGAACGCGTTCACCGCCGCTGAGCAGGTCTGCGCGGGCATCATCTTTGGTGCTGATGCGCCATCCATGGACGAAGCTGAGCGCGTTTTCGGCAACGCCAGGGACGAGTTCAACTCGCTGGCGAAACAGAAGATCACGCTCAGCACTGGGCAACCGCCCTCCCAGTCCAGGCGTTAACTGCGGCTTCACCTCACGTCACCTTCCAACCCCCTTGTGCCGTTATCTGTCCGTGACCTAATACTGGTCACGCCTCCGGCGTGCCCCGATTCTCGGCTTCACTCACACGGACGCCCGGTTGGGGTCACGCCATCATCGCTTCGTCTACCAAGCGCCCAACTTCCCGCACCTCGTCCCGGCTTGAACAGAAGATCTGCAGTGCCACCGTGGCCCCGATGCCGATGCGAACCACTTTGGGGGCAAACATGCCCATGCGTGGCGTGACACTTGAGATGTCAGTGCCCTTGAGCTGCTGCGCCTTTCCCTTTCGGCCATGGACGATCAATCGGGTGTCATTCAGTGTGCATTCACAGTTGATGAAACGCACCGGGCATGATGCCCGGGTGAGCATCATCGTGGAGTTCTTCGTCGCGCCGGACGACACGTCAGCGAGCCTGGCCCTCCAGACCGGGCCGGGGCGGGCATTCGAGTCCCTGCTCGTCGGCAACTTCGATCCCGTAGTGGCCGTAGTCGAGTGGGAATGCCTTCTGGCCGGCGGCAGTTTCGAGGAACTCGTCGAGGCCGGTGAGCCTCGCATCGTCGCCGCCCAGGACAACGGCGGAGGCGTCGTCTTGGCGATCTCGCCTCGCCTGTCCACTGCGCTCGCGGATGCCACGCACTCCAGGTTGAGCGACGTCGCCTCCTCGTGGACCCGGCTGCGTGCGGAGGACGGCGAGGTCATCGACACTGAGATCGCCGACGCGATCGTGGGCGATCTGGCTGCTCTCGTCAGCAGCGCCCGGCGCCAGAACCAGAACGTCTACTGCCGGGTCGCGTAGAAGTTCATGTGCGGCGCCAGATCGCGAGGGCTGCGGCGGTGGCGGTGCCGAGGAAGACGTAAGCGCGCTTGTCGTAGCGCGTGGCGACCGCCCGGGGCTACTTCAGGCGGTTGATCGCCCGTTCGACGGTGTTGCGCCTCTTGTAGCGGTCCTCATCGAAGGCGGGCGGCCGTCCACCGTGTGCGCCCTTGCGCAGGCGGGCGGCCTGGCTGTCGGTCTTCTCCGGGATGGCGTGGCGGACTCCCCGCCGTCGCAGGTGCTCGCGGACGGGTCCGTTGCTGTAAGCCCTGTCAGCCGCAAGGCTGTCGGGCCGGAAGGTCCGCAGCGCCGTCGCGCTCGACCCCGCCGCCAAGCGCGCGGCCGAAGCACGCGTGCGGCTGTGGCAGTCCAAGATGCGCGATCACCTCACCGCGCACCCCGAGCTGCGCCGCAAGCGCGAGCGCGAGGCCATCGGCGGAGGCCGCCCCCGAGAAGCAGCTGTCGAAGACCATCGCCCGCTACGAACGCGTCGATCTTCACTGTACTGACGGGATCTCTCCGAAGACGGCCTGTCGGACAGGCCCGGATGGGTCTGCCCGACGGTGTGCAGCGTGTGGCACCTGCCCGAGCTTTCGGGGAGGGTCTGGCCCGCCGGTCAGTCGATGCCGTCGATGATGCGGAAGTCGCGCTCGAAGCCGTCGGGGAGGGCCACCAGCGCCTTCTGGTAGGCCTCGCTCTCATAGGCCGCGACGGCCTGCTCAAAACTGTCGAACTCGATCAGAACGACGCGCTGCGTGAGTCCGGCCTCGTGGGCCACGACTCGACCGCCAAGGGACGGGATCCGGGACAGGACTCGCCCGCCCCCAGCCTGGACAGCCGGACCGGCCAGCTTGTCGTAGGCAGTCAGCATCTCAGGGTCGGAAATGGCGGGGTAGACACTCACCCAGTAGCCCTTAGCCATGGAAACCTCCTGTTGTCGGCCGGACACTTCCGACTTCGCATCGACACGCAGATCGATCGATCCCGGCGACCGTCACTGCGGTCCGTTGAATCGTCATATGCGCAGGCTAGGGCTTGATCTGCGGTCAGGGGAAAGACCGGTCCGGGATAGGCTCAGAACGGATCGTTATCAATCGGCGGGGAGGGCTCGTGGCGCCGGATACGGTGAGCCTGCGGTACTTCCTGGTGCTGGCGCAGGAGTTGAACTTCACCCGCGCGGCCGCCCGGATCGGTATCGCACAGCCCGCACTCAGCGCCCGGATACGCCGGCTGGAGGCGGAACTCGGTACGGCCCTGCTGGTCCGCAGCACACGTAGCGTCGAACTGACCACGGCCGGCGCGGCTTTGGCGGAGTCCGCGCCGCCCGCGCTGGCCGCGCTGGACCGGGCATGGGACACCGCCCGAAGCGCGGCAGCCGGTGAACTGGGCACGCTGCACATCGGATACAGCCTCAGCGCCGGCTCTGAAACGACACCCGCCCTGGTGAACAGGCTGATGCGCGACAACAGCGGACTCGAGATCAGCGCAGTCCCGATGGCGACACCGGAAATCTCCCCCGCAGTCGCCGACGGCCGCATCGATGCCGGGATCACCCGCGGTGAACAGCCGGGCCGAGACGTGCGCCGGATCCTGCTGCGGCGCATGCGCGTCGGGGTCCAGCTGGCGCAGCACCATCCGCTGGCCGAACATCCGGAGATCGAGATCGCCGACGCGGCCGCGTACCCACTGCGACTCCCGGACCGTGCGGCCAACCCCGTGATCCACGATCAGCTGACCGCACTGTTCCAAGACACCCGTCCACTCCCCCGATTCCACACGCCCGCAGTCTCTTTCGACATGTCTCAGTGCGACCTGCGCGACGGGGTCACCCTCGCCCCGGCCGGAGAAGCCGCAGCCACGACACAACCGGCCGGTCTCACCTGGCGCCCGCTGCGAGGCGCACCCAGCCTGACGCTCCACTTGGTCCTCCCACGCGAACAGTCGCCGCTGCACCGCCGCATCCGCTCCGTCGCCAAACCCTGGCGCGCGAGCTGCACTGGCTGCCGACCTGACGCGCAACAGGTCAAGCGATACGGACGCCTGCGGTGGCGAGGCTGAAGACCCTGCACCCGGCGGCCTTCGCGGTGAAGGCGACGGAGGTCTTGCTGAATGTCCGACAGGACCTCGCTAGGCCGGCGGATCGGCATCCGACCGAAGCGCGCCCCCTTCAGGCCGGCGGGACGGGGCGCACGTCGGCGAACCTCTCACCGGACAACAGCCCGACCGCGGCCGCCGTTTGTTCGTGCTGCCAGCGCACCACGCGCTCCGGCACACGCCGGTTGGCCGGCCGCCGGGCGTTGCGCTCGAGACAGACACCGAGGTCGGTGAGGAACACGACCGCGGCCGCGGGTCGGCCGAACGCGCGAGCCTTGGCCACCAGGCCGGCCCGTACGGAAGCCTCCACATTCGTGGAATCCACGATCGTGGTGAGCCCTCGCTTCATCCGCGTCGACACAACAATGTCCTGCAGCTGCACGGCCGGACGCGTCACGGACTGCTCACCCGCGTCGTCGGACAGGCGCTCACGCAGCTCATCGAGATTCACCACCCAACTCGCCGGGAACGCCGCGGCGAACCGGGATTTGCCCGAGCCACCCGGCCCGACCAACACCACCAAAGTCCCTGAAGGAAACAGCTCGCCCTCCCCCTGAACCTGCTGCTCGGCCACATCGCCGGCGCAGAACGCCGCCGTGTCACCCGTTCCCGTCACGATCAGGTCAACTCCCCTGCGCCGAAATCCTGCGTGGACCGGCGCGCTCAACGCCGACGTGCCGGCCGCTGAGGTACGCGGTGCGAACCAGCACACGCCAAGGCTGCACCACCGACATACGGATCGCCCGCAGCGTGGCCCGCGCCCTCGACCCACACCTGCCCGAACGGCTCGACCACACCGGGTCTGATCGCCGACTCTCCGGAGGAGCACTGTGCGCGGTGATCAAGACCGAAACCCTTGCCGTCAGCGAGGCACAGTGCGGGTGCAGTGGAGTGTTGGGTGGTCAGGCCACGTACGACCGCCAAGCAAGAATCGCTGTCTCAGCGGCCGTTGAACACGGCGATGGTGTCGGTGTCGGCGAAGCGGGGGGCTTCGGCTTCCGCGACCATCAGGGCGGCGATGCCGGCGCGCGGCGCCAAGGGGGGCATCATGCGCGGTGCGTAGTTCTCGGCTCGTATGAGGCGGCCGTTGTCCTCATACGGCTTGTTGGTCAAGGGCCCGGCGTAGACGGTGGTGCCGCCCGCAATGCGTACGGCGCGTCCGGCGACGTCCTTGGCGTCCCACTCGTGGCGCAGGATGCGTCTGAGGAGTGCGCCGTTGAGTGCGCCGAGCGCTCCCTCGGTGGCGCCCATACCCAGGGAGGTGAGCCAGATGACGCGCGGCCCTGCCGAGGCGATCAGTCGGGCGCCGTCGGAGAGGATGGCGGGGTCCTGCTTCTTGGTGATGCCCAGGCCGCTGATGACGACGTCGGCTCCCGCGACGGCGTTCGCGATGCTGTCGGGGTCGGCGACGTCGGCCTGCGCTACGCGCAGGTTTCCGGCGGCCGAGGTATCGACCTGTTCCGGTCGGCGAGCGAGGGCGATGACATCGTGTCCGCGCTCCAGAGCGCGGGCGACCACCAGGCGGCCCGTCTGGCCGGTGGAACCGAGTACGGCGATCTTCATTGGGTCTCCAGATGGAAAGGGATGGCAGGGCCGCGGGAGGGGTACCGGCACGTGCGGGGGCTCTGACCGCGGAGCAGAGGTGAGGTGCGAGCGTCAGCTCAGTTGGTCAGCACGTCGACGGCCTGCGTGTGGATGCCGGGGGCCGCGGCCAGGAAGTCCTGGCTGGACAGGGTCCACGGCTCGCCGCGGGTGCCGGTGACCATGCCGCCCGCCTCGGCGACGAGCAGGGCGCCGGGCAGAAGACCGGAGCGTACGTCGGAGAACTGCCAGAAGGCGTCCATACGGCCGGCGGCGACGTGGATGAGCTGCATCGTGGCGGGCACCGAGACGCGCACGACCAGTGCGCTGAGCAGCATGGCGGTGACCGAGGCGCCCATGCGTCGCAGCGCCTTCTCGCTCTCGCCGGGCTTGGCCTGGCCGGTGGCCACCAGCGCGGCCTTGAGTTCGCTCTTGGCGGAGGCCTGCAGGCGCCGGCCGTTGAGGAAGGCCCCCTGGCCCTGGACGGCGGTGTAGAGGTCGCCGGTCAGGGGCACGTACACGGCCGTCAGGACTGGGGTGTTGTCGCGTACCAAGGTGGCGGTCACCGACCAGTCGTTCATGCCGTGAACGTGGTTGATGTTGCCTTCGGCTGTGTCGACGACCCACCACTCACCGTCGGGCAGCGCGCCGCCGGCCAGCTCGTCCTGCGCCCACTGTGAACCCGGGCGGGCCGCGAGCAGCGGCTCCTTGACGACCGCGAGGACGGCCTCATCGTTGGCGTAGATATCGCGCACGATCTCGTCGAGGTCGCCTGGGCGGGCCGTGACGTCGTAGCGCTTGAGCAGGTGCGCCCCGCCCGCCTTCACCGCGGCGACGGCGTCGTCCAAGACGGCAGCAAGCTCGGAGGAACGGGCACGGTGCGGGGCAGGAAATGTGCTCATCGAAAGCTCCCATGCGGACTAGGGGATTTCGCAACCTTTCGGCTGCTCGCTTTCGACAGTAGGAGCGGGCATCATTAACTTCAAATGCAATCTAGTTACAGGTGGATTTACCCGTATGCAACTGGATCTGAATCTGCTGGTAGCCCTGGATGCGCTGTTGGAAGAAGGCAGCGTGACCGGCGCTGCAAGCCGCCTGCACGTATCGGCTCCCGCCATGAGCCGGACGCTGGGCCGCATCCGCAAGGCCACCGGCGACCAGATCCTGGTGCGTACCGGCCGCACCATGACGCCCACCCCGCGGGCCATCGCGCTGCGCGAGTCGGTGCATGACCTCGTGCAGCAGGCTCACCAGTTGCTCTCCCCGGACACGGAAATCGATCCGACCTCGCTGACGCGCACGTTCATCCTGAAATGGCATGACGCCCTGGCCGCGGCCGCCGGCCCGGCCCTCCTGCAGTCGACGCGAGCCGAAGCCCCCGGAATCCGCCTGCGCTTCCTTGCCGAAGCCACCAGCGACATCCACGACCCGCGGCGCGGAGACATCGACCTGGAAGCGGGCTCCAGCACACCTTCCACGCCCGAATTCCGGCATGAGGTCGTCGGCCACGACCGGCTGATCCTTGCCATGCGACCCGAACATCCTCTTGCGGCAGGTGAGATGACACTGGCCGACTATGCAGCGGCCGAGCACATCACGGTCTCGCGACGTGGGCGACTGCGGGACCCCATCGACGACGCTCTGGAAGCCCACGGCCATGGCCGTCAGGTCGTCGCCGCCACCCCCACCATCGCGACAGCACTGCAGTTCATCAGCCACCATGACCTGCTCGCAGCCGTCCCGGAATTCATCAGCCGCCCCCACCTGAACGCCCTCGGCCTGCACGCCCGACCCCTGCCGTTGACCATGCCCGACATCCCGATCCATCTCGCCTGGCATCAGCGCTACGCCAACGACCACGCGCACGCGTGGCTGCGCGAACACGCCCGCAAAGCGCTCCACCACGCCTGCGGCACCTCCCCCGCCTCAGCTGCCGCATAGGGCAGAAGCCTCGCAGCGCGACCGATGAGTTTGCGGCTCCCGGACGGTCCAAGCTTGTGACACCCCAGGAAAGGACACCGCCATGTCGGAGCTTCTCGTCGACTTCATCACCTCCCTCGACGGCTACGCATCAGGGGAGGGATGGCCCGGGTTCTGGGGCCTCGAGGGCCCGGAGTACCTCGCATGGCTCGGCAAGCAGCCCGAGGCCACCTACCTGATGGGAGCGAACACCTACCGCCTGATGTCGGGCTTCGCCGCTGGCGAGGTTCCCGAGGGCCAGGATGAGTTCAGGCCCGAGGAAGAGGCGTCCGTCGACGAGCTCACGCAGGCGTCCAAGGTGGTGTTCTCCTCCTCGCTCGAGGACCCACTGCCGTGGGCCAACTGCACGCTCGTACGCGACGACGCCGTCGAGACGGTCCGGGCCATGAAGTCGAGCGGCTCGGGGCTCCTGAGCACGATCGGCAGCCTCAGCCTGTGCCGGTCCCTTCTGCGCGCCGGACTCGTCGACCGCTTCCGGGTCGTCATGTTCCCCGTGATCACCGGGGCCACGGGCGAAGAACGCATCTACGACGGCTATCCGGACGTTGCCCTCGAAATGACCGATCACCGCACCTTCGACGGCCGCATCCAGCTGGTCGAATACACCCCGCGCGTACTCGAGCACCCGCCGCTGCACGCCCCCGCGTAAGACCGCAGCGCCGGCTTCCACACCTGACGCCGCCGACGAAAGCCAGTCGGCGGCCGTGCAGGTCACGCGGCTGGCGACGGCGCCTTCACCGCGCCTGCGGCAGAAGCGCGCCGATCATCACCTGCACCTGCTCGATCAGGTGCGCGGGCTCGAACCTGCCGGGGTCGGTCAAGGCGAGGACGCCGAAGTGTTCCGCGCAGGCGACGAGCGCGTGGGCCAGTACGCGCGCATCCAGCCGTGGTGCGGACTTGGGGTCGCTGTGTGTCGCAAGGGTGCGGGAGATCCACGCTTCGACGCGCAGCCGGAACCGCTCCCGGTCCGCCTCGATGCGGTCGCGGACCGCCGCGGGCATGTTGCCCGGGGGCAGCAGAATGAGCCGCCAAGTGTCCGGGTCGTCGCGCAGCATCGCCGACATCCCGCGCACAGCTTCGGCCACGAAGGCGGCCGGATTCTGCGGAACGTACGGGTCGGGGATCGACTGGAGGAGCCGGTCGAAGGCGCGCACCTGCTGGCGGTCGAGCAGGGCATGCAGCAGGGCGTCGAGGTTGTCGTACGCGCCGTAGACGACCGCGCGGGCCACTCCGGCTCGTGTCGCGATGGCGTCGATGGAAATCCGGTCGTAGCCGTCGTTCACGATCACGAAAAGGGCGGCGTCGAGCAGTTGCTCCCGGCGCTGGGCGAGCGGGAGGCGCGGCGCGTAGGGCCGGCGCTTGCGAGGCCGTTCGGAGGAAGAAGAGGGCGTCGACACCTTGGCAGCGTACGACATGCGTGTCTTAATTTACGACACCGGCGTCGTAATTGAACGCGGCGTAGCCCGCACACGTACAAGGAGCGCCTGAATGGCGAAGTTGAAGCGCGACACGGTCGAACCGCACGAGGACTACGGGTTCTTCGGCCCGGGCTCGGTGGTGTGGAAGGTCTGGAGCTACCCCACTGCCCCGACCGTGGGTTTCCAGCGGTCCGTGGTGGTGGAGGAGCTCGACCCGCCGCTGGTCGCCGCGGTCCACGCGACGCAGGGCATCTATCAACGCTCGCGCACCCGCTACGACCGGACCCTCAAGTACTTCGCGATGGTGGCCTTCGCCGGGTCACAGCAGGTGTGCAAGGCCGCTGACATCCTGGTCAAAGTGCACTCGAAGGCGATCGGCCAACTGCCCTACGGCGACGGGACCTACGATGCCAACGACCCGGCTTCACAGTTGTGGATCCAGCTCACCGGCTGGCACTCGATCCTCTATGCGTACGAGAAGTACGGGCCGGGGAAACTGACCGAGCAGGAGGAAACGGAGTACTGGGAAGCCTGCGCCGTCGCAGCGGAACTGCAGACGTGCTCCCCCGATGACATCCCGCGCAGCCGCGAAGGTGTGCGGGCGTACTTCGAGCGGATGCGCCCCCAGCTGTCCGCCAGCCCGATCGCCCGACAGGCGATGCACCATCTGCTCAGGACCGAACTCGTCCTGCCGCCGGTCCCCCGCTGGGCCAAGCCGGCCAGCATGGTGGTCGCCAGGACGCAGCGCATCGCCACCATCGCCACGATGCCGCGCTGGATGCGCGAGATGGCCGGGATCCGCCAGTCACGACTCCTGGACGTGCTCATCGTGCCCGTCATGAAGATCTCCTTCGCCCTCGCCCACCTCCATCCCAGGGTGGAACTGGCCCTGTTGGGAAGGATCTCGCCCTCCACCGTCGCGGTCGTCGCACCCATCAAGCTCGGGATACCTCCCCGCAACAAGGAAGTGCTCACCCCCGCTGAAGCCCGTGCCCGCCATGGCTACACCAAGCCCGCCGAAGCCCATCTCGAATTCCGGGCCCGACAAGCGACCCGTGTCTTCGGTGACGGGCAGGTCCCCAGCGAACAGGGCCTGATCGAATCCCAGGAGATCCTGGGACCGCTCGCCTGACCAGCCTGACCAGCCTGATCAACAGGTAGGGATTCAGGATTCATTGCTGATCGGCGCGCTCGAGAAGCCCGCCGATGGTGCGGGCGAGCACCTTGCGCGCCTGCTCCACATCCAGGTGGAGGTCGCTGCGCAACGTGTCCCAGTGCGGCCAGACACTGGCGGCGAGCAGAGCGTCCACGAGCTCGCCGCGGGATCGTGCGGACAGCTGGGCCAGTTCCGTACGGAAGACCGTCTCCACGTCCGCGCGGGCCAGTGCCAGCGTCTCCTGTTTGATCAGCCGCAGCTCCTCGGAGAACGGCTCGTGAATGCGGGCCGCCCGCCAACTCGGCGCCATGGCCTCCAGTACGCGGGCCCGCTGCGCGACGAACGCCGCGATGCGCTCGGCCAATGCTCCTTCGGGCGGGATCGGTTCGATCAAGGAGAGCAGAATCTCCACATCGCGCCGGCCGGCGTGGGCCAGCAGGCTCTCCATGTCCTCGAAGTGCTGCCAGACGGTGCGCAAGGACACACCGGCCTGCTTGGCGATACGGGGCGCGGTCGGGCGCAGGTCGCCTGCGGCGTTCAGGGCGCGAATGGCATCGATGATGGACAGGCGGGTCCGCTGGGAGCGGGCCGTGCGACCGTCCGTGGCAGGCCCGGACCGGGCACGGGCGACGGGCCTGTCGTCCACGCCGCCGGCTGCGGCGTGGGACTGGTCGGTGCTGGTGGATCGCTTCGTCATCTGATTGCCGTCTCGTGCTGCCCCGCGGTAGGTGCGGCCTGCAGGCGTCGGGCATCCCTTTCGGGACGCGGGAAGTGGGTGGCCCGGGCTCCCGCCGCGGCGGAGGCCAGGCACGCTGTTCGCCAACGGTCAGCCACAGCAGCGTCGGTGTCAACGACACCGTCCACGCTCCTTGCAGCAACCATCCCCTCCCGGGCCGGTGGGCACGGCACGTCAGCGGCCCTCGGCCGACTGTCGTGCGACGGCGCCTTCCCGAGCCTCGCGGTCCGGCTCGACAAGGGTCCGCAGCGCGTTGCGGTCGAGCTTTCCCACACTGGTCAGCGGGAGTTGGTCGAGTACGCGGATCTCGCGCGGGTACTTGTGGGCCGCCAGATGGTCGCGCGCGTACGCGATCAGCTCCGCGGACTCTGCCCGATGGCCGGGGTGCAGTGCGACGAAGGCGACGACCTCCTCACCCAGTCGGCGATCGGGGCGCCCGACCACACCCGCCTGGGCGACCTGCGGATGGGTCAGGAGGGCGTCTTCGACATCGCGGGGGAAGACGTTGAAACCGCCGCGCAGGATGAGGTCCTTCTTGCGGTCGACGACGTACAGGAAGCCGTCCTTGTCGAGGTGACCGATGTCGCCGGTGTGCAGCCAGCCGTCTCGCAGGGTCTGTGAGGTCAGGGTGGGCGCGTGCCAATAGCCCCGCATGATGCCTGCGGACCGTACGCAGATCTCGCCGTCGCTGGCGGCGGGCAGCGCGCGGCCCGCATCGTCGCGGACCTCGACGCAGTACCCGGGCAGCGGCTGGCCGACGGAGCCGGGCCGGATGGCGTCGGGACGGGTCGCGGAAGTGACAGAGCCGGATTCCGTCAGTCCGTAGCCCTCCAGGATGCGGCTGCCCGGCACGCGCTCCTCCCAGGCAAGCCGGGTCTCGTACGGCAGCGGAGCGCCGCCGCTGTTGACCAGGCGCAGCGCGGACAGGTCGGTGTCCTCCAGGGGGTGCCCGAGCAGCATTTGGATCATGCTGGGGACCAGTGTGGTGCGTTGGATCGCGTGTTCCTGGGCGAGGGCGAGCCATTCCGCCGGGTCGAACCAGCGTTGCAGGACCCCGAGTTGAGGTCGGGTCGACTGCCAGCCTGCCAGGGTCACGATCAGTCCATACGCGTGGGACAGGGGCAGCGGGATGAGGGTGCGGGTGATGCCCTCGGTCAGGCCTGGAGCCTCGCCCGCCTGGTAGGCGGCGAGGGAGCAGGTGTACAGGTTGCGGTGGCTGAGCATGACGCCTTTGGCCCGGCCGGTGGTGCCGCCGGTGTAGAGCAGAGCGGCCAGATCTTCGTTCGTACGAGTAACGATGCCGGCGGCGTCGGTGGCTTCGATGTCGGCGAAGGTGGCGACGCCCAGGGTGTGTGGCAGGCCCGCTTCCGCGTCCTGCGGGAGGTCGTCCACGACCAGGAGGTGCCGTAGCTCGGGCGCGCCGGCTGCGGCTTCGGCGACGGTGGTGAGCAGGCCCGAGGCGGTGATGATCGCGCGGGCTCCGGAGTCGGTCAGGATGTGGGTGAGTTCGGCTGGGCTCACCAGGAACATGACCGGGGTGACCACGGCGCCGGCCCGCCAGATCGCGTTGTAGGCGACGGACACCTCGGCCCGGTTCGCCATCAGGACGACGACCCGGTCCCCCGACCCGATACCGAGCAGGCTCAGCGCGCCGCCGATCCTGGCGGCTCGGTCCTGCAACTGTGCGAAGCGGTGGACGCGGCCGTCGCACACCAGGGCGTCGTGGTCTCCGTGCCGCTCGTATGCGGTCTCGGGGAGCAGCGCCAGATTCAGCGCGTGGTGGATGGACATGGATGTGCCTGCTTTCGGTTCGTGCCGGGCACTGCTCGGGAGGCGGGGCCGTGTCACGTCACTCGGCCGCTGCGGTGGACGTGGTGGCGCTCGGTTCATGGCCGCGCGATCGATGTCGTGCGGGTCGACCTGGCGCGGTCGATGCCCTGGCCGAGGGCGGCGCGCTCACCAGGGGCGCGCTCTCCAGGGCATCCGCCATACGGCGCCGCTGCCCGCGCTCGCGTCCACGGTGCCCTTGCCCGGCTCGAAGTGCCCGAAGTCCAGGGCGTAGAGGTATCCGTCGGGTCCGAAGCGGACGTCGATGGGGCGGTGCAGCGGGGAGGCGAGGGTGGTGCTGCTCCAGTCGGCAGGGTCGACGAGCGCGAAGCCTCGCCCGGCACGTGGCCCGGACGGCGCGGTCATGGGTATCTCGTCGCCGAACAGCGCCACGAGGATCCGTCCGTCCGGTGTGTGGTCCATCTTCACCGCCGACGCATGCGGTGCGAAGGCAGCCAACGGCTCCTGTGGTGTGGGGAGTTCGTCGTGGTTGGCGAGGACGAAGCCCGGGGCATCTCCCTGCTCGGGGGTGAAGCGGGCGTCGCTGATGGGGATGCCGCCGATGAAGTCGGGCCAGCCGTACCAGGCGCCCTCGCGTACCTCGAAGAGCAGCTCCGGTACGTTGCCGACGGGGCGGCTGCCGCGGTCGTCGGCGCCCTGGTCGGTGGCGAGGAGGCGCCCGTCGGGCAGGAAGAGCAGCCCGAAGGCGTTGCGCAGTCCCCAGGCCACCAGTTTCAGGTCGCTGCCGTCCGGCTCGCAGCTCATCACGGCCGAGGTGCACGGCAGTTCGGCAGGGATGCGGGTTCCGGCCGGGTGCGCGGTGCCGAACTGGGCGAAGGGCCCGGTGACTGCTGTCGTGCCCTGCTCGAGGGGGTTGTCCGTCCGGGCGCGGACCCCGGTCAGTTCGACGTCCAGGCCCGGGATGTCGATCGGGTGCGGGATCTTCTTCAACCAGCCGATGTCCAGGGCGTCCAGACCGATGATCGAGGTGTTGGTGGCCGCGCCCTGGCTGAAGTAGAGCCTGCCGTCCGGCCCGAAGGCGGTCATGTTGGTCTGGTAGTTGCCCCCGCCCGGCAGATGGTCGAGGACGATGTCGAGGGGGCCGCCGTCCAGGGCGAGCCGCAGGATCCTCCCCGGTTGGCCGCCTTCCGAGATGTACAGGCCGCCTTCGTGGCAGGTGAGGCCGGTCACGGGGGTACGCAGCCCGTCGGCGAGCAGGCTTCGGCAGCCGTCCGGCCCGATATGCCAGATGCGGCCGCCGGACGGCGCACCGGCGAACGGCAGGCCCGACTCGGCGACGTACAGCTGTCCTTGGTTGTCAAAGGTGATGCTGGTGGGGAAGTGCAGGTCGCGGGCGAAGGGTTCCAGGGGCAGTGCGGCCGTCGCGGTTTGGTGCGGCGATGATGCGGTCGTGGCCATGCGTACTCCTTGCCGGGTGAGCATGCCGGACTGCCCGAATACAGGCAGCCCGGCGATACGAGGGCCGTCGAATGGCCAAGGGCAGGTCAGTACAGGCCCAGCGAGCGGATTCCGCCGGGGGCGCTCGCTCCCCAGGTCCATCCGTAGCCGACGTACACGCGGCCGCCGGAGACGGTGGGGCCGCCGGCGGCGCCCTTCTCGATGAGGGTGGCGCCGTCGGGATTGCCGATGTACTGCGACAGCAGCGTGTGACCGGTCGCCGCGCTGTGGGCGCGCAGCGTGCCCTCCCACGTGGTGAAGTACAGAACCCCGTTGGCGACCGCGACGCCGCCGAAGCCGCCTTCGGGCAGGTCGACCTGCCACTTGGTGGCGCCGGTGGTGGCGTTCAGGGCGAACAGCGTGGCCGCGGTGGGCCGGGCGTCGCCGCGACTGGTCGCGGTGGCCTCGGTGTTGCCGACGGCGTAGATCGTGTTGTCGGCGTACGCGGTGGTGTGCTCGATGCCGCCGAGCTGGGTGCCCTCCACCAGCTTGCGCGACCACACCAGTTGCCCGGTCTTGGCGTCGAACGCCTTGTAGGAGCCGCCCTTGTCGCCGCAGCCGACCACGCGGCGGCCGTTGATCGTGAACAGGTTGGGGGCCGCACCCAGGTCGGCGTCCTTGCCGTAGGGCGCCGCGTCGGAGAAGACGTCGTCGGGGGTGTACTGGTGATGCCAGGCGATCTTCCCGGTGCGGTAGTCGATCGCGACGAGCGAGTCCGACATCGGCCCGGCGGGCGCGCTGTAGGCCTGGCCGGTGCCGATGTAGGCCAAGCCCAGGTCGGTGTCGACCGCGGCCGATGACCACACCGACACACCGGTGCAGGTGCCGGTGCACACCGGCGTGCGCCACTTCACCGCGCCGGTCGCGATGTCCAGGCCGACCACGCTGCCCTGGAACGGCGGGTTCGCCGGGCTGAACACCTGGAACGAACCACTGCCAATGATCAATGTGTCGCCCGCGACGACCGGCGAGGACCAGATCAGGGCGTTCGGCGCCGGCTCGATGCCCGTGCCCCACTTCTTGGCGCCGGTCTTCTTGTCCACGGCGTACACCATGCCGCCGTATCCGGCGCTGTAGACGGTGTCGCCCACCACGGCCGGGGAGCCCGGCAGTTGGGCCGGATTCAGCTTCGTCTGCCAGATCGACGCGCCCGAATCGGCCTTGCGTGCCGTGAGGTTGCCGGCGAAGTCCGAGTAGTACACGACGTCGTCGACCACGGCGGGCGTACTGGTGACGGCCGCGCCGGCCGCGGTCCACTTGGCGTTGAGGTTCTTGATGTTGCTCGGACTCAGCAACCACTCGTTGGCGCGGCGCGTGTTGGCCAGGTCATGTCCGAAGCCGGGCCAGTCGCTGGACATGGAGACGCCGGCGTCCGTTGTGATCTGCGCTGAGGGCTGGGCAGGCACGGGTGGCGTGGCGGTCGCGACGCCTGGTCCGGCCAGGGTCAGGGTGGCCGTCACGGCGGTGGCGGCGACCAGTGCGGTGATCGACTTCCGTGTCGTCACAAGCATGAGTGTCTCTGCCTTCCTTGCTTCTTCGATGCCGAGGGGCGCGCTGCAAGGTCAAGACGACCCAACTATTGGCACTTGCCGTGCAAATAGTGGGCGCGGCAGGAGTATTCACCGACTGCACTCCGAGTGCAATAAGTTGGCGCACGTCACTTCGACGACTGCTGGCCGAGGCGGAGCAAGCGCAGCGACTCCCGCCTGCTCGTCTACGGGGATGGGAAGATGAACACATGGCCGACTCTTGGCCGTTGAGGTTCGCCGGTGAACACCCACGCGAGGTTGGGCCGCTCAGCGGAACCTCTGCCATGTCCACCCTCGTGAGCAGCCCAACTCGGTGAACGGCAGGACCGTTTGATGTACGCAGCAGAGCCGGCAGAAGCCCGCATCGATGACGCCGGCAACCTCTTGGTCGCACCGTCGACGTTGCAGGACCATGACGTGGCGAGGGACTTCTTCGGGTCGACCATCACGCCGGACCAGCTCACTTCCGGTTCGTGCGACCTCGCGCAGAAGACGGTCTACCTGTGTGGTGACGTATCCAAGATCAGTGGCCGTCAACTGCGCACGGCCGCCCGGGTATTCGTCGTCCGGGAGCTGTCACCCGGGTACCGCGAGGCCATTGACTCGTCGTGGACTCCCGTCGGGCTCGGCCGGGTCCCCCTGGGCGTACACGGCGTCGGCGTGCACTACCGCCGCTACTTCGACCTCGACGGCGACCACTTCACGCGGATCCGTACGGAGCACGCGTTCCAGTCCCTGACGGAGTCCACCAAGCCTGGAACAGCCCATCGCAGTGGCATCTATTTGACGCCTGTCACGCAGGACGGTGGCGCACTGCATTTCCGGCTGCTGCGGTGTTCCACGAATCTCTCGGGGCCGACCGAGACCTTTCGCCCGACCGACATGCAGATCGTCGAAGCGCTGAACCGCGAGGCCGCTGCCGTCTTCCGGAATCACGCACCGCTGAATCACGTGCTCGCGCAGATCTACCACAACACCCTTGCCACGACCGAGCGCAAGCAGGCCAAGGCGAAGATCTCGGCCCATGCCGACAAGACAAAGGACATGCCCGCCAACGGGATCATGGCCTTCTGTACCTTCTACGACCGGCTCGACCAGCTGCAGCCGCTGGCCAAAGACGTCTTCGACTACGGCGTGAAGGGTGTCAGCGCACTGACGAGACTTCGCTTCCGCCTCAAGGAGAAGGAGGCGGCCGCAGACAGCAACGAGAACGCGTTGCCCCAGCAGTTCTCCGTCACTCTCTATCCAGGCTCCGTATTCATGATGCCTCTGTCCACCAACCGCCTGTACACGCACGAGATCCGGCCCTCAGCGTTGAACGCCGAGCTGCTCCCGACCCGCCTCGGTTACGTGGTGCGCTGCTCGAACACCAAAGCCGTTCACAAGAACGGCAACACCCACCTCAAAGTGGCGGGACGTCTGCGGCCACTTGAGCCGCCCACACCGGCGGGCACGGACGAGCTGCGCCGGCTGTACGCCGAGGAGAACCGGACCTCTTCCCTCATTCACTACGATGACGATTTCCTCTTCAGCATGAACTCGGGGGACTACCTTGCGCCTCGAATCTAGGATCCCGCGCGAGTTCATCTCGATCGCTTTGCCGGCAGCGGACAATCCCTTCATGGAACTGTCCGAATCGGTCCGCTGGGAAGATCTTGGCAAGGGTCGGCAAGGCGCCACACTCACCGACATCGACTACGCCGGCGGCGTGCCTCTCGTCCGCACCACCACTCGCTACAACAGCTCCACGCAGCGCTTCCGGACGGTGCACCAGCGGCTGGCACGAGAGATTCAAGAGCGCGCGGCGCTCCCGGTCGGCTTCAACAACGCGCTCATCGAGCAGTACACGAACGCATACAAAACCATGGGCGGCCATTCCGACCTGGCCCTCGACCTGGCCGACGAGTCGTTCATCGCCGTCTTCTCCTGCTACCGGCATCCCGAAGCGAGCCCGCCCAGAAAGCTGATCGTCGAATCGAAAGACTCCGCTGACGATCGGTTCGATATTTCTCTCACGCACAACAGCGTCGTCGTGTTCTCCGTCGAATCGAATCGCCGCTTCAAACACAGGATCGTGCTGGAGTCGTCTGCCCCGACGGCGGACAACACATGGCTGGGCGTGACCTTTCGCACGTCGAAGACCTTGCTACGTTTCCGCGACGGACATGCGTACCTCCCGCAGGGCGAGCGCCTCACACCGGCCGACGACGAGCAGAGCCGCGAGTTCTATCGCCTACGGCGCCGCGAGAACAACGAAACGGACTTCGCCTACCCCCAACTGACCTACACCGTCAGCGAGAGCGATCTGATCCCACCCGTCTGACCTGCTCCGCGGACTGGAGCAGGTACTCGGGCAATTTCGAGCCGGCGGCCAACACTTCGATGCCGATGAGGCGGCCCTGCTCGTCGAAGTCGAGGTTGATCATGCCGTCAACGTCCACCGGATCGCAGGGATACATGCGCGCGGACTTCACGCGGGCCTGCGGTTCGGTGAGGTACACGTACGCTGCGTCCACTGTCTTGTCGTAGGTGACTCTGATGTCTGCCACGGTGAGAGGGCTCCCTTGCTGTTGTTTAGCAACGCAGACCGCACCGACCACGTCGGCAAACAGTTTGCCCGACACAGCCAGCGTGAGCCGCTGACCTGTCGCGCCGTGCCGCACGCTGACACCGCCACGCGCCATGTCCGGCACCCTCGTTCACGGTGCCGGACATGGGACCTGCCGGGCCGGTCAGCCGGTCAGCCGGTCAAGGTGAACGCCTGGGCGGTGGAGCTGCCGCAAGGTTGCTGCGACAGGCGGGCGCCGTTGGCAGTCGAACTTCCGTCGACGGCCAGGCACTTGCCGCTGTGGCGGGCGACGAAGCGGTAGCGGCCGGTGGTGCCGACCGGTTCGGGGCGCCACTGCTGGTTGGTGCCGCCCTCATAGCTCCACAGATGGACCTTGGTGCCGTCGGCGGTGGCTCCCGGGCCGCCGTCCACGTCCCAGGCACGCGAGTTGAACTGGTTCACCACCTGGTAGTAGCCGCCGCTGGTGGGCCGGAACTGCCACTTCTGGTTGGTTCCGGTGCCGCAGGCCCACTGCTGCAGAGCAGTTCCGTTGGCCGTGCCCCAGTCGGCGGCGTCCAGGCAGGCGTTGCTGTTCGCGTTGGCCACGCGGTACCAGGAGGCCGGATCGATCGGACCGCCCGGATCGGTGGTGCCGTTCCCCGCCCAGGTGATCGTCGCGATGGCGCCGGCCGGCAGGTTGTACGTGAGGGACTTGCCGCCCTCGGTGAGCGAGAAGGTCTGGGCGCTCGACGCGGTGTTGACCACGTACGTGGCGAATGTGCCGTCCGGGTTCTGGAAGCTGACGTTCTGCACGCCGCCGGCGCCCTGACTGGTGGAGCCCACGCGGGTGGCTCCGGGCTTGATGAACTTGGTGACGTGCCCGAGGACGTAGTACTCGGCGCCACGGGTGACGTTGCCATTGGCGATCTCGACGACGCCGTTGCAGCGGTTGGTGCAGTGGCCCTGGTGCGGGCCGCCGTTCTGGTCGAGGGCGAGGTTCCAGTTGACGACGGTCTCGCCGCCGTTGCGCATGTTCTGCACGACGAGGTTCTCGGCATGCCACTGGAGGGTGTCGGCGAAGGTGTTGGCGGTGTCGGTGCCGGAGCACTCGGTGAAGAAGACCCGCTTGCCGGCGTTGACGATCTGCTGCTGGGCGGCGGGAGCGCCGCCGTAGCAGTGGAAGGCGGCGCCGATGACGCGCGGAATGTTCTGGGTGGAGTTGAAGACTTCGATCGGGTAGTTGGGGTGGTCCCAGTTGTGGTCGTACGCGAGGACGTTGGTCGGCAGCCCGGCTGCGGTCAGGCTCTGGTCGAGGACCTTGAGGAAGGCGGCCTGCTCGCTCGACGTCATGGCCATCGACGGGTAGCTGGTGGCGAATTCGGGCTCGTTTTGCACCGTGAGGTCGGTGAGGGTGATGCCTTCCTGCCCGTACGCCTTGATGGCCTTGACCAGGTAGTCGGCGTACGCCTGGTACTGATCGGTCTTGAGGCTGCCGCCGTTGAGCGAGTTGCCCGACTTCATCCAGGCGGGCGGCGACCAGGGCGAGCCCATAAACCGGATCGCCGAGTTGAGGGCGGTCGCCTGCTTGACGACCGGGATGATCTCCGCCTTGTCCCGGGCGATGGAGAACGATCCCTTGGTGTCCTCGTACGTGTAGAAGCCGCCGGAGTTGAAGTCGGTGCTGCCCAGCGGCTGGCGCAGATAGTTCAGGCCGATGCCCTCGCTCGGGGAGAACAGCGACTTCATCAGGTCGGCGCGCTTGTCGGCGGGCAGGGCCTGGATGAGGTGCGCGGAGGCCTCGGTGACCGAGGCGCCGGCGCCGGTGAACTTCTGGCCCTTGTTGGCCGCGTCGACGCGTATGTCGACGGGCTGGGCCGTACCGGTGAACGGCACTGTCTCGGGCGTGAGTTTCTTGGCTCCGTCCTTCGTGGTGACCCAGACCTGTGCGGTGGGGTCGGCGGCCTGGGCGGTGCCGGAGTTGACGACGCCGAGACCGGCGACGGCCAGTACGAGGGCGGCGCCCGCGGCGCGGGCCCGTGGTGTGGTTCTGCCTGGCATGTGCGGCTCTCCTTTGGTGGGGGTGACCTGACACGTGCGGTGGTGCGGCCGGGCCGACCGGTCGGCGCATCCGCGCTTGCGCGGACGGTCCGGCGGTCGAAGGCGTGGTGCGCCGGTGCGGGTTATCGGGCGGCGGGGCGCAGCGTGTGCCGGGCTCCGGCTGCGTCCGCCTGTACGTCGAGGTCGAGCGCCAGGCGCAGGTCGCGGCTGGAGCGGCCGATGCGCAGCCGGTAGCGGCCCGGGCGCAGGCGCCAGCGGCCGCTCTCCTCGTCCCAGGCCTGGAAGGAGCGCCACGGCAGCGTGAGCGTCACCGTCTGCGTCGCGCCCGCGTCGACTTCGGTGACCGCGAACGCGGCCAGGACGCGGACGGGTTCACGGTCGAGGAAGGGCTGCTCCAAATACGCCTGGACGACCTCGCGTCCCTTGCGGGGCCCGGTGTTGGTGAGGGTGACCGTGACGTGGGGTCCGTCCCCGCCCGCGGGGCTGGGCAGGGGTGCGGGAACGGACAACTCGGGGGCCTCGGCCTGCCGGTAGGACCAGGTGGTCCAGCCCAGGCCGTGACCGAAGGGGAAGGCGGGCACGGTGCCGGCCCGGTCGTAGCCGCGGTGGCCGATGTCCAGTCCCTCGCGGTAGTCGACGATGCCGTCGACGGGGATCGCGTCGGGGACCGGGACGTCCTGGGCGCGGGCAGGCAGTGTCCACGGCAGTCGCCCCGTGGGTTCGGCGCGGCCGAGCAGCACGTCGGCGAGCGCGTGCCCCGCTTCCTGCCCGGGCAGCCAGGCCCACAGCAGGGCCGGCACCTGGCCGGCCCAGGGCAGCAGTACAGGGGCGCCGGCGTTGACGACCACGACGGTGCGGGGATTGGCGGCGGACACGGCACGGACCAACTGGTGCTGCTGCTCGGACAGTTCGAGGTCGGGGCGGTCCCACCCCTCGGACTCGACCTCCTCGTTGGTCCCGATGACCACCACGGCGACGTCGGCCGCGCGTGCGACGGTCACCGCCTCGGCGATCTCGTCCGCGACGCTCGGACCGGGCGGCTGATGGCGCAGGTGCGCGGTGACGAAGCGCCCGTAGCCCTCGCCGTCGACGACCCGCAGTTCGATCCGCAGGGCGAGTACGACCGGGGCGTCGCCCACCTGCACGGTGTGGCGGTGCGTGGCCGGGTGGTTGTGGGAGGACTCCACGATCAACTCGACGCCGCGGTCGTCCTGGCCACAGTGGACGACCTGCTCATCCAGAGTGACTGTGAAGCGCCCGGCGCACCCGAACTCCAGGATGTGGGCGCCCTGTTCGGCCAGTGTGATCCGGCTGGTGAGCACCACATCACGGACGCCGTCCGCGACGGAGTGCGACCCCCAGTCGCCGGTCGGGCGGGCCTCCTGGCCGAGCAGTTTCCCGTCCTCGTCCAGGTAGGCGGCGTGCATGCCGTCCAGGCGCGCGGCGTCGATGAACGGTGCGTGCCGCCGTGAGGAGCCGCCCCGGTGCACCGTGAGCTTCACCTGGTCCGGCAGCGCGGCCCGCAATCCCTCGACGAAGCCGACCGTGCGTATCGCCGGCACGTAAGCGCTGCCGCCGCCTTGCAGATAGGGCTCGATCGCGTTCGGTCCGATCAGCGCGACGCTGCCCAGGCGGTCGGCGGCCAGCGGCAGCAACTCCCCCGCGTTGCGCAGCAGTACGGTGCCCCGCGTGACGACCTCGCGCAGTGCGGTGAAGTCCGCGTCACCCACGGGTGCGGGCGCGGCGCAGGGTGGCAGCGGCGGGGCCTGCTCACCTGCTTGCCAGGGCTCGGTGAGCTTGCCGACCCGGTCGGCGAGGCGCAGCAGCCGCAGGACCTTGTCGTCGATGACCGCCTCGGCCACCTCCCCGTGACGTACCGCCTCGACCAGCGCGTCACCCCACGGGCCGTCGGGGCCGGGCATCACGAGGTCGAGGCCCGCGTTGGCGGTGGCGGCGGTGGTCCGCGTGGCGGCCCAGTCGCTGATCACGGCTCCGTCGTAGGCCCATGCGTCCTTGAGTACGCCCTGCAGGATCCGGCGGTGTTCGAGCACCGGAGCCGTCTCGGTGCCGTCGTCCAGGCCCGAGTACGCGCCCATCACGCTCCATGGCCCGGCCTCGGCGAGCACCCGCTCGAACGGTGCCAGGTAGACCTCGCGCAGGGTGCGCGGATCGATCTTCGCCCGGTAACGCGTACGGTCCGTCTCCGAGTCGTTCGCGACGAAGTGCTTCAGGCAGGCCGCCACACCCTCCTCCTGCAGACCCCGCACAAGCGCCGCGCCGAGCGCCCCGGTCAGCAGCGGGTCCTCGGACAGGCACTCGAAGTGGCGGCCGGCGACCGGGGTGCGCTGCAGGTTCACCAGCGGCGCCAGGACGACGTCCACACCTTTGCGGCGGGCCTCCTTGGCGAACAGCCGGCCCAGGCGCTGCGCCAGCTCCGTGTCCCAGGTCGCGCCCGTCGCGCTCGGGGCCGGCGCCAACAGCCCCGTCTCGCCGGGCACTTCACCGGTGCCCCGTACACCCTGCGGCCCGTCGGAGGTGACCACGGGGTGCAGACCAAGGCGCGGCTCCCCGTGCGTCGACCACAGGCTCGCCCCGGTCAGCAGGCGCACCTTCGCCGCCAGATCCAGGCCCTTCACCAGCGCGACCCGGCGGGCCTCGGCGGCCGCAGCCGGGGGCGCCGATGCGGCGGAAGCTGCGGGCGACAGGACAGTCATGTGGATCCCCTCGTGCCGTGACGGCGGCATGGCGTCGTGATGACGGCCACATGAAAGCACACCTGCTAAGTACTTAGTAAGTGATCCAGGTCACACTCCAGCGCTCTCTGTGACGATCACCAACTCGGGACCTAGGGTGTGGCGGGTGAGTGAGCACTCGACAGCCAAGAAGAACCGCAGGACCCAGCCCCGTACGCCCCGCAGCGCAGAGGCCAAACAGCGCCAGCAGGACATCCTGCACATCGCCATCGACACCTTCGCCGCGCGCGGCTACAACAACGCGCCACTGCAGGAGATCGCCGATCGCGCGGGGCTCACCCAGGCCGGCGTCCTGCACTACTTCCGCACCAAGGCCCAACTGCTCACCAGCGTCCTCGAACTGCGCGACCAGTCCGACATCGAACAGCTCGGACCCGACCGGCCGCAGGGCCTCGCCTTCCTCCACCACCTCGTCGACACGGCCCACCGCAACGCCGAACGCGAGGGGATCGTACGGCTGTACGCGGTCCTGTCGGCCGAGTCCGTCACCGACGACCACCCCGCACAGGTCTACTTCCGCGACCGCTACACCGGGCTGCGCGCCTTCGTCGCCGACGCCCTGCGCGAGGCAACCGGCCTGCCCGAGGACGACGACCGCATCGCCCACGCGGCCAACGCGCTCATCGCCGTCATGGACGGCCTCCAGGTCCAGTGGCTGCTCAGCCCGGACGCCGTCGACATGGCGACCTCGACCGAACTTGTCCTGAACTCCCTGCTGGCGACACTGACGCCGGACAGGTCCTCCACAGCCAAGTGACGCCGGCGGCCGTGCCGCCCCGCTCGCCTCCCCGGATGCGGCGTACATCACCGGCACAGTGCTCACCGTGGACGGCGGCGCAAGGGCATCCACCGGCCGGCTTCACCGCGCGAAGCCCTGGCACAGCGGGCCCGTCGACCGGACCACGCCGGCCGGCCGCTGCGGGAAAAGTCGCCGTCGCGCGGACTGTTTGGGACCCTTCTGTGTCCGGGTGTGTGGGCGGTGCGGCGTCGGGTGGGGTCGGATTGCCGGTAGCGTGCAGTGTCCATGGCGTCGCATCAGGGGGCGCCGGAGTCTGGAGGCACCACCGCATGCTGATCGCTCAGCGCCCTTCGCTGACCGAAGAGGTCGTCGACGAGTTCCGTTCCCGGTTCGTGATCGAGCCCCTCGAGCCGGGCTTCGGCTACACGCTCGGCAATTCTCTGCGCCGTACGCTGCTGTCCTCGATCCCGGGCGCCGCGGTCACCAGCGTGCGTATCGAGGGCGTGTTGCACGAGTTCACCACCGTGCCGGGCGTCAAGGACGACGTCACCGACCTCATTTTGAACATCAAGCAGCTCGACCTGTCCTCCGAGCACGACGAACCGGTCGTCCTCTACCTGCGCAAGCAGGGCCCCGGCGTCGTGACCGCCGCGGACATCGCCCCGCCCGCCGGCGTCGAGGTCCACAACCTCGACCTCGTGCTCGCGACGCTCAACGGCAAGGGCAAGCTGGAGATGGAGCTGACCGTCGAACGCGGTCGCGGCTATGTCTCCGCCGTGCAGAACAAGCAGGTCGGCCAGGAGATCGGCCGTATCCCGGTCGACTCCATCTACTCGCCGGTCCTCAAGGTCACTTACAAGGTTGAGGCGACCCGAGTCGAGCAGCGCACCGACTTCGACAAGCTCATCGTCGATATCGAGACCAAGCAGGCCATGCGTCCGCGTGACGCCATGGCATCGGCCGGTAAGACGCTGGTCGAGCTGTTCGGTCTGGCGCGGGAGTTGAACATCGACGCCGAGGGCATCGACATGGGCCCCTCCCCCGTCGACACCGCCCTGGCCGCCGATCTCGCTCTGGCCATCGAGGAACTGGACCTGAGCGTCCGCTCCTACAACTGCCTCAAGCGCGAAGGCATCCACACCGTCGGCGAGCTGGTGGCGCGCTCCGAAGCGGACCTGCTGGACGTCCGTAACTTCGGTGCGAAGTCCATCGACGAGGTCAAGGCCAAGCTGGCCGGCATGGGCATGGGCCTCAAGGACAGCCCGCCCGGATTCGACCCCACCACCGCAGCCGATGCCTTCGGTGCCGCCGATGACGCGGACGCGGGATTCGTCGAAACCGAGCAGTACTGAACGGCTACCGAAGGACCCGGCTACGCGGACGGCTGCACGCGGCACGCCGTCCGCGTTCACCCGCCCGCGCGACATCTTGTCGGCTTTCGCCCACGTGAAGTTCGGGGCGGAGAAGCGTTTTTCGGGGGTGCTCTCGTAGGCGTCAGCGCTGGTGCCGGTCAGGCCTACCGCAGCGAATGCAGCCTAGGGCGTGGTTGGCCGCACGTGATCACGCCTGCCCTCGGCGGCACGTAGGGCAGGGTGGAACAGGGGGAGCCGTGTCGGGAGCAGTCCTGCGGGCGGCGCGGCAGAGGCCGTCTTGGAGTGCCTGAGTGAAGCCGTCGGCGATCGCGGCGTCCCAGGTCGCAATGTCCTGAGATGGCTCCTGATCGCGTTGTGTGATCCGGCTGCGTTCCAATTCCGCACCCCTTGCCTGCCTGATGAACAGTCTTGACGGTCTGCCATCGAAGCACCGGGCGCGGTGAGTTGAGTATCGTCCATTGTGCCGAGGAATAAGGACACGATTTCGGGGAAGCTAAGGGCCGAGCGGGTCGACGTCGATGAGGCCTTCCCGCAGCGCGACCACGGCAGCCTCAGTACGGTGGCTGACCTCCAATTTCCGGAAGACCGACTGCAGATGAGTGCGCACGGTGTGATCCGAAATCCCCAGACTTCTCGCGATCTGACGGTTCGAACAACCCCGCACCACAAGGGTCAGAACCTGGCTCTCCCGGTCGGTGAGAGCGGCCCTCTCAGGCTCAGCAGTTGCCGACGGGCTCTCCACGTCAGCGGCCGGCGCCTCAGCCTTGAGCGAGCGCGCAAGGGAATCGAATGCAGCCAGTTGCATTTCTGCTGACCTGCGTAGGGACTCAATGGCGCCCAGGATGCCGCCCGAGGGTTCCTCTTCCTCGCCACCCGCCCCGTCATCTGCCCCATCGGACACATTCCCTCCCTCGAGATCATGCTCAATAATGCCTGGGCACCTGGTCGGCAGGGTCCGCCATCCGGGTGACGGTCAAGCGCGGCCAGTGCACTGAGGGGCTCATACGATGAACGTATCCGCCCCCTGTGCGCCCTCCCTTCGTGCGGGGAACGACCCCATCACCCCCCACAGACGCAGGTCCAGCGATGAACCAGCAGGGGCCAGGGGCAGAGATACCTCCATGGAATCCGGCGACGCTCCCCCAGAGCACTCCCATCTCACGGTCGGCCCTGAGACTTTCACCGCACTGCGCAACAAAATCGCCGAAGGGCAGCAGGTCCTGCATCAGCTCATGCTGCGTATGCAAGAGGTGCAACAGACCCTGGACGCACTGGCCGGCGAATGCCCGGAGTGCGCATCAACCACCCGGTCCGCAGCCCGTGTTCCACAGCCTCGGCCGGCCCCGGCACGACTCACGCATCAGGAACGCCGAGTCCTCGAGTTCCTCGCTCGGGGAAAGACGAACGCGGAGATCGCCAGGAAACTCGGGCTCTCCGAAAAGACTGTGAAGAACTACGTGCACAGCGTTCTTGGAAAACTGGGTGTCACCACTCGGACGGAAGCCGCGGTCGTTGCCCTGAAGAGCCGGTCGCACCCCTGTCCATAGTGACGATGGCCGCGGCGCCTTGGCGACATCCCCCTTTTCCCTTCACAAGGACGGGACTGTCGCCAATGGCAAGTCCGTTGGCGCTATGGGCCCAGGCCCAATGTCGGACCGACGAATCAGCTATACCGACGGATCTCTCCAGAAGGCAAGAATTGAAGCCACGGTGCAACAGCGCCGGGCCGCCCACTTGCCTTCAGGAGCTGATGCGATGCCGACGGCAGTGTTCAACCGCAGCAGGCCGGAGACTTTCGGCTACTGGTCACCTGGCACCTATGCCGCCGCCTTCACTCCTACGGCCATCAAGGAACTGTCCAGCGACCCGCGGCGCGCCCTGTACGTGCTGCGCCGGGACAGCGACGGGGCGCTCGGCGCAGCAATCGAAGGCTCGGCGCAGGCGCATCCCGGGGGCGGTGAGGCCCACCGGATCGTCGGTCTGCTGCCGGCCTTGTTCCCCGAATGGCTCGGCGACCGTACCTTCGCCGCCGCGCACGGGGTGCGATTTCCGTATGTGAGCGGGGAGATGGCCAATGGGATCGCCACCACCACGATGGTGACGGCCATGGCCCGGGCGGGCATGCTCGGCATGTTCGGCGCCGGGGGCCTGGCACCACAGCGTGTGGAGCAGGCCGTCCTCGACCTCCGCCGAGAGCTCGGTGCCGGGCCCGGCTGGGGCGTCAACCTCATTCACTCCCCGGCCGAGCCGGAGCTCGAGGCGCGGGTGGCCGACCTCCTTGTACGCCATGAGGTGCCGCGGATCTCGGCCTCCGCCTACATGGATCTCACGCCTGCGGTGGTGCACTGCGCCATGGCCGGGCTGCACACGGACCGGTCAGGCCAAGTGGTGCGACGCACCCAGGTGTTCGCGAAGATCTCGCACCCGGACGTGGCAGAGCGGTTCATGTCGCCCGCACCGCCGGAGTTGCTCCGGTCACTGGTGGCGTCCGGACGGCTGACCGACGAGGAGGCCCGGCTCGCCGCCCGTATCCCGGTCGCCGAGGACATCACTGTGGAGGCCGACAGCGGTGGGCACACGGACAACCGGCCGCTGGTCGCATTGTTTCCGCGGATCCTCGCTCTGCGCGACGAGTTGTCCGCCCGCCACGGCTACGCCCGTCCCATCCGGGTGGGCGCGGCCGGCGGCCTGGGTACCCCGCAGTCCGTCGCCGCCGCGTTCGGGCTCGGTGCGGCCTATGTGGTGACGGGTTCGATCAACCAACTGGCCGTGGAAGCAGGGCTGTCCGAGGCAGCGAAGGACCTGCTCGCCGGCGCGGACGTCGACGACGTGGTGATGGCTCCGGCTGCCGACATGTTCGAACTCGGCGTCAAACTACAAGTGTTGCGGCGCGGCACCATGTTCGCCGGCCGCGCCGCACAGCTGTACGAGATCTACCGCGAGCACCCGTCGCTCGAAGCGCTCCCCCAGGCGCTGCGCGACAAACTGGAACGGGACGTGCTGCGCCTGCCGCTCGCCGAAGTGTGGGCACAGACCGAAGCGTTCTGGCAGCGCCGTGATCCAGGCCAGCTGGAACGCGCCCTGCGCGATCCCCAGCACAAGATGGCCCTTGTCTTCCGCTGGTACCTGGGACGATCCAGCGTCTGGGCGATCGAAGGCGACCCGCAGCGGCGTACCGACTACCAGATCTGGTGTGGCCCCGCGCAGGGCGCCTTCAACCGCTGGCGCGCCGGAAGCTTTCTGCAGGACCGGGCGCACTGCACCGTCGCGCAGATCGCCCGCAACCTCATGGAGGGCGCAGCCGTGGTCACCCGCGCCCAGCAGCTGCGCAGCTACGGACTGCCCGTACCCGGCGAGGCGTTCACGCCGAGGCCACGACCGCTCGGCTGACCGCCCGAAGCCCACCTCCCCCACGCGCTTCTACCC
>NZ_JAAKZW010000329.1 GCF_011044995.1 Streptomyces mesophilus | reverse complement strand
GGGCGGGCGCGGCTTGGCAGGGCGAGGCGCGGGGCGGGGCAGTCACACAGTCAGGCGGTCCGCGCCCTACCGCGCCCCGCCACCACCAGCCCCGCGCCTCGCCCCAGCCTCCGCCGCGCGGCCGGGCACGGTAGCGGCAGCGCGGCCGGGCACAGACCGCGCGGCGTACCCCGGCCGATGGCCCCCATCAAGCAGCACTCCCGCGCCTCCCGGCGCAGACTGGGGGAAGGCCAACCCGGGAAGGTAACCCAGCATGTCGCCCCTCAGTGAGCAGGCCGGCCGGATCATGGCGGCCGAGATGGCGGAGCAGCCCACCGTGCTGCGGCGGATTCTGGAGCAGGGCGCACCGAGGATCCGCGCCGTCGCCGAGCAGATCTCCGCCCGCAGCCCCCGTTTCGTGCTCCTCACCGCCCGCGGCACCTCCGACAACGCCGCCCTGTACGCCAAGTACCTCCTCGAGATCCGGCTCGGTCTGCCCTGCGGCCTCGCCTCCATGTCGACCACGACGGCCTACGGCGCCCGCCCCGACCTGCGCGATGTCCTGGTCATCACGGTCAGCCAGTCCGGTGGCTCACCCGACCTGGTCGACTCCACCAAGGCGGCCCGCGACGCCGGAGCGATCACGCTCGCCGTGACCAACAACCCGGACTCCCCGCTGGCCGCGGTCTCCGAGCACCACATCGACATCCTCGCCGGCCCCGAGAAGGCACTCCCCGCGACGAAGACCTATACGGCCTCCCTCCTCTCGCTCTACCTCTTCGTCGAGGGCCTGCGCGGCGGCGACGGAGCCGAGGCGGCCGTACTGCCCGACCTGGCCGCCGAACTCCTCGCCCGCGGGGACGAGGTGAAGCAGCTGGCCTCGCGCTACCGCTTCGCCGAACGCATGGTCATCACGTCCCGCGGCTACGGCTATCCGACCGCCAAGGAAGCCGCCCTCAAGCTGATGGAGACCAGCTACATCCCCGCCCTCTCGTACTCCGGCGCGGACCTCCTGCACGGCCCGCTCGCCATGGTCGACAACATCTCCCCGGTGATCGCGGTCGTCACGGACGGCAAGGGCGGCGAAGCCCTGCAGCCCGTCCTCGACCGCCTCCGCGGCCGAGGCGCCGATCTGGTCGTCATCGGCCCACGGGAACAGGTCGCCGCCGCCTCGGCCGGCTTCGAACTGCCCACCGCCGGCCTGGCCGAGGAGCTCCAGCCCATCCTGGAAATCCTCCCCCTCCAACTCCTCGCCTACGAGGTCACCATCGCCCGCGGCCAGGACCCGGACGCCCCCCGCGCCCTGGCCAAGGTCACCGAAACCCACTGACGCCGCCGCATCTGTGCACGCCCCTAAGCCAGCGACCCACCCGTCGCATCGATCCACTGCCCCGTCACCCACCTCCCGTCCTCCGACGCGAGGAAGGCCACCACATCCGCGATGTCCGACGGCGCCCCCACCCGGCCGAGCGCGGACATCGAGGCGGCGTTCGCCCACGCCTCGTCGCCGGCGCGCAGCCAGTCGGCGTTGATGTCGGTGTCGACGATGCCAGGCGCCACCGCGTTCACCGTGATCCCGCGCGGCCCGAGCACCTTGGACAGATCGCGCGTGAAGACGTCGAGGGCACCCTTCGTCATCGCGTACGCGACCAGATGCGGCATGACCGACGCGTGGGAGAGCCCCGACGAGACATTGATGATCCGCCCGCCGTCCCGCAGCCGCTGCGCACCGAGCTGGGTGACGAAGAACGGCGCCTTGGCGTTCACCGCGAACACCCGCTCGTACTCCTCCTCCTGGAGCGTCGCGAAGGGCTCGCTCACCCCTATCCCCGCGTTGTTGACCAGGATGTCCAGCCCCTGAGCCTGCCGGTCGAACTCCGCCCACAGCTGCGCCGCGTCCCCCGGCACCCCGAGCTCCGCCCGTATCGCGAAGGCCGAACCGCCGGCCTCCTCGATCGCCGTGACCGTCTCCTTGGCCGCCGTCTCATTGCTCCCGTAGTGCACCGCCACCCGCGCACCGTCCCGCCCGAGCCGCTCCGCGATCCCGCGTCCGATACCGCGGCTGCCACCCGTGACCAGCGCTGTCTTCCCCGTAAGCCTGCCTGCGAGCACGCCCATGACTGCGTCCCTCATTTCGCTAGTGGTCGCTACAGAAAGAAAGCTAGCCCACGCCGCCGTAAGATTTCTAGTGCCCGCTATAGAATTCACTCCATGGTGGAGAAGCACGCCGACAAGCAGCAGGACGGCAAGCAGCAGGCCGAAGGCCCCAGGGCCGGCTCGAAGCCCCGCGGCCGCCCCCGCTCCTTCGACCGGGCCACGGCGCTCGAGAAGGCGCTGCAGATCTTCTGGGAGCGGGGGTACGAGGCGACCTCGGTCTCCGACCTCACGCGCGCCATGGGGATCGGGCCGCCCAGCCTGTATGCCGCGTTCGGCGACAAGCGGTCGCTGTTCGCCGAGGTCCTCGTCGAGTACGGACGCACCCACGGGTCGGTCGCCGGCCGCGCGCTCGAAGGCGAGACCACCGCCCGCGCCGGGTTCGAGCGGATGCTGCGCGAGGTGGCGACCGCGTTCACCGAGCCGGGGCATCCGCACGGCTGCCTGGTGATCCACGCGGCGACCAACTGCACCACCCCCGAGGTCGAGGAGTCCCTGCGGGCGCAGCGCAACGCCAATATGGCCGATTTCGAACGTCGGATCAGGGTCGATATCGCGGCCGGCCACCTGCCGTCGGATGCGGACGCCCGGGTCCTGGCCCGCCACGTCGCCGCCGTTTTCCAGGGCATGTCCCAGCAGGCCCGCGACGGTGCGAGCGCCGAGGAACTGGAACAGGTCGCCCAACTGGCCATGCGCGCCTGGCCCCCCGCGCCCGCCGCCGCCGGGAGCGGATCCGCGGCGAGGTGAACTTTTTCCCGCGACGGGACGTTGGAGAAAGAGACGAGAACAAACATCTCCCGACGCATGGACATCGGATAATGGTCTAGTCCACAATGCGGGGTGGGGCCCAGGCCCCGACGCAACCACAAGCTTCCGCTCTTCCCGCACAGAAGAGCGGAGTGGGGTGCAGCGCTCTCTGCCCTGACTGCGCGCGCACCCCCACTCGGTCCGTGGGTCCGCACACCCGGTGGCCGATGCAACTCCGGGCTGCGGTGCCGGGCGGGCTGAGGGTCCCTCCCAGGCGCCGCGGCCCGCGGGTGTTTCCGGGCCCGTACGGGACGCTCCAGCACCGGACCAGCCCAGGCCCAGCGCCCCGGACACCCGTCGTGGCGGCCAGGTACGCTCGCACACGTGCCCTCCATGAACGATCTCGTACGCCAGCACACCGCCCTCGGGGACACCGACCTCGAGTGGCTGCATCTGCTGGTCTCGGAGTGGCAGCTGCTCTCCGACCTCTCCTTCGCCGACCTCGTCCTGTGGGTCCCCACCCGCGATGGCACGCGCTATGTGTCGGTCGCCCAGATGCGCCCCAACACCGGCCCCACCTCGTATCAGGACGACATGGTCGGGCACCTCGTGCCGCGCGGCCGCCGGCCGATGCTCGACGCCGCGCTCGACGAGGGACGGATCGTGCGCGAAGGCGATCCGGAATGGCGCGAGGAGGTTCCGGTCCGCGTCGAGTCCATTCCCGTACGCAGGGAGGGCCGCGTCCTCGGCGTCATCGCGCGCAACACGAACCTGCTCACCGTGCGCACCCCGAGCCGTCTTGAACTGACGTACCTCCAGAGCGCCTCGGACCTCGCCCAGATGATCGCCGCCGGCTCCTTCCCGTTTCCGGGGCAGCAGGTCGACATGGATGCGTCGCCGCGTGTCGGTGACGGTCTGATCAGGCTCGACGCGGAGGGCCTCGTCCAGTACGGATCGCCCAACGCGCTGTCCGCGTACCACCGTCTGGGCCTGGCGGCGGACCTGGTGGGCCAGCATCTGGGCAAGGCCACGGCCGAACTGGCCCCGTCCCGCGGGCCCGTGGACGAGGCCCTGGTCAAGCTGGCCAGCGGCTGGGCCCCGCGCGAGACCGAGGTCGAGGGCAACGACTGTGTGATCCAGCTCCGCGCGATTCCGCTCAAGCCGAAGGGGACGCGGATCGGGTCGCTCGTGCTGCTGCGCGATGTCACCGAACTGCGCCGCCGCGAACGCGAGTTGATCACCAAGGACGCCACCATCCGGGAGATCCACCACCGGGTGAAGAACAACCTCCAGACCGTGGCCGCCCTGTTGCGGCTGCAGGCCCGCCGTATCGACTCGCAGAGCGGCCGCGAGGCGCTCGAAGAGGCGGTACGGCGCGTCGGCTCCATCGCGATCGTCCACGAGACGCTGTCCCAGAACCTGGACGAGCGCGTCGAGTTCGACGAGATCGCCGACCGCGTGCTCGCGATGGTCGCCGAGATCTCCCCGGGCAAGGTCACCGGCCGGCGCACAGGACGGTTCGGCATCCTGGACGCGGAGGTCGCCACTCCGCTCTCGATGGTCCTCACCGAAGTCCTGCAGAACGCCCTGGAGCACGGCTTCCGCGAGGGCGAGACCGGCACCGTCGAGGTCTCCGCGGTACGCGGCGGCACCAGCAAGGACGCCCGCCTCCTGATCACCGTCCAGGACAACGGCGTCGGACTGCCCGAGGGCTTCGACCCCAAGCGCGCCGGCAACCTCGGCCTGCAGATCGTCCGCACCCTGGTCGAGGGCGAGTTGGGCGGCTCTTTCGACATGCTGCCCGCGCCCGAGCGCGGCACCCAGGTGCTGCTCGACATCCCCGTACGGCCGCAGAAGTAGCCGCGCCCGTACGGCACTTGGACAGCAGAAAGCCCCGAACCTGTTGGTCCGGGGCTCAAAGCTTCAAACGGCTCTGCGCGTTGAGGGTACTGCGCGCTGCGGCTCGGGGGCGGGAGATGCGTACTCGCTGTACGCGCCGCCGGGCTCAGGTCCGTTCGGGGTGGAGCGTCAGGCAGAAGCCTGACGGGCTCGGTTGCGGGCGGCGCGGCGCTTCATCGCGCGACGCTCGTCCTCGCTGAGGCCACCCCAGACGCCGGAGTCCTGGCCGGACTCGAGCGCCCACTGCAGGCACTGCTCCACGACGGGGCAGCGACGGCAGACGGCCTTGGCTTCCTCGATCTGCAGCAGCGCAGGACCGGTGTTGCCGATGGGGAAGAACAGCTCAGGGTCTTCCTCACGACAAATGGCGTTGTGGCGCCAGTCCATGGCTGCTCCATCTCCTAGGTGTTGCTGGCAGGTTGCTTGTGAATGTGAACGCTTTCACGAATCCCCCCGCAAGTGAAGGGCCGATACCAGTTTCCTGGTGTAGGTCCTGTGAGAGAGGAGGGGTTCTGGCTCTCCGTGGGGCTGATGTTGCGAGCCGCGTCGAGCGCCAAGAAGAGATTCGCAAACCTCGACGGCGGATACAACCCCTTCTGGAAAGTTTTTTTTGATTCCTCGGTGTCGGCTAGCTCACAGCCGTACTTCCATGGGGTGGACCCTGGTTTAAACGTTCGAGTGAAAGGACTTTAGGCCCTTCCACTCACACAATCACACGCAGTGCACGACGTACGCCTGTGAAGGTGACGCTCGTACGAAGCCCCAAGTGGTCACCGTCCATCTGGAAGGGCAGTGGGGCCTTTGATTGCAAGGTGAAGTCCGTCAGATCGTGCAGCAGCTCCGCGTGCTTGCCACGGGGGCCGCGCTCGGGGGTCGAGGTGAGCAGCTGGGTGGCGTAGCGGGCCATCGCCGGGGTCGACAGCTTGCTCAGGCCGAGCACGTCGAGGCCGGTGTCGAAGGAGGCCCGCGGGGACGCGTAGACCGGGCGATTGCCCAGGTAGGTCCAGGGGGAGGTGTTGCAGACTATCGACAGCACAAGATCGCTGACGGGGTCCTCGCCGGGGCGACTGAGCGTGATCGTTCCGTGCCGGCGGTTGGGCTCGTCGAGGAACTGGCGGACCATCTGCCGTACGTAAAGCGCATGGGTCGAGCGCTTGCCGCGTTCCCGTTGCTGTTCGACTCGTCCGATGACGCTGGCGTCGAATCCGAGGCCGGCGCAGAACGTGAACCAGCGCGCCGGCACCCCTTCGTCCTCGGTGCCTTCCGTGCCGGAGGCCAGACCGAGGCCGACAGTGCGCTGACTCCCCGTACGCAGAGCGTCGAGGAGGGCGCCGGTGGATTCGACCGGGTCGTTCGGGAGGCCGAGGGCGCGGGCGAAGACATTGGTCGAGCCGCCGGGGACGACCGCGAGTCCGGGAAGTGACTCCGGACGGGGGCCGTTGTGCAGCAGTCCGTTGACGACTTCGTTGACGGTGCCGTCGCCGCCGAGGGCGACGACCAGCTCGATGTCCTTGCTCTCCGCGGCCTGGCGTCCGAGATCTCTGGCGTGGCCCCGGTACTCCGTGGTGACCGCCTCGAGTTTCATCTCGCTGGCGAGGGCGTGGATCAGTACGTCACGGGTGCGGGCACTGGTGGTGGTTGCCGCCGGATTGACCACGAGAAGTGCACGCATGCGAGGAAGGGTACCTAGCGGTCTTGATCTCGCCCATACCTAGGGTCCCGATACGGGGTGAGGGCGCTGACACGGCCGGGGTGCGGTCGCCGTCGGACGAGGTCAGGTTTCGCGGGGGCCGATGCCGAGGGCCTGGGTGGTGGCCGGGTTCAGGAGCAGGGCCAGGGTCGTGACCGCGACGACCGCGAGAGCGATGCCGGCGGGGATGGCGATGCTGTCGGCCTGGAGGAGTTGCCAGGCGACGGGGAGGGCGAGGATCTGCGTGATGATCGCGGGGCCTCGGCTCCAGCTGCGGAGTTTGAGGAGGCCGCGGGCGGCGAGCAGGGGGATCGCGGCGAGGACGATCAGGGTGATGCCGCCGGTCTCGGCCTGCGTCGCGTTCCCGACGTTGCCTGCCAGGCCCTGGATCAGCATCCAGGCGCCTCCCACGACCAGGGCGAGCCCTTCGAGCGCGGCAAGCGCCGCGGCTGCGGTCAGGCG
>NZ_JAAKZW010000328.1 GCF_011044995.1 Streptomyces mesophilus | reverse complement strand
CCCCGGACCCCGCATCCGAACTTCGTTCGGATCTGCTCAAACGCCGCAGGGGCTCAGTTGGTCAGCCACTCCCTCAGCGCCTTCTCGCCCTCCAAGATCTTGGACGTGTCCACGCGCTCATCCACCTTGTGGGCGTAGATCGGGTTGCCCGGGCCGAAGTTCACGGCCGGTACGCCCAGGGCGCTGAAGCGGGCCACGTCCGTCCAGCCGAACTTGGGGCGCGGCTCGCCGCCGACGGCTTCGGCGAAGGCCGCTGCCACCGGGTGGGTGAGTCCGGGGCGTGCGCCGCCCGAGTGGTCGTCGACCACGAACTCGTCGACGTCGCAGTCCGCGAAGAAGTCCCGTACGAAGGCGAGGGCGTCGTCCATGCTGCGGTCGGGTGCGTAGCGGAAGTTGACCACCAGGGTGGCCTCGTCGGGGATCACGTTGCCCGCGACGCCGCCTTCCACGCGTACGGCATTGAGGCCCTCGTGGAACCGCAGCCCGTCCACCACCGGCGTGCGCGGCTCGTACGCGGCCAGGGCGGCCAGGGCCTTCGAGGCGCGGTGGATGGCATTGCTGCCCATCCAGGCGCGCGCCGAGTGCGCCCGCTCCCCCTTGAACTTGAGGAAGACCCGCAGCGTGCCCTGGCAGCCGCCCTCGACCAGGCCCTCGGTGCCTTCGAGCAGGATCGCGAAGTCGCCCGCGAGCCAGTCGGGGTGAGCCTCGGAGACCTTGCCCAGACCGTTGAGGTGGGCGGCGACCTCTTCGTTGTCGTAGAAGACGAAGGTCAGGTCGCGGTTGGGCGCGGGCACGGTCCGCGCGATGCGCAGCTGGACCGCGACACCGGCCTTCATGTCGCTGGTGCCGCAGCCCCACAGGGTGCCGTCCTCATCGAGGCGGCTCGGCACGTTGTCCGCGATCGGGACCGTGTCGATATGGCCGGCCAGGATGACGCGCTCCCCGTGGCCGAGCTGCGTACGGGCCACGATGTTGTTGCCGAAGCGGTCGACCGTGAGGTGCGGCAGCGCGCGCAGCGCCGTCTCGATCGCGTCGGCGAGCGGCTTCTCCGAGCCGCTGGGCGAGGCGAAGTCGACGAGCTGAGCGGTGAGCTGAGCGGCGTCGAGGTCCAGGTCGAGGGCGGTCGGCTGGGCGTAAGAGGTGTGCTGGTCGGCCATAGTGGCGAGCCTAACGTCCGGCTCGGACAGGGACTGTGCCCGTCTGCCCGTTGGACTCCAGTACGGTGGTCCGCGTGCCTGGTCCCTCCCCCGCCGTCGCAGGCCGCGGCCGTTTCCTCCGGTTCGGCGCGGCCCTTGTCGTGCTGCTCGGACTCGCCGGGTATCTGGTGGTCCAGTACGAGGGCGGCGGCAGGCCCGCACCGCGCTGCACGGTGATCGGCGCGGGCGGCGCCTCGTACGAGATGACGTACGAGCAGGCCGAGAACGCGGCGACGATCTCCGCCGTCGGCACCTCGCGCAAGATGCCCGAACGGGCCGTGACCATCGCGCTCGCGACCGCCCTTCAGGAGTCCGGGCTGCGCAACATCGACCACGGCGACCGCGACTCGGTCGGCCTCTTCCAGCAGCGGCCCTCGCAGGGCTGGGGCACGATCGCGCAGATCATGGACCCGGTGTACTCGGCCGGGAAGTTCTACGACGGCCTCAAGGATGTGCCCGGCTACTCGCGGCTTCCGCTCACGGTCGCCGCGCAGAAGGTGCAGCGCAGCGGTTTCCCGCAGGCGTACGCCAAGCACGAGCCGGATGCCGCGCTGCTCTCCGCCGCGCTCACCGGACGGGCCGCGGGCTCGCTGAAGTGCGAGGGTCCGGCGGCCGCGCAGGCCGGTGACCCGGCGCAGGTGCGCGAGGCGCTCGAGCGGGACTTCGGGCGCGGGGTGCTGCCCCGTACGGAGGCGGCCGGCGCGGAGGTCACGGACGACGCGAAGGCCGCCGAACGGCAGCGCACGGTGCACGTGCCGGTGACGGGCGGCGACGGTCGGCGCGGCTGGGAGCTCGCGCAGTGGGCGGTGGCGCAGGCCTCGGCGCTGCGGCTCGAGCGGGTCGTGTACGACGGGCGCGAGTGGGTCGCCGGCGAGGACGACGGGCAGTGGCGCGAGGCCGGGTCCGGGTCCGGGTCCGATGAGGGCTCCGGCGCGGCCGAGGTCCTGATCGTCACCGCCGCCTGATCGTCACCGCCGCCTGATCCCCTGCCGGCACCGTTCACCGCCCCTGAACGTCAGCGGGCAGCCGTGCGGGCGTTCACTCGCAGGGGTTAGCCCGGCGGCGTACGCACGACCCTTGGGACCAGTTTTTCTACGCACAGTCCCCTAGTCCTCAAATCCCTTGAAAACAAAGGGAAGTGGCGCGTCGAGCGGCCCCGGCGAAGGGCCGATTTTGCCCGGATTTCGCCGCAGACGATGATGCGACGCATTACCAACTCTTTACGTTGCCGGACCGCAACCTTCCCGCGCTTCGAGCGGTAGTCACGGCGTCCGTACGCCAGATGCGGCAGTCCGAAAGCCGGATGCGGCAGGACGCACAACGTTCTACTTTCCCCGTCCAAAAGGAGCATCATGTCCCTCCCCCTGACCCGTCGGATCGCCCGTGCCGCGCTGCTCACCGCAGCGGGAGCGGCCTCCGCGGTCGGTGCGGCCGGCTCCGCGAGCGCCGTCGACCTCCCGGCCGCACCCGACCTCGGCGGGCTGACCGCCCTGGACGGCGCCGGCCTCGGCGACACCATCGACAACGCGGCGCAGAACGTCTCGGGTCTCGCGGGCGATGCCGGTTCCAAGGCCGTCAAGAAGGCCGTGCCGACCGCGGGCAAGACCGTCGGCAAGGCCGGCAAGACCGCCACGCCCGCCGTGCAGAAGGCCGCCGGTGAGGTCGCGGGCAGCGCCGGCGAGGTGCTCGGCGAGAGCACCAAGGCCGCGACCGAGGACGGTCTGCCGATCGTGGGCGCGGGTCTGCCCACCGACTCGCTCACCAAGGGCGGTCTGCCGACCGACGCCGTGACCAAGGGCGGTCTGCCCACCGACGCGCTGACCAAGGGCGGCCTCCCCACGGACGGCCTGACCAAGGGCGGTCTGCCGGTCGCCGGTGGCGGTCTGCCCACCGACGGTCTGATGGGCGGCCTGCCGCTCGGCGGCTGACCCGTCCGCGTCCCCACGCGAAAGGGGCCTGGGATCAACTCCCGGGCCCCTTCGGCGTGTTCAGGAAGGACTTCGGCGTGTTCAGGGACAGGCGCGTCCGGAAACAGGCTCGCTCCGGCGATCAGCCCTTACGCAGCCGCTCCACCGCCGCCGCGACCCGCTCGTCCGTGGCCGTGAACGCCACGCGGACGAAACTCTCCCCCGCCGTGCCGTAGAAGTCGCCGGGCGCGACCAGGATGCCGAGCCGGGCGAGATGGCCGACGGTGTCCCAGCAGTTCTCGTCGCGGGTGGCCCACAGATAGAGGCTGGCCTCGCTGTGCTCGATACGGAAGCCGTGCGCGCTCAGCGCGTCCCGCAGCGCCTCGCGGCGGGCCGCGTACCGGGCGCGCTGCTCGGTCACGTGCGCGTCGTCGCCGAGCGCGACGGCGGCCGCGGCCTGGACGGGAGCGGCGGTCATCATGCCGCCGTGCTTGCGGATCTGCAGCAGGTTCTGGAGGTGGCTCTCGTCGCCCGCGAGGAACGCGAAGCGGTAGCCGGCCAGGTTGGAGCGCTTGGAGAGCGAGTGCACCGCGATCAGGCCCTCGTACGAGCCGCCGCAGACCTCCGGGTGCAGCACGCTGACCGGCTCCGCCTCCCAGCCGAGCTCCAGGTAGCACTCGTCGGAGACGACGAGGATGCCGTGCTCACGGGCCCAGGCCACGATCCGGATCAGCTCGTCCTTGGCGAGGACGCGGCCGGTCGGGTTGGAGGGCGAGTTGAGCCACAGGAGCTTGATGCCCGTGGGGTCCAGCTCCGTAGGGTCGTCGTACGCGACGTACTCCGCACGGGCCAGGCGTGCGCCCACCTCGTACGTCGGGTACGCGAGCCGCGGGTACGCGACCACGTCTTTAGATGTCGCAGTACCGGGGCCGAGCCCCAGCTGGGTCGGCAGCCAGGCCACCAGTTCCTTGGAGCCCACGGTCGGCAGGACGTTGCGATGGGTGAACCCGCGGGCCCCCAGGCGCCGTTCGCACCAGCCGACGAGCGCGTCCCGCAGCTCGGCCGTGCCCCACACCGTCGGATAGCCCGGCGAGTCCGCCGCGGCCACGAGGGCTTTCTGGATCAGCTCGGGCACCGGGTCCACCGGAGTGCCGACCGAGAGGTCGACGATGCCGTCCGCGTGAGCGGCGGCGGTGGCCTTGTACGGCTCGAGCTTGTCCCAGGGGAACACGGGCAGACGGTCGGAGACGGCACTCACGGGGTGCTCACTTTCTCGTGCATACGACTGTATTTCCCGGGGGACAACCCCCGGACCCCCGGCCGGGAAAACGCCTCGGTCCCGTACGGCAGTTCGCGCCGTACGGGACCGTGGAGCGTTGCCTGCCGTCTACTGGTTCTGCGGCGGCAGCGCGGCGATGAAGGGGTGGTCCCGGTCGATCAGACCCAGCTTGCTCGCACCGCCAGGGGAGCCGAGCTCGTCGAAGTACTCGACGTTCGCCTTGTAGTAGTCCTTCCACTCCTCAGGAGTGTCGTCCTCGTAGAAGATCGCCTCGACCGGGCAGACCGGCTCACAGGCACCACAGTCGACGCATTCGTCCGGGTGGATGTACAAGGACCTGGCGCCCTCGTAGATGCAGTCGACCGGGCACTCTTCGATGCACGCCTTGTCCTTGACGTCGACACAAGGCTGCGCGATGACGTAAGTCACGCTGTCGTTCCTCCTCGATAGGGCGCTGGCGGGCCTCCTGGGCCTCCGCCACCTGGCGCGCGGGAGCGCGGCGTCGTCGATGCCCGCACCTAGTATCTCCGTTCCGGGGCATGATCCGAACAGGAGGGGCGGACTGAGCTGTGGAAATCATCGGTGGCGGTCTTCTCGAAATCCGCATCAACCGCTCTGACGTGGGCAAACGGGTCTCGGTACGGTCCTTGACGGACGCTGGAGCCCCTGGTGGGAAGTTCACCGACACGGTCGGTGTTCTCACATCCTGGAACGATGATGTGCTGCTCATCACACGGCGTGACGGTACGCCCGTCCGCATTCCGGAATCCCGCCTGGTCGCGGGCAAGGTCGTGCCCGCCGCCCCGGCCCGGCGGCGGGGACCCGCGGCTTCGTTCGAGGAACTGGCGCGGGTGGCGGCGCGCAGCTGGCAGCCGGTCGAGAGCGAACGGCTCGGTGACTGGGAGCTGCGGGCCGCGGACGGCTTCACGCGCCGGGCCAATTCGGTGCTCGCGCTCGGCGACCCCGGCATGCCGCTCGATCGGGCACTCGCGTTCGTACGGGAGTGGTACGCGGAGCGCGGGCTGCCCGCGTTCGTGCAGACGTCCACCGGGGCCGAGGGCACCCATGAACTGCTGTGCGCGGAGCTGGAGTCGAGGGGCTGGGCGGCCGAGACGCACGCACAGGTGCGGATCGGTGGGCTCGCGCCGGTCGGGGACATCGATGCCGATGTGGACCGGGTGCGGCTCTCGCGGACCTGCGACGAGGCGTGGCTGAGCCGGTATCAAAGAGGTGCCGGGCGAAGCCCGTCGGTGAGGGGTGGTGGTCGGGCGACGGGTGGGCGGTTCGGCGAGGGGTCGCCCGCCGTGCTCAAGGTGCTGCACAACGGGCCCTCCGTGTGGTTCGCGTCCGTGCCCACCGACGGCGGGGCGCCCGCCGCGATCGGGCGGTGTGTGGTCGACGGGCGGTGGGCCGGGTTCATGGCGGTCGAGGTCGATCCCGCGTACCGGCGGCAGGGTCTCGCGACCTCGGTGATGACGGCGCTCGCGCGCAAGGCGCTCGACGAGGGCGCCTCGGCGGCCTGGCTACAGGTCGAGGCGGACAACGCGGGGGCGCAGGCGATGTACGACGCCATGGGCTTCGCGGTCCATCACCACTACCACTACCACCGGGCCACGGACCCGTCCTGAGCCATGACCGAGTCGCAGTGGCGTGACCAGTTCGCCGAGGAGGCCCGGGCCGAGCGCCCGGACCTCGCGCTGCTCTGCCTGCTGATCGGGGCGGAGGCGCAGGGGGCGCGGGACGGTGCGGGCATCGACGCGGCGCAGATCGAGCTGGACCGGCTCGCGGGTCTGGTGCCGTACCGGCCGGGCGGGCCGCTCGCGTGGGCGCGTGCGGTGGGCGAACTCCTCGGTGAGCGCTGCGGGTTCCGCGGTGCGCCGGCCGACTACCAGCGCCTGGAGTCCTCGCTCCTGCACGAAGTGCTGCGGCGCCGGCGGGGGTTGCCGATCCTGCTCTCGGTGCTGTGGATGGAGGTCGCGCGCCGGGCCGGCGCGCCCGTGTACGGCGTCGCCCTGCCGGGCCACTTCGTCGTCGGGTTCGGCGAACCGGGCGCCGAGCCGCTGCTCGCCGACCCGTTCGACGGCGGCCGGGTCCTGACCGGGACGGACGCCTCGCTGTTGGTGGCGGGGGCGACGGGGGCGCCGCTCGACCCCGCGATGCTCCGGCCCGCGTCCACGCTGGACATCGTGCTGCGCATCCTCAACAACATCCGGGCGTGGGCTGCGGCGCGGCCGGAGCAGTCGGGGGTGGCCCTGTGGGCCGTGGAGCTCTCCCTGCTCCTGCCGTCCCATCCGGCGCGGCTGCGCTACGAGCGGGCCCAACTCCTCGTCCAGCGCGCCGATTTCGTACGGGGAGCGGCGGAGCTCGACGCGTACGCGGATGTCGTGGACGCGGTGGACCGGGGGGCGGCGGAGCAGGTGCGGCGGGAGGCTCAGCGGGCGCGGGCGCGGCTCAACTAGAGGGCGGTGTGGGTTCGTTGCCGGGTTCGTTGCCGGGTTCGTTGCCGAGTGCGGGCCGGGTGCGCCTGCGGCGGGCTTCTCTCCCCGCCC
>NZ_JAAKZW010000327.1 GCF_011044995.1 Streptomyces mesophilus | reverse complement strand
GTGCGGTACTTGGGGGTGGGCGTCCTGGGGTGTGTACGCGGCGGCAGGTGCCGGATGAGGGGCGGCGTACCCCGGGGCGGCAGGGGTCGCGGGAGCCGCGGGAGCCGCGGGGACGTAAGCCGGTGCGGCATACGCGGGCGTCTGGGCGGGAGCGGTGGCCGGCGCGGGCGCCGCCCCGTCCACCACGATCCCGAAGTCCGTCGCGAGACCGGCGAGCCCCGTGGCCCACCCCTGCCCGACCGCACGGAACTTCCACACCCCGTCGCGCCGGTAGAACTCCCCGAGTACGAAGGCCGTTTCGGCCGCCGCGTCCACCACCGGGTAGTGCGCGACCGGCGTCCCCGACGCGGCGCTCACGGCCTGCACGTAGAGTCCCGGCACCGCGCCGAACGTGCCGCCCTCGCACGAGGCCGCGATCACCACGCGCTGGACGACGGGTTCGATCCGTGCGAGATCGAGTTCGAGCCACTGCGCGAGCTGTCCGCCGCCTTCGGTCGCCCCCAGATGGCTCACCGCGCCGGAGGGGTGCCGGGGTTGGTTGTAGAAGACGAGATCGGCGTCCCCACGCACCTTGCCGGCGGCGTCGAGCAGCAGGGCGGAGGCGTCCACGGCGGGCGAGCCGGACTGTGCGAGGCGGCTCACGGCCACCCGGAGCACCTCGGTGGGCACCGGCACATTGGCGCCCTTGATCATGTGCGACATGTGCCCATAGTTGCAGTTCAACTCCCGTGAGTCGATGAGTAGTTCGATGTTTGCGTTCGTAAGCAGAAGGGGTGAAACAGGGGACATGGGCGGCGATGAGTTTTACGGCCGGAGCCGGTCTGCCCCGTAACGATTGCTCACACGTATTGCTCACACGTATTGCTCACACGTAAGGAGAACCCTCATGAGCGCCACCTACACCTTCGATGTCTTCTCCAGCCTCGACGGCTACGGCGCCGCCGGCGGCGACTGGACTGGCTACTGGGGCAAGCAGGGCCCCGAGCTCCTGGAGCACCGGCTCGCCCTGTACGAGGAGGAACAGCGGATGGTCTTCGGGGCCACCACGTTCGGGCTGTTCAAGGAGATGCTCGCGAACAGCACCGAGGACGCCGATGTGCGCGACCCCTGGGTCACGCGGATGGTGAACACGCCGATGACGGTGATCTCGAACTCGCTGAAGGAACCTCTCGACTGGCCGGACGCGACGGTCGCGCGCGGCGATGCGGTCGAGATCGTCGCCCGCCTGAAGGAGGAGTCGAAGGTGCCGCTGCGCTCGCACGGCAGCCTGACCCTCAACCGGGCGCTGCTCGCGGCCGGTCTGGTCGACCGGGTGCACGTGACGCTGTTCCCCGTCATCACCGGCCGCACCGGGCTCGACCCGATTTTCCAGGGCGCCGAGGACTTCGACCTGGAACTGCTCGAGCACCGCACGCTCGACGGCAGCATCCAGGAGCTCGTCTACCGGCCGACGCTGCACTGACAAACTTCCCCCACCTCGGGGCGAACGTTTCGCCCCGCCCCCGCGTCGTAAGGGCAGAACGGGGTGAGGAAGGGGTGGGCTTTGCTGCGCAGAGGGACGCTTCGGCGCGGGCGGGGAGCGGAAGAGGGGGAGCCGCGGGACCCCCTGGACCCGGCGCAGGTGAGCCGGGTCCGGGCGGTCCTCGCGCTCGGCGGCGTGCCCGCGTCCGAACTGCCGGACGGGGTGCAGCAGGTGCGCCTCAAACTGCTCGAACGGGCCGCCGACGGACGCGAGGCGCCGCGTGACGTGTCCGCCTGGGCCGCCGTCGTCGCCTCCAACTGGGCGATGGACTACCACCGGGCACGCCGCCGCCAGGAGCGACTGGGGGAGCGGCTCGCCTCACTGCGTGCGGAGAGCCATGCGGTGGAGGAGAGCAAGGTGCTCTCGATGGCGGTCGCGAAAGGGCTCGACGAACTGACCGACACCCAGCGGCAGGTGGTCGTGCTGCGGTTCTACGCGGACCTGTCCGTACGCGGGATCGCGGAACGGCTCGGCGTCCCCGAAGGCACGGTCAAGAGCAGGCTGCACGGTGCGGTACGGGCCCTGCGCGCGCGGCTGCACGAGGGCGAGGTGGTGTGACGTGGCCGGCGACAAGAGTTTCGGGACCGATGCGTACGAGCCGGACGACCTGCTGATGGCGGCGATCACCGGTACGGACGTGCCGGACGAACTCGCTCACGACGCGGGGTATCAGGCCGCGCTCGGAGACCTCGATCAACTGCGCTGTGCACTGCGCGAGTTGGGTGACGAGCTCGCCGCCGAGCCGGCCGGGGAGCCGGTGCCCGCTCCGGCTGCGGTGCCGCCTCGTGTGCGGCCGGCAAGGGTACGGACGCGCCGGCTGTTCGCCGTATCGGTACGGGTGGCCGTCGCGGCCTGCGCGCTCGCCCTGTTCGGGGGGCTGTTCTGGCTGGGAGCGCAGAACGGGATGAACCTGGACGCGGCGGACTCGGACAAGAGCGCCGGGGAAGGCGTTCGAGGGCCCGCGCACGACAGCGGTGGCGACCACAAGGAGGGCGAGGGTCAAAAGGGTGCCGCCTCCCGCGCGCCCGACTCCGACTCCGCCCAGAGCGACGCCGGTTTCAGCCGCGCCGAGCAGATCGCCTGCACGAAGATCCTCGTGGAGGGGAAGGCCACGAAGCTGGTGCCGCGCAAGGACGGCAAGGTGGACGTCACGGTCAAGGTCGACCGTTGGTACCGGCCCGAGCGTGCCGTGGCCGAGGAGCCGACCATGACGGTCGCTCTGCCTGCGCCGGTCGCCTCGGATATCGAGCGTGGTGAGCTCGTTCTGATCAGTGTGTACCGGCATGCGGAGGACGGTTACGACGCCGAGACGGGGTGGGGTGTGGGGGACGTACGGCCCGAGCTCTTGGAAGCTCTGCCGGAGTCCCGCACCCTCGACTGCCCGAAGCCGTTGCGGTGAGAAAAGGGCGGGCGCCCGGAAATCCGGACGCCCGCCCCTGTTTCGTGACCGTCAAGTGCTGACCGTTACGGAACGACCTTCTCGATCCGCACGCTGCCCGAACCGGCAGCCGTGCCCTTGCCGTTCAGGACGCGGACCTCGCCGAAGAACTGGCGTCCCTCGGGTGCGGCACCGGCGACCACGACCTCCGCGGAGACCGCGGCCGACGCACCCTGCGCCAGGTCGATGCTCTTCGAGCCGTCGACCTTCAGCTCGCCGAGCGACGGCGCGAAGTACAGGTCGAGGTAGTCGAAGGCCGTCGTCCCGGCCGGGACGTCATAGCCGTCCACGACCGCGATGTACTCACCCGCGGCCGGCTTCGGCAGCGAGACGGCCTCCTCCGAGTCGCCGTCCGCGGCCGAACCGACCAGCGTGCGCACGCCGTTCACCACGCGGTAGACGGCGAGGTCCAGGTCGGCGCCCTTGTCGGCGGTGTTGCCGATCGCCACGTCGAGCCGCTCGGCGCCGGCCGGAACCGTCACCGCGTACTCCTGCGACGCGTGGTGCGCGATCGTCGGACGCTCCTGCTTCGACGACCCCAGCGAACCGCCGGCCAGCTTGCCGCCGGTGATCGGACCGAAGTTGTTGGTGACGTTCCAGTTCACCGCGGTCGGGGTGCCGATCTTCGCCTCGGCGACGGTCTGCACCGCCGGGTCGAAGGTGACACCGAGCGCGGTCGCCGTCAGCTCGTACGGGTTGTCGAGCAGCGGCGACGTACGGCGGGACTCGACCTCGATCTCCCAGACACCCGGCTGAGGGTTCGCGTACGCACGCAGGTCGGGGCGGCAGGTGTTGGCCGGGTTGGTGTAGTTCGGGTAGCAGTTCGGCGTGCCGGTCGGGTCGACCGGGACACCGTACGGGTGGATCGCGATGAAGCGGGTCTGGCTGCCCGCCTTCAGACCACCGAGCGCGACCTCGAAGGTCTTGGCGCCCGCGGGGACCGTCACGAAGTACGACTTGTGGCTGTTGCGCTGCACCGAGCCCGAGGCCTTGAAGGCGTACGAGGGCTTGGCGAGCTGGGCCGAGGCGACCACGGTCGTCATGATCTGACGGTCGACGCCCTCGGTGCGCTCGTCGTCGAGCTCCAGGATCGCGCTGTGGATCCCGGCGGAGCCGGCCTTCGCCTGGACCTTCACGGTCACCGGCTTGTCGAGCGGCAGCGAGACCTCGTCGTCACCGAGGACACGGAACGTGCCGTCGTTGTTCTTGAAGTCCAGCTCGTGCTCCACCGCACGGCTCGAACCCGACGTACGCGTGACCGTGACGTCGTACGTCTTGCGCTCGCCGACCTTCAGGCCGCCCTCACGGTCGTAGAGACCGGTGCCGAAGCCGGGCGTGGCCAGGAACTCTTCGATCGCGGTGTCGACCGGCGCCGAGACCTTGTAGCCGTGCGCGGTCGCGCCGTCCTCGATGGACTCCCACGCGTCCTCGATGTCGATCAGACCCGCGCCCTCTTCGTGCGCCTTGACGCCCGGGATGTGGTTCGCGGTCGAGGTGAGCGCGGTGCGCAGGGTGAGCGGCGAGAGCTCGATCTTCTTCTGCTTCGCGGCCGAGATGAGCAGCGCCGAGGCGCCCGCGGCCTGCGGGGACGCCATCGAGGTGCCCTGCAGCATCGAGTAGCCGGCCGGCAGGGTGTAGCCCGCCTCGGCGACCGGGCTGCCGGGGATCCAGGTCTGCGTGGTGTTGATCGCCGCACCCGGGGCGGACAGGGTCGGCGTGAAGCCGCCGTCCTCACGCGGGCCGCGCGAGGAGAACGGCATCATGGCGTACCGCTTCTCCACGCCCGAGCCGTAGTTGGCGGCCCAGGTCTCCTTGGAGATGGTCGCGCCGACCGAGATCACCTTGTCGGCGAGCGCGGGGTCGCCGATGGTGTTGGTGCCCGGGCCGCTGTTGCCGGCCGAGATCACCAGCTGGACGCCGTACTCGTCGATGAGACGGGTGTAGAGCGCGGCGCGCGCGTTGTTGCCGTCGTTCAGCGGCGGCAGACCGCCGATCGACATGTTCACGATGTCCACGCCACGGTTGGTGACGAGGTCGATCATGCCCTCGGTGAGCGCGACGTTGGTGCAGCCGCCGCCCCACGAGCAGGCACGCGAGGAGACCAGCTTGGCGCCGGGCGCCGCACCGTTCATCCGGCCGCCGAACAGCGAGTTGGCGGCGGTGATGCCGGCGACGTGGGTGCCGTGCTCGGACTCGATGATGCCGATGTTGACGAAGTCGGACTTGGCGCCCGCGGCGTTGTAGACGACGTCCTTGCGGATCTCGACCACGAACGGGACGCGCTCGACGACGTCGGTCGCCGGGTTGTCGGTGCCGAAGTAGCCGACCTGGAAGCCGTTCTTGTACGGCTTCATGGCTTCGTCGTTGGTGAAGTTCTTGTCGTCGTTCAGGTCGACGCGGACCGTTCCCGCGGCCGCGTCGTACAGGACGCCCCACAGGTCGGTGGTGTCGCCGTCCCGGTTCAGGTCACCGTTCGCGTCGCCGCCGGTGGAGGCGGACTCGCGGAAGTACTGCACCTGGTAGCTGCCCGCGGGGGCGGTCCAGGTCTTGCCGTCGAAGGTGAACGTCGGCCCGGCCACCGGGGCCACCGCGTTCATCCGCCGCCAGGTCGCGTCGCCGTCGATGACCGGGTCGGTCGCGGTGACCCAGTCGACGATCTTGCGCTCGCCCGTGGTGGTCTTCTGCAGCGCCGGGTGGCCGAGGTCGACACCCGAGTCGAGGATGCCGATGGTCACCCCGCGGCCGTCGGCCTTCGGGTTGTCCTCCACGAAGTCGACCGCGCCCGTCTCGAAGGACGGGTTGTACGGGTTCTTCGCGGGGGTCTTCTTGCCCGGCGCCGGGTACGAGCCGGGAGCCGTGCCCCCGGCGCTCTGCGCGCCCTTGGCGCGGTCGCCGGCCGGCGTCGGGTCGTCGAGCTCGATCTCCTGGAGCAGATCGATGCCCTTGACCGAGGACAGCTTCGTCGCGTCCTGGATGACGGCCTTGGCCTTCGAGGTCGGCACGGTCGCCCGGACGTAGCCGAGCTTGTCGTTCCGCTTGCCGACGATGCCGCCCTCGACCTCGTCGAAGGTCTGCGCGGCCTGCTCGGTCGCGCCTTGCGTGGTGGCCACCATGACCGTGACGGTCTTCTCGCCTTCGGCCTCGGCCTGGGCGAGCAGCTTGGCGTCGTCGGAGCCGAGCTTCTCGGCCGCGGACTTCGCGGGAGCGGGCTCACCGCCAGGATCGGCGGAGAAGGCGGGCACGGGCCCTGCGGCGCCGAGCGCCGCAACAAGCCCTGCCGCCACGGCTATTCGGGCCGCGCGTCTGGCACCCGGTCGGGGTGCGCGCGGGGATTCGAGCGTCATCTGCGTCCCTGTGTGAAAGACGGGCAGGAAAAGGAAAGTCACTGCGAAATTCGGTCCGCAATCCGGTGCCGAATGACCGCTCAGCATTACGTACGGGACTGCTGTTTGAGGAGGGCCGCCCGTGGCGAGTAGAGGTCATGGCGTACTTCCGCCATACGCCAGCGGGGGTAAAGCGGTCGATACACGACCGAACGGCCCAGGCTTCCTCGCGTATGTCCGCAGAGCGAGACGATGATTGACCGCAGAAGGATCAACTCGCTACGTTCGGCGACATGTTGCGTTCAGTCATGCTCACCACGCGCGGTCACATCGACCTGCTGCGGGTGGCCTCCGCCGCGTGTCGTCGCGGCCGCTGACCCCTCTGCGCAGCTTTTCCCGCTGAGCCCCGGTGGCCTTTGCGTGCCTCCCGGTGCTCTTTGCATGCCTCTTTGAATTCGGTGCACTGTTTTCCGTGCGCCGCCGCCGAGGCGTGATTCCCGGCCGCCCTGCGCGCGCCGTCCGGCAGACCCCGTAAAGGGCCCTCGTACGCCTGGAGTTCCGATGACCGTCAGTCATGCCCCACCCCAACCCGGCGCACCCGAAATATCCCTGCAAAAGCGGCAGGTGCCCGCCTCTGCCCCCGACCTTGAACCCCTCCTCTCCAC
>NZ_JAAKZW010000326.1 GCF_011044995.1 Streptomyces mesophilus | reverse complement strand
AAGCAGCGCCTCCACCCCCACACCCCGTTCGAGCAGCGCCGCCGCGACCGACTCCGCCCCCGGCTCATGCCAGTTGACCGAGGCGTGGTCCGGAAGGACCGTCCACGAGTGGATCTGCTCCAGACGTACGGCCGGGTCCGGTTCGGCCCAGGCGCCCGTCGTCACCCCGACGGGAACGCCGACGAGCGAACGTACGGCCTGAATCGTCGCCGCGACCGCGCGCGGCGAGAGGGTGTCATGGCCGCAGGGGGTCTTGGGATGGACATGCACGTCCATGGCCCCCGCGGCGACCGCGTGCGCCGCCGAACGGGCCATGTCCTCGGGGGACATCGGGATGGCCGCACCGTCGGCCGTGCCGCGTGCGCCGTTGAGACAGACCTGGATCCACACCATGCCGTCGATGGTGCCAGCCGTCACTGACAGGGGGCGCGGCTTCATCGGCGCACCCTCGTCATCCCGGTCACCCCCGTCACCCCAGTCACCCCGTCGTCCCGCGCGCCCCTCAGGCCGACAGGGCCGATGCCGCCGCCATCCCCGCAGCCGCCAGCAACGCCGGCTGCCTGCCGCGCCCCCGTATCCGCATCAGGGCCTCGGCCGTGAGCACCGGGCGCGGCACCACGATGCCGCAGTGCTCGCAGAGGGGGCCCGAGAAGGGCTCGTGGGTGAGTTCCGGTTCCCAGGCGATATCCGTGGAATCGCACACCGGGCAGAGATCGCCGGGGTCGCGCTCGAGGGCGGCGATCAGCCGCCGCAGCACCGCGTCCAGCGGTGCGGAGGGGTGGACCGAAGGGTCGTCGCACCACGCTATGCCGTGGCCGCCCCAGGTCAGCCGGTGCCAGTCGTCGATCACTCCGGGCCGGCGCAGCCCGTCGTGCTTCTCCTGCTTGCGCCGGGCGGCGAAGTCGCGCTCGTAGGCGAGCCAGACGGCCCGGGCTTCTTCGAGTTCGTCGAGCGCGGCCTCGAGCCGCGCCGGATCAGGGGACCGGTCCTCCGGGCCGAAGCCGGCCCGGATGCACAGATGGTCCCAGGTCGCCCGGTGGCCGTAGGGGGCGAACCGTTCGAGGCATTTGCGCAGTGAATAGCGGCGCAGCGCCAGGTCGTTGTGAGGGTCACGCACCTGTCTCGCGAGGCTACGGAATCCGGCCATCGCCATGCACCTCCGTCGCTGGTACTCGGACGTTGCGGGTTGGACGTAACGGGTCGTGATTCGGCTCCCTCCAGCTCCATCCGATTTCCGATGGGCCCCATCACTGCTGCATGCGGGGCAGCAGGGGCCTGCGAGTGTGGTGAGTTGGAAAAGGTGACGCATGTTCACCTTCTGCCGGGCTCCTACCGTCGGTAACCTCCGGTGACCGCACTCGCGGGGTGCTTCACTTCTAGCCAGGAGGAGCAGGTATGCGACAGCGCATCCCCCGGTTCAGAGTCCGCAGCAGAACCTCCAAGCCCGCCCGCGCCGGGGGCGTCCTCGCCGCGGCGGCCGCCCTCGCCGCAGGGCTCCTGATGCCCCTCCCGCAGGCCGCGGCAGCCGCCGAGCCGCCCGCCGACCACTGCGGGGACCAGTGCGTCGACATCCTGCCGCCGGGTGCGAACGGTTCCGCCACGCTCGTGGAGATCCTCGGCCACCGCCTCTTCGGTACGAAACCGGCGCACAGCGACGACCAGCTGGCCCCCTATGACGCCCTGTCCTCGGGCTACGGGTCCCTGACCGACGCCCGCCTAAACAGCTACTTCCAGGACGCGTCCTTCGGTGTGCCCGCCGACCAGGTCGCCTCCGTCACGCGCCCGCGGGGCGACGTGACGATCACGCGCGACAAGAAGAACGGCGTCCCGCACATCAAGGGAACCACGCGCTACGGCACCGAGTTCGGCGCGGGGTACGCCGCGGGCCAGGACCGGCTCTGGCTGATCGACCTGTTCCGCCATATCGGCCGCGGCGAGCTCACCCCGTTCGCGGGCGGCGCACCCGCCAACCAGGGCCTGGAACAGAGCTTCTGGCCGCAGGCCCCGTACACCGAGGAGGACCTGCAGGCGCAGGTCGACCACATCCTGAACAGGCAGGGCGAGCGCGGCAAGCAGGCCATGCAGGACGCGCAGGCCTACATCGACGGCCTCAACGCCTATCGGGTTCAAGCCAAGAAGGGCCGGTACTTCCCCGGTGAGTACGTGCTCACCGGCAAGGTCGACGCGATCACCAACATCGGTGAGATCCAGCCGTTCAAGGTGACCGACCTCATCGCGCTCGCCTCGGTGGTCGGCGGCCTCTTCGGCGGAGGCGGCGGGGGAGAGGTGGAGCAGGCGCTGTCGCTGCTCGCCGCGCAGAAGAAATACGGCGTCGAGGAGGGCACCAAGGTCTGGGAGTCCTTCCGTCAGCGCAACGACCCGGAGACCGTCCGGACGATCCATGACGGCAGCAGCTTCCCGTACGCCGAGAAGCCCGCGAAGCCGCGCGGGATGGCGATGCCCGACGCGGGCACGGTCGAGCGCGAGCCGCTGATCTTCGACCGTACGGGCGCGGCCGCGCAGAAGACCCCGGCGAAGGATCCGGTCAAGGCGCCGGCCACACTGCGCAAGCTGCAAGGGATGCATGATGACGGGGTGCTGCCCGAGGACCTGTTCAGCGCCAAGAAGGGCATGTCCAACGCGCTGCTCGTCTCCGGCAAGCACACCGCGAGCGGAAATCCGGTGGCCGTGTTCGGGCCGCAGACCGGGTACTTCGCGCCACAGCTGCTGATGATGCAGGAGCTGGACGGGCCCGGCATCAAGGCCCGCGGGGTCTCCTTCGCCGGCGTCGGCATGTACATCCAGCTGGGCCGCGGCGTCGACTACTCCTGGTCGGCCACCTCAGCGGGCCAGGACATCACCGACACGTACGCGGTCGAACTCTGCGAGCCGAACGGCGCCGCGCCGACCAAGCAGTCCACGCACTACCGCTACAAGGGCGCCTGCGTCCCGATGGAGAAGCTGGAGAAGCGCAACGCCTGGAAGCCGAGCCTCGCGGACTCCACCGCCGCCGGTTCGTACCGCCTGCAGGTCTTCCGTACGCACTACGGCATCGTCACCCATCGCGCGCTCAGCGACGGCAAGCCGATCGCGTACACCTCGCTGCGCTCCACCTACCGCCACGAGGCCGACTCCATCATCGGCTTCCAGATGTTCAACGATCCGGGATACGTGCAGGACGCCAAGTCCTTCCAGCGGGCCGCCGACCACATCGGATACGCCTTCAACTGGTTCTACGCCGACTCCCGGGACATCGCGTACTACAACAGCGGCTCCAACCCGGTGCGCGCGGAGGGCGTGGACGCCTCCTTCCCGGTCCGTGCCGAGGACGCGTACGCCTGGAAGGACTTCGAGCCCGCGGGCAACACCGCCGCGTACACCCCGATGAACGAGCATCCGCAGTCGGTGAACCAGGACTACTACATCTCCTGGAACAACAAGCAGGCCGACGACTACAGCGCCGCCGACTTCAGCTTCGGGGCCGTGCACCGCGGCGACCTCCTCGACGACCGCGTCAAGGAGCTCATCGGGGACGGCAAGGTCACCCGCGCCTCCCTGACGCAGGCGATGGCCGAGGCGGCGGTCGCGGATCTGCGGGGCGAGCAGGTGCTGCCGAAGCTCCTGAAGGTGATCAGGCCCCAGCCCCTCGCCGATCCGCAACTCGCGACGGCAGTGCAGCAGTTGGAGGCCTGGCAGCAGGCGGGCACCCTGCGCAACCAGACCGCGGCGGGCTCCAAGACGTACGCCCACGCCGACGCTGTCCGGATCATGGACGCATGGTGGCCGCTCCTGGTGGAGGCCGCGTTCAAGCCCGGCCTCGGCGACGAGCTGTACACGGCGCTGACCGGGCAGCTCGGCGTCGACGAAGCGCCTTCGGCGGCGCACGGACCGACCGGCGCGCATGCCGGTTCGGCCTTCCAGCGCGGCTGGTGGGGCTATGCCGACAAGGATCTACGGGCGGTACTCGGCCAGGAGGTCAAGGGCCCGCTCGCCCGCACGTACTGCGGTGGTGGTGAACTCACCGCATGCCGGGACTCGTTGCTCGCCACCCTCCTCCAGGCCGCCGCCAAGCCGGCCACCGAGGTCTACCCCGGTGACGAGCACTGCAAGGCCGGCGACCAGTGGTGCGCGGACGCGATCGTGCACCGCGCGGTCGGCGGGATCACGCACCAGCCCATCCAGTGGCAGAACCGGCCCACGTATCAGCAGGTGGTGGAGTTCCCCTCGCACAGGTGAGCTTCGTGAGGCGGTGGGCCGCCGCTATGCGTGGATGCGGCCCGCCGCCAGCACCACCTGCGCCAACTCCCTGTGCAGAATGTCGCTGTGGGCCCCCGACGGGGGTCCGCCGCGGCGCACCTTGGCGGCCGCGTCGACGTTCACACAGCCGTCCTTCGGCAGCCCGCCGTCGAGGGCCCGGGCGAGTGTGAGGCGCTTGGTCCCGTCGACGCCCTTGATCCCGCCGTAGCCGAGCGCGCCCCACTTGGCGTCGTCGCCGAGCAGCCCCGTCGAGTCGCCGGCCAGCCGGGAGGCCAGCGGATAGAACACCTTCAGCGCCGCGTCGTGCTCCGAGTGGCAGCACACCAGCGGTCCGTCGATCCGCCGCTCCTGCCCGCGCAGCACACCGCCGCCCGCCTGATGGGGCAGCCGGGGGGCGAAGGCGTGGTGCGAGAAGGCGCCCTGCAGCAAGGTCACCGACTTCACGCTCGTCACGCTCTTCGGAAGACCGCGCAGCGCGAAGGAGACAAGACGCGCCCCGAAGCTGTGCCCGACGAGGTGGATCCTCAGGTCCGGGTTCCGCTCGGCCAGTTCCCCGAGCGCGGGCCCGAGCCCCAGCTGTCCCACCGTGCCCGCGCGGCGCTTCATCGCGTAGTACGTGCCCTGCCGCAGCAGCTCCTTGCCACCGTTCCACAGCCGGTCGAGGCCGATGCCGAACGCACCCTCGCGCGAGCCCGACGGCACGGCGCCCAGCTCCTCGAGGGCCTCGGTGAACGCCCGGCAGACGGTGGCGGTGTCGTCGAAGAGCATCGCCGGATCGCTGCTGCCAGCAGCGTCGTCCCCGGCCTCGATGTCCTGGGCGAAGGAGGCCGGCGCACCGCGCGGCGGAACCTCCACCAACTTCCGTACGAACAGCCCGAACTCATCGAACGCCGCATGGTTGGTGGGCTGTTCGGCGAGCATCCGGGCCAGCCGGTCCACGACGTCCACGCGGTCCGGGAACACCGTGCGCAGCGCCTGCCGGGTCGCCTCGTCGAGCTCGGGCCGCAGCACCGGACCGACCGCATCCACGGGCCCGGCGGCGCTGCGCGGGTCGAAGTCGGGGATCGGCTCGTCGGTGAACCGCATCGCCGGCCACAGCACCCCCACATACCCCGTCGTCATCGGGGGCGCGAGGGCGGCGAACGGCGCGAAGAACCGGTCGTAGAACGTGGTGGCCATCGACCGGTCGTTGTTCCACCCGTGCGCGAACACCACCAGATCCCGGACGCGCAGCGCACGCAGCGCCGCCAACTGCCCGGCCTGGACGTCCCCGTCCGCGTCGAAGGTGAGCTCCCGGTACGGTGCGACGCTGAACTCCGGCATGACCGGCCTCCGTTCACGGACCCTGGCACAAGGGGTGCGCCCAGCATCGCGCCGGGGTCCGTGCACGGCCAGCCTTCTGCCGCCGTATCAGCGATACGCGAGGTACTTGCGCCGTACGGCTCGGAAGGCGTCCAGCTCGTCCTGCCAGCCGCCGACGACCTCGTCCACCCCGGCCCCGGCGTCGATCATGGTGCGGACCTGCGTGGAACCGGTGAGCTTGTCGATCCAGTTGTCCGGCCGCCAGGCGAAGCCGCTCCAGGTCCGCTTGGCGGTGATCAGGAGTCCGATGCCGGTACGGACCGGATCGAAGTCCTCGCGGTCTTGCACATGGACCTGGACGCCGCCGACGGTCTTGCCCTGGAACTTGGAGAAGGTGGGCGCGAAGTACGCCTCGCGGAAGTCCACACCGGCCAGGCCGAGTTCATTGGCCGCCGCGGCCCACTGGCGCCCGATCCCCTCGGCGCCGAGCAGCTCGAACGGGCGGGTCGTGCCGCGGCCCTCGGACAGGTTGGTGCCCTCGAACAGACAGGTCCCGGAGTACACAAGGGCCGTCTCGGGCGTGGGCATGTTCGGGCTCGGCGGCACCCAGGGCAGCCCGGACGCGTCGTAGAAGTCGTCGCGCCGCCACCCGGACATGAGCACGGTCTCCAGCGGAACGGGCGTGCTCAGGTACTCGCCGTTGAACAGCCGGGCCAGCTCGGCGACGGTCATGCCGTGCGCCTGCGAGATCGGCTCGCGTCCGACGAACGTCGCGAACTCCTTGTGCAGGATGGGGCCCAGGGCAGCGCGCCCTGTGACGGGGTTCGGTCGGTCGAGCACGACGAAGCGCTTGCCGGCCAGGGCGGCGGCCTGCATGCAGTCGAAGAGCGTCCAGATGTACGTGTAGAAACGGGCGCCGACGTCCTGGATGTCGAAGACGACCGTGTCCACGGTGGACTGCGTGAAGATGTCGGCCAGCGGCTGACCGCTCTTCTGGTACGTGTCGTACACGGGCAGCCCGGTCGCGGGGTCCTCGTAGTACCCCTCGGACCCGCCGGCCTGCGCCGTCCCTCGGAATCCGTGCTCGGGGCCGAAGACGGCGACGAGGTCGACGCGGTCGTCGGCGTGCATCACGTCGACGATGTGGCGTACGTCGCGGGTGATGCCCGTGGGGTTGGTGACGATGCCGACGCGCTCGCCGTCGAGCTGGGCGTAGCCGCTTGCGGCGAGGCGCTCGAAGCCGGTGCGGAGCTTTTTGCCGCGGGTCGGGTCGGCGGCGGCCGCTCCGGTGGTGGTGGCTGCTGCCGCCGTGCCTGCGGCTGTGGCGGCAAGCAGCGTGCGTCTGGAGAGGTGGGTCATGAGGCCTCCGGTCCGTCGGGGTGCGGGTTGCGCCTGCGGCGGGCCCGTTTCCCCTACCCGCCCCTTCCCGAAACTGG
>NZ_JAAKZW010000325.1 GCF_011044995.1 Streptomyces mesophilus | reverse complement strand
CCCTCGCGCCGACTCCCCCGCCTCCTCCCCGTATGACCAAGGGCGAGGAGAACCTCCCCGTCGACATGCGCAAGCGCCTCGATCTGCGCAAGCAGAAGGTCGCCGTCAGCCTCGCCAAGCACGGCGCGACCGGGGTGAAGGCCCGGGTGATCCTGGTGCTCGACGCGTCCGGATCCATGTCGGCGCTCTATCAGCGCGGCACGGTCGCGGGCGTCGTGGAGCGGATGGCCGCCGTCGTCGCGCAGCTGGACGACGACGGGGCGATGCAGGCGTGGACCTTCGCGTCCAACCCGGCCCGGCTGCCCGACCTGTGGCTGGGTGAACTGCCGCGCTGGCTCCAACTGCACGTGCGGGTGGGCGAGATCAGTCTGCTGCGGCCGAAGAAGCGTAAGAAGGGCCTGCTCGACGAGCAGGTCGACATGCGGCTCGTCGGCATCCAGAACGAGGAGCAGAAGGTCATCGCCGAGGTGCGCTCGTACGTCCGCGAGCATCCCTCGGCCGATCCGACCCTGGTGCTGTTCTTCTCGGACGGCGGGGTCTACCGCAACGCGGCGATCGAGGCCCAGCTGCGCGAGGCCGTCGAGGAACCGGTGTTCTGGCAGTTCGTCGGGCTCGGACGCGCCTCGTACGGCGTGCTCGAACGCTTCGACACCCTGCCGGGCCGGCGCGTGGACAACGTGGGCTTCTTCGCCGTCGACGACATCGACAAGGTCTCCGACGAGGAGCTCTACGACCGGCTGCTGTCCGAGTTCCCGCAGTGGATCAGGGCGGCTCGGGGGGCGGGGATCCTCTGAAGGGCGCTCTGCCCGCCCGTTCCTTTAAAGCAGCCCCGTCACGCTCGGCGCCGCCTTCGCGGTGACCAGGCGGGGCTGCTCGTTGCCCGTGAAGAACTCCGCGAGGAGGAGCAGGCGTTGGACGGTGGCCGGCGCCGGGCCGCCGCCGGACCGGGTCACCGCCGCCCATACGCCCTTGCCCCAGGGACCCGGTTCGGTCCAGCCCCAGGCGTCGCTCACCGCGTCGACCACGTGCAGGCCGTGGCCCGCCGACTTGGCCGGGAGGCCGGGGCCCGGGTCGAAGACCGCGCACAGGAGGTCCGGGCCCTCGCTCAGGACGGCGACGACCAGCGGGTGCGGAAAGGGTTCTGCATCGACGCCGGACAGGCCGTGTTCCAGCGCGTTGGCCACCAGCTCGCCGACGGCGGTGTGCACCCGGGGAGCGAGCGCGGTGCACCGCCAGCGGTCCAGGGTCGCGTCCACGAACGCCCAGGCCGCCTTCTCCGATCCGAAGTCGGCGGGGAGCGACAGAGTCGCCGAGTCGGCACCGGTCACTGCTGCGGGAAGCAACAGCTCCTCCGGGCGGCTTGCGGCAGTCGTCACCTGAACTCCCCTGTTCGACAAGGCCCTTGGTCATGGGGCCATACGCCGACATGGTGGGGTGTCCCCTCCCGCCACTGCAAGCACATCGGCAAGAACGCCTGCAAGAACATCTGCAAGTACGTCTGTGCTTACGCTTGCAAGTACATCCGCACGTACACGCCCAGGGGGAGAGATTCGCATGCGCTCACCACACGCCTTTACCGGGGACTATGACAACGGCATGTCCGCGGCCGCGCTCGAGGGTGTCCGGTGGCGCAAGAGCGGGCGCTCCAACGCCAACGGGGAGTGCGTCGAAGTCGCGGAACTCGCCGACGGGCAGATCGCCGTGCGCAACTCCCGCTTCCCCGACGGGCCCGCGCTGATCTATACGAGAGCCGAGCTTTCGGCGTTCGTCGCGGGGGCCAAGGACGGGGACTTCGACGACCTGACGTAGGGCCGGAGAACCGGTACGCATAGACCTGACGTAGCGTCGGAGAACCCGTACGCGTACCGCGACTACCGTGCGTAGGCGCCCAACTAAGTCTGGACCACGTTTAGTTCGGAACGCTGTACACGTGGCGCGCGCCGGTGCGACACTGAGCCGCCGGGCGGCCCGGGCCCTGTTTTCTGCGCCTGCGGCCACCGGTCACAACGGAACTCGCCGATCCACGGCGTACACGACGGGGAGCGCATGGGGTCTCCCCTGTTCGAGCGGATTCGAGAACTTGGGGATGGCATGACGGGCTCTCGGGCAGAGGGTGCTCCCGAGGTGGCGGGGGCGTCCGAACTCCGGTCGACACCTGCTCAGCGGCACGGCGGGCCCACGGTGCTGCGCATCGTGCTCGGCACCCAGCTGCGCCGGCTGCGCGAGGCGCGCGGGATCACGCGCGAAGAGGCCGGTGACGCGATCCGCGGTTCGCACGCGAAGATCAGCCGCGTGGAGCTGGGCCGGGTGGCCCAGAAGGAGCGGGACGTCGCCGACCTGCTCACGCTCTACGGTGTCTCCGGCGCCGAGGAGCGGGCGGAGTATCTCGAGCTGGCGCGGCGCGCGAGCACCCCCGGCTGGTGGCAGAAGTACAGCGACGTCATGCCCAGCTGGCTGGAGACGATCCTCGGCCTGGAGGAAGCGGCCGCCGTGATACGCAGCTACCAGGTGCAGTTCGTGCCCGGTCTGCTGCAGACCGCGGACTACGCACGGTCCGTGGTGAGCCTCGGTGAGGCCCGCGGTTCGGTGCGCGAGATCGAGCGCAAGGTCGAACTGCGGCTGCGCAGGCAGCAGTTGCTCACCCGGCCCGAGGCACCGAAGCTCTGGTTCGTGGTGGACGAGGCCGCGCTGCGCCGTCCGATGGGCGGCCGCCTCACGATGCGCACCCAGCTGCGCCGCCTGATCGAGATCGCCGAACTGCCCCATGTCACGCTGCAGGTGGCGCCGTTCGGCGCCGGCGGGCTCGCCGCGGCGGGCGGGCCGATAACGATTCTGCGCTTCGACGAGCCGGACCTGCCGGACATCGTCTATCTCGAACAGCTCACCAGCGCCCTGTATCTCGACAAACGAGCCGATGTCGAGAACTACATGATGGTGATGGACCAGGTCAGCGCGGCCGCCTCGACCACCGAGGCCAGCGTGCGGTTCCTGGAGCAGCTGCTCGACGAGTACTACTGAGCCGATGCGTATCCCTGCGTACCGCATGCAGGGCGCGTGTCCCCGCGTAACGCATACATCCTGTACGTCCCCTCAGGAGATGCCCCATGACCGCAGAAGCCCCCGCGCCCGGCCCGGCGATCGACATCACCGTCCCGTGCTCGCCCCGCATCTGGAACTACTGGCTGGGCGGCAAGGACAACTACGAGGTCGACCGCGCGATCGGTGACCAGTTCTTCGAGATCTACCCGTCCATCGTGCCGATCGCCAAGCACTCCCGTGCCTTCCTCAGCCGCGCGGTGACATATCTCGCGGGCGAGGCCGGCATCCGGCAGTTCCTCGACATAGGCACGGGTCTGCCCACGCACGACAACACCCATCAGATCGCGCAGCGCACGGCGCCCGACGCGCACATCGTGTACGTGGACAACGACCCGGTCGTGCTCGCGCACGCCCGCGCCCTGCTCACGTCCAGCCCCGAAGGGGCCACGCACTACATCGACGCGGATCTGCGCGATCCGGACCTGATCCTGGAACGCGCGGGCAAGCTGCTCGACCTCGAACAGCCCGTAGCGCTCTGCATGCTGAACATCCTCGGCCACATCGAGGACACCGCGGAGGCGACCTCGATCGCCAAGCGCCTGGTGGACGGGCTGCCTTCGGGCAGTTACCTGGTCACCGCGGACGGCACCAACGTCGTCACCGGCGAGGCCTTCGAGCAGGCCATCGCCATCTGGAACCAGGTCGGCCGCCCCACCTACCACCTGCGCAACCCCGAGCAGATCGCCGGCTTCTTCGACGGCCTCGACCTCCTGGAGCCCGGCGTGGTGTCCTGCTCCCGCTGGCGCCCGTCGGAGAATCCCTTCGGGCAGCCGGCGGAGGTCGACGAGTTCTGCGCGGTGGGGCGCAAGCCGTAGCCACGCCCCAAACGCAGGCGGCTCAGGCGGTCTTCGGGCGCTGGGCGAACCGCAGCAGGTTCCCGGCGGGGTCGCGGAAGGCGCAGTCGCGTACGCCGTACGGCATGTCCATGGGTTCCTGGATGACCTCGGCGCCCGAGGCCGCGAGCCGGTCGAAGGTCGCGTCGCAGTCCTCGGTCGAGAAGATCACGCCGCGCAGCATGCCCTTGGCCATCAGCTCGGCCATGGCCTGGCGGTCGTCGGGCGAGGCGTTGGGGTCGGCCAGCGGCGGTTCGAGGACCACCTCGACATCGGGCTGCGTCGGCGAGGCGAGCGTCACCCAGCGCATGCCCTCGAAGCCGACGTCCTTCTTCACTTCGAGGCCGAGTGCGTCGCGGTAGAAGGCGAGCGCCTTGTCGTGGTCGTCGACGGCGATGAAGCACTGCTTCAGCTTGATATCCATGGCGTTACGGTACGGCCGGGCCCGACCACCCCGCTTCTCCATTCGTGACCGACCCGCCGGGGTCGCGTGCTAGCCCTTCTTCGGGTCCGGCTTCGCGTCCGGCTTGGCCTTCCGCAGCGGCCGCGAGTAGATCATCGCGACGCACGCCGGGATGTCGGAGATGTCCTCGTGGTCCCGCGCCCGGTACGCGCTGGGCGACTCCCCCACGAGCTCGGTGAAGCGCGTACTGAACGACCCCAGCGAGGTACAGCCGACCGCGAAGCACACCTCGGTGACCGACAGATCCCCGCGCCTCAGGAGCGCCTTGGCGCGCTCGATCCGCCGCGTCATGAGATAGCTGTACGGCGTCTCGCCGAAGGCGGCCCGGAAGCTGCGCGAGAAGTGCCCGGCCGACATGTGCGCATGCCGGGCCAGCCGCTCGACGTCGAGGGGCTCCATGTAGTCGCGGTCCATCATGTCGCGGGCGCGCCGCAGCCGTACGAGATCGTCGAGCGGCACCTGTCCTGTCACTCGGCCAGGATCCCACGGCCCACATCACAATCCGCCGTCGGCCGATGGCGGATTCTGCCGCGCGGCTATACTCCGGGCACATAAATCACATCTTCCGTTGCCTGACGTCGCAGGCGTGACGCCTCGCCGAGCCGGAAGTCGCAGGGGCCGGGGGAGCCGCAAGGTCCGGGGGATCCGGGGGGATCACGTCGACCGTCCTCACCCTGTAGGAACCGAGGAGTCGCCTTGAGCAACAGCAACTACCCGGCGGGCGGGCCCGAATACGGGGACCAGGATCCCGGATACGGATACTCCGAGGGCGGATACGGCCGGCCACGCACCGACCGTTACGGCCGGCCGCTCGACGAGGCGTACGGGCAGCCCGACCCCGCGTACAGCCGGCAGCCCGACCCCTCGTACGGCCAACGCCCCGACCCGGCGTACGGCCAACGCCCCGAACCCGCCTACGGCCGGCAGCCCGACCCCGTGCCCAGCACGCCCGCGAGCCCCGAAAGCCGTCCGGACGGCCGCGGGAACGACGCCGGCGGCGAACGGCGAGCCGGCCGCGGAAAGAGCGGCGACGACGGCGGCAAGGGGCAGAACCGCCGCTCGGCCCTGAAGTTCATGGGCTTCGGCGGGCTGCTGACCGCGGGCGGCGCGGCCGCGGGTGTGCTCGGCAAGGACCTCGTCATGCCATCCACCGCGCAGGCGGCATCCGCCACCGGCGCCCTGAGCCTGCCCGCCGGCAGCCAGGTGGACGGTCTGACCGTGCCGTCGTTCGCTCCCTCGGGCCGTCGGCCGCGCTATCGCCGGGCCACGTGGAGCCAGCAGTTCCAGAAGGGGCACGGCTGGTCCATAGGCGGCTCCGGCACCGCTTCGTCGTCCCCCGACGACACCGAGGTGTTCACGCGCGGGACGCAGTCCGCGCGGGCCACGACGACAGGTGCCGGAGCGCAGTCGTACATCCGCAAGTCCGCTCTGCCGGCGATGAATCTCACCGGCAAGATGCTCCGGCTGATCTTCCGCGTCGAGAACGTCGATCATCTCTCCAAGATGGTCTTCTACTTGGGCAGCGGCGGTTTCAAGGACACCTTCAGCTGGCGCTTCCACAGCCACTCGAAGACCGCCGCCAACTATGTGCAGTCCGGTGAATGGGTCACCGTCCACCTGCAGTGGGCCGATGTCGCCGCCGCTTCGGGTGCGTACGCGCTCTCGTCCACCGGGAAGCCCTCGGTGCAGAACGGTTTCACCGATCTGTCCTTCGCGGTGTACGACGACGGCGCGGGGAAGGTGACCTACAACCTGCAGGCCGTGGAGGTCGTGCCGGACACGACGACGAAGTTCCCGAAGGGCGTCGTGTCGATCACCTTCGACGACTCCCATCAGTCGATCCATGATCTGGGACGCCCGGTCATGGACGAGCTGGGCATGCCCGGCACCATCTACAACATCGCCGACGCCATCGGCACCGGCACGTTTCTGACCATCGACGAGATGCGCAGCCTGCAGGACTCCTCGGGCTGGGAGATGGCCGGGCATTCGTACGCCAACTCGGCGCACACCGCGAGCTACGCCAAGCTCACCGCGGAACAAGTGGACGAGGACTTCCGGCGGTTGCGCGAGTGGCTGGTCGCCAACGGCTTCACCAGTGAGCACTTCGCGTATCCCCATGGCGCGTTCCAGAAGACCACCGACGGCGTGCCCGTCGATCTGCTCGCCGCGCGCCACTTCACCACGGCGCGGTCGATCATCTCCGAGACCATCGAGTCCTTCGCACCGGCGATGCCGTACCGCCTGAAGGCGCTGACGGGGATCAACGACGGCTCGGGGATCGGCGGTACGACGCTGGCCAAGGTCATCGGTCCCGGCGGGCAGCTGGACCGGTGCGCGGAGAGCGGTGACTGGCTGATCCTGTGTCTGCACAAGCTGACCGCGGGGCCGCCGAAGACCAGCACCGAGATCAGCCAGGCCGGTCTGGGCAAGCTGCTCAAGGAGATCGAGAAGCGGGACATCGAGGTGCTCACCGTGCAGGAGGCCATGACGTACTACGCCTGACGGCCGGGCCGTCAGGGACGCGGTCGTCAGCAACAGCAAGGGGCGGGGCCCGGTGTCGTGCACCTGTCTCTTATACACCTCTGACGCTGCCGGCGAGGACTGAAGTGTCAGACTCGGGGGTCGCCTTCGCCACTGAA
>NZ_JAAKZW010000324.1 GCF_011044995.1 Streptomyces mesophilus | reverse complement strand
ACGGTGGGGCGCCCCTCGCGAGAGGGGCGCCCCACCGTCGTATGTCTCAGAAAAACACCGACCGCCGCTGCACCAGCAGCTTGTACAGCGTGTGCTGTATCTGCTCCCGCACCTGATCCGTCAAGTTGAACATCAGCATCGGATCCTCCGCCGCCTCCGGCGGATATCCGTCCGTCGGGATCGGCTCCCCGAACTGGATGGTCCACTTCGTCGGCAGCGGCACCGCCCCCAGCGGCCCCAGCCACGGGAAGGTCGGCGTGATCGGGAAGTAGGGGAACCCGAGCACCCTGGCCAGCGTCTTGGCGTTGCCGATCATCGGGTAGATCTCCTCGGCCCCGACGATCGAGCACGGAATGATCGGCGTCCCGGCCCGCAGCGCCGTGGAGACGAAACCGCCCCGGCCGAAGCGCTGCAGCTTGTAGCGCTCGCTGAACGGCTTGCCGATCCCCTTGAACCCCTCGGGCATCACCCCGACCAACTCACCGCCCTCGAGCAGCCGTTGGGCGTCCTCCGCGCAGGCCAGCGTATGTCCGGCCTTACGGGCCAGCTCATTGACCACCGGCAGCATGAAGACCAGGTCCGCGGCGAGCAGCCGCAGATGACGCTGATGCGGATGGTTGTCGTGCACGGCGACCTGGAGCATCAGACCGTCGAGCGGCAGCGTCCCGGAGTGATTGGCGACGATCAGGGCGCCGCCGTCCGCGGGGATGTTCTCGATGCCTTTGACCTCGACCCGGAAGTACTTCTCGTACACGGGACGCAGCAGCGACATCAGGACCTGGTCGGTGAGCTCCTTGTCGTAACCGAACTCGTCGACGTCGTAATCGCCGGTGATCCGCCGCCGCAGGAACTGCAGCCCCCCGGCGATCCGCCGCTCCCAGCCGCCGCCTCCGCCGGTCTGCGCGGGCGCCTGCGCCGGCTCCGGGGCGAGCGGCGGCTCGGCGGCCGCGGGCACCGGCTGCACACCGGCCGGCCGCTCCGCGGGCCCACGCGCCTCCCGTACGGCGACGGGCTCGCCCGGCCGCCGGCTGCGGCGCCGCGACGGCCCCTTGGCGCCACCGCGCGACCGGTCGTCGTCGAACGGGATGACCTTGGCGTCCGCCATTGCCCTTACGCTCCTCAGTTGGCGCTCTGCGTCGGGTGCTTGCCGCTGTCCGCACCGCCCGTGAACGACTGTGCGCTGTCGGCGATCCGGTCGACCGCCCGGGCCAGGGCCTGGGGCGGCAGCAGCCCGGGCCCACGGCTGCTCGCGAAGTCCGCGAAGGCCTCCGCGGTGCTGTACTTCGGCCGGAATCCCAGTGTCTCGCGCATCTGCGCCGTCGAGACGACCCTGCCGTGCGTGAGCAGCCTCACCTGCTCCGGCGAGAAGTCCGTGAGCCCGACGGTCCGCAGCGCGGTGCCCGCCCAGGTGACCGCGGGGAGCAGCACCGGGACGGTCGGCCGGCCGAGCCGTCGCGAGCACTGCGAGAGCAGCAGGACGCCGTCGCCGGCGACGTTGAAGGTGCCGCTGTTGAGCGTCCCGCGCACCGGCTCGTGCGAGGCGATCCGCAGCACCTCGATCACATCGTCCTCGTGCACGAACTGAAGCCGCGGGTCGTAGCCGAACACGGTCGGAAGCACGGGCAGCGAGAAGTACTCGGTGAGCGGGGTGTCCGCGGTCGGCCCGAGGATGTTCGCGAAGCGCAGCACACAGACGGCCACATCGGGCCGGCGCCGTGCGAAGCCCCGCACATAGCCCTCGACCTCCACCGCATCCTTGGCGAAACCGCCGCTGGGCAGCGACTTGGGCGGGGTGGTCTCGGTGAACACGGCCGGATCGCGCGGCGCCGAACCGTACACATTCGTCGAGGACTTGACCACGAGCCGCTTGACGGTGGGCGACTTCTGGCAGGCACCGAGCAGCTGCATGGTGCCGATGACGTTGGTCTCCTTGACCGAGCCCCGGCTGCCGCCGCCGAGCGGGGTGCCGCTGACGTCCATGTGCACCACGGTGTCCACGGAGTGCTCGGCCAGTACGCGGGCGATCGCGGGCTGGCGAATGTCCGCCTGCACGAAGTCGGCGCCGCCCAGATGGTGCTCGGGGGACGCGGCGTCCACGGCGATCACCCGGTCCACCTCGGGGTCGCGCTGGATCCGCCGTACGAAACGACCGCCGAGCTGCCGGGCCACCCCGGTGACGAGCACGACCTTGCCCAAGATCAGCTCCTGCCTTCCCCGTAGAACCGCTCCTCGCCGCGCCTTGGCCACCGTATCGGGTGGGTGTTGCGCTGTGATGACCGCGCGGTGTGCGAAGTGCCCAACGCCACAGACGGGTACCCAGCAAGGCCGGGAAAACGGCTGTGGCCCTCCCACCAAGACGGTGGGAGGGCCACAGAGCGCTGTTCCAGTGGTCGCTTACTTCTTGTTGCGACGCTGGACGCGAGTGCGCTTGAGCAGCTTGCGGTGCTTCTTCTTGGCCATCCGCTTACGCCGCTTCTTGATAACAGAGCCCACGACTACCCTCGCTCACTTCTCTTCACTCGGTGCGGGGCAGACTAGGCCCACACGACCTACGAGGGCCAAGCCTACCCGCCCGAGCTCGAAGCCCGTAATCGAGGTTCCGAAGGAGCCCCGATCAGGCCGTCTCCACCCCCACATAGGAATCGCGAAGGTACTCGTGAACCGCGTTCTCCGGGACTCGGAAGGACCTCCCCACCCGGATCGCGGGCAGATGACCGCTGTGCACCAAGCGGTACACGGTCATCTTCGATACGCGCATCACCGAGGCGACTTCCGCCACGGTCAAGAACTGAACCTCCGACAGAGGCCTCTGGTCAGCAGCCATGACACACCTGAACCTTCCGCACGCGGACGGGCACCGGCTTCCCCTTCCGGTGACTCCTCGTCGCCACGCGCTCACTCCCCAGAGTAGGGGCGGGTGATGCGAGTGGGGAAGAGGTGCTGCAATCAGCCGCCTACTGTGACAGACCCGCCCGATTGAGTACGTAGCGAGTAAGCGGTCGGTAGTAATCAGACCGCACAGCGTCATCAAGCGGAACGGCGACGGACACGCGCCCCTCCGCCTCTCCGACGAACAGCGCGGGATCATCCGTATCTGCCAGGCCGATCGCCTCAATACCCAGCTGACCTGCACCGCAGACCCAGCCGTGGTCCCCGACGACCAGCCCCGGCAGCGGTCCGCCGGCGGCTGCGGCCGCCCCGAGCGCGGTCCGAACCGGCAGTGGTGAGTGGGAATGTGCGCCCGGCTCACGCCCCGCGCCCTCCACGCCGGCGTCGCGCACCAGCGCGACTCCTCGTACGTAATCAAGGTTGTACGTGCGTAGACCAAACCGAGTCGTTATGTCGACAGAGCAACCCTGCGCAGGGGTGAGAACAGTACATCCAGCCGCCGAGAGAGCGTCTGCCAAGTCGCCGTAGAACCCGAGCAGTCGGTGCGGATGACCGGTCCCGATCAGCACCGGCTCACCACGCTCCGCAGCCGCCACGAGCCGGTCGGCGAAGGCGTCGAGGCCCGCGAGGGTCCGGTCGGGGTCGATGACGTCGGGCCCTTCGTGGTCCGACGGATCCGGCGACACCCCGCACTTGTCGGCCATCAGCGCCAGCAAATCCCGCGTGCTCCAGGCCCATTCGGGATCCAGCCCGAGCAGCATTCTGGGGTCTCGGGCCGCGAACAGCCGATAGCTGTGCAGGGACTGTTCGCGCGAGGTGGCGACGGGACCGGCGAGCCGGGCCGCCAGAAGGTGTGCGCGTAAGGCGCCGGGGCTCAACACGCCTAGATGCTGGCGCACTTGAAGCAGCGAGGGCCCCAAAACCCAGTAAATGCCCCACAGTTGGGCTAACGCCCCGTACCCTCAGGGCAGCATTCCCCGCTGTGGGAACACGGCCCGCCGCGTGGCCAGAATCGTCTGGTCGAGCCGGTCCGCCGGGTCGTAGCCCTCGGACCAGTCCAGCCACTTCGGCGTTCGGCCGTCCGTCATCCGCTGCGGCGCCAACTGCCGGGTCCGTGCGAAGACTTGGTGCCGCCATTCCTCGGGCACCTCGGCCGTCGGCTCGATCGGCCGGCCGGCGGCGATCGCCGTCAGATGCGTCCAGGAACGCGGCACCACGTCGACGATCGCGTATCCCCCGCCCCCGAGCGCGAGCCACCGCCCGTCCGCGTGCTCGTGCGCCAGGTCGTGGCAGGCCGCCTGCACCATGCGCTGGGCGTCCAGGGAGATCGCGAGATGCGCGAGGGGATCCTCGAAATGCGTATCGGCGCCGTGCTGCGTGACAAGCACCTGCGGCCGGAAGTCCTCGATCAGCTCGGGCACCACGGCGTGGAAGGCCCGCAGCCACCCCGCATCGCTCGTCCCGGCCGGCAGCGCCACGTTCACCGCGCCGCCCTCACCGTCCCCGGCCCCGGTCTCCTCCGGCCAGCCGGTCTGCGGGAAGAGCGACCGCGGGTGCTCGTGCAGCGAGATCGTCAGAACGCGCGGATCCTCCCAGAACGCCGCCTGCACCCCGTCCCCGTGGTGCACGTCCACATCGATGTACGCGACCCGCTCGGCGCCCAGCTCGAGCAGCCGCGCGATCGCCAGGGACGCGTCGTTGTAGATGCAGAACCCGGCCGCCGACCCCGGCATCGCATGGTGCAGCCCGCCCGCGAAGTTCACGGCATGCTCCGCCTCGCCCCGCCAGATCGCCTCGGCCGCGGCCACGGACTGCCCGGCGATCAGCGCGGAGGCCTCATGCATCCCCGCGAAGGCCGGATCGTCGATGGTCCCGATCCCGTACGAGGTGTCGGCCGCGTCCGGATCGGCCGACGCGGCCTTCACCGCCGCGATGTAGTCCTCGCGGTGCACAAGGCGCAGCGTCGAATCCCCGGCCGGCTGTGCGGCCACCACCTTCAGCTCCTCGTCCAGGCCGAAGGCGCCGATCAGCTTTCTGGTCAGGTCGAGCCGTACGGGGTCCATCGGGTGCTCGGGCCCGAAGTCGTACCCCGTGACTGCGTCATCCCACATCAACTGCGCGCGGCCGCTCATGCCCCTCACCGTATCGGTCGTCCTCGGGCGCGAAGGAGCGGGCGTAGAACAGCGTCAGGAGCACCAGCGCCATCGGCACCAGCATCGCCCCGCGATAGCTCCACGCGTCCCCGAGAGCACCGACCAGCGGCGAACCGATCAGGAACCCCACGTAGTTGAAGATGTTGAGCCGCGCGATCGCGGTGTCCGAGGCCCCGGGGAACATCCGCCCGGCGGCCGCGAAGGTCTGCGGCACCAGGACACACAGCCCGAACCCGACCAGGGTGAACCCGGCGATCCCCATCCACGCCCCCTGCGCGGCAGCCACCACCACGAACCCGAGCGCGGCAAGCACAGTCCCGAACCGCACCACCGGCACAGCACCGAACCGCCGGACCCCGAAGTCCCCCACGGCCCGCCCGATCAGCGTCGTCACCATGTAGACGTTGTACGGAACGGTCGCCACCTCGTCCGAGCTGCCGAGCACGTCCTCCAGATACTTCGCGCTCCAGTTGGAGACCGTCGAGTCCCCGATGTACGCGAAGGTCATCACCAGGCACAGCGGCAGCAGCGCCTTGAACACCACCGGCTGCGCGGCCCCCTTGACCCGCACCTGCTCCGCGGCGGTCCCGCCCCGCACATACCACCGGCTCCCGACCAGCGCCGCAGGCAGCAGCGCCACCACCACGGGCAGATACGAGACGAACAGCGAGAGATCCCAGTGCGCCCCGGCCCACGCGAGCGAGGCCCCGACGATCCCGCCCAGGCTGTACGCGGCGTGGAACCCGAGCATGATGCTCCGCCCGTACGCGCGCTGCAGACTCACCCCGATCATGTTCATCGAGGCGTCGAGCGCGCCGACCGCGAGTCCGAACGCCCCCAGCGACAGGGCGACTTCCCACAGCTCGCTGCCGGCGCCGACCCCGAGCAGGGAGAGCAGCACCACCGGCTGTGACCACCGCAGCACGAGCCGCGGATCGATCCGCTTCACCAGATGCTCGGTGGCCACACTGCCGACCCCCGCGAGGATCGGCACAGCGGCGAGAAAAGCGGGCAGCAGCCCGTCGGATATCCCGTACCGGTCCTGGATCGCCGGGATACGGGTCACGAGCAGCGCAAAGGCCACGCCCTGCACGAAAAAGCTGAACGCCAGCGAAACCCTGCCATGCCGCAACCGCGCATCTGTCATGGCCGCACAGCGTAGGCCCCCGGGCTACCCACGGGTAGATGATCAGCGCAGCAATTCGAGCAGCTGCCCCATGTCGAAGAAGTACGCGTTGGCCCCGGCCAGCCGCTCGGAGGACGTCATCGCCGTATACGCGTACACATCCATCCCCGCGGCCTGCGCGGCCTGCACCCCGAGCGGGCTGTCCTCGACGACGGCACACCGGTCGGGCGAGACACCCATCCGCTCGGCTGCGTGGAGAAACAGATCCGGCGCGGGCTTGCCCTTCCCGACATCCTCGGAGCTGAAAATCCACTCCTCCTCGAACCACTGGTCGAGTCCGGTCTTCCGGTGTCCTACGCGGATCCGCTCGTGGCTCCCGGAAGAGGCCACACAGTACGAGACACCCTCGGCGGTCAGCTTCCCGAGCACGTCCTCGGCGCCGGCGACGGGCGTGAGCTCCCGCTCGAAGGCCGAGAACACCCGCTGGTGCAACGTGTCGTCGAAGTCGGCCGGCAACTCCTGCCCACTCCGCTCCCGCACGAGGTCATGCACACGGTGCACGGCGGCCCCCATGTAATCCCTGAGGGAGTCTTCATACGTGGTGGGGTGCCCGAGCTCGCTCAGGTACTGGGCGAGGATGGTGTTGGAGATCGGCTCACTGTCCACGAGGACGCCGTCGTTGTCGAAGATGACCAGGTCGTAGCGCATACCTCGAACTGTAAACGGACACAACGCAGAAAAGCCTCAACCCCCGGACAATGTCCGGGGGTTGAGGCTTTATCAAATTTAGTTCGGCGGCGTCCTACTCTCCCACAGGGTCCCCCCTGCAGTACCATCGGCGCTGTGAGGCTTAGCTTCCGGGTTCGGAATGTAACCGGGCGTTTCCCTCACGCTATGACCACCG
>NZ_JAAKZW010000323.1 GCF_011044995.1 Streptomyces mesophilus | reverse complement strand
TCGACCAGATACTCTCATTTCTTAAAACACACGACAGCTTATTTTTTTTTTCAAGCAGTAGACGGCATACGAGATGGAAGCGGGTCTCGTGGGCGCGGAGGTGTGTATAAGAGACAGCCATGCTCCCGGTCCACAAAGGTCTCCCCGGGCCCGTACGGCGCATCGGACAGCTCCGCATGCACATTGGGCCGCCGCGTACACCCCCCGGAATCCCGCGCCGAGTCGGCCACCGTCACCGGCCCCTGCCCCGTATCGACATCGGCATCCACCCGGTACACCAGCACACCGGGCTTGCACACCGCCTCATCGTTCCCACCCCGCGTACGCACCTCGAGCGCATACCCCGCCTGCTCACTGAGCGGAATGAACGTCAGCTTCGTACCGTCACTCTTCGCCCCCAGCGGACTCAGCAGATGCTCCGACACCCCGGACGCCGCCGCACACCGCACCTGGTTGTCCTCGAGCCACCCGAGCTTCCACTTGTGCCAGCCGAGCAGATCGTTGTTCGCCCCCCAGTCCTCGCTCATGATGTCCCAGTGCCCGACCGCCCCACCCCCGTCGGCGGTGTACAGATCCGGCAGCCCGAAGACATGCCCGTTCTCATGCGGCAGCACCCGGTAGCCGGTCTCGTCGTACGACCCCGACCCGTCGTCCTGCCGGCTGTAGACGAAGGACGCGTTGGAGACGGGCACACCATCGGCGATCGGCGCCTCGTGATTGCCCGCGAAGGTCACCGAAAGCACGGTGTCGAGCGCGGAAGGCCCCGCGTTCGGGGTGACGAGGACGTTCACGAGGTCGTACGAGCGGAAGTCCACGTCGGGGTCGGCGGTCCGCACGATGTCCTCGACCAGCGCCCGGTAGCCGGGATCGAACGGAGCGCCGCGCTCTATCCCGTACGCGGAGAATTTACGGGGCATCCGCAGCCAGTCCTTGACCGGTGCGTGCGGCTGGTAGTCGAGCCGCCCGTACGAACTGGTGCGGAACCACTTCTGGGTCTGCGGGAAGAACTCCCTGTACCGCTCGAGCGCCGTGCCCTCCCCGGGCGCGTCCGGGAAGTCGACCATCAGATTCAGTGCGCGGATGGTGCCCGTCGAACGGGAGTAGCCGGGCCCGGTGGGCACGCCCTCGGACATCTGGACACCCATCGAGCCCGTGATCATGCACGGACCAAGGGCGGTGGAGCGGGCCGCGGACACCGGCCCCGATGCGCTCGAGGGGTCGGCGAGAAGCTGTCCCGTACTGGCCGTCGCCGTCGCGGAGATGGCCAGCGCAGCGGCCGCGGCGAGCCAGCTGCTGCGGCGCGGCCTGCGTATCCAGCGAGGGGACAGCTGCATGCGAGGGCCCTTCCGGTCCGGCGGCACGGCAGCCGTGGAACCAGCCGCCGCACCGGCGGCGCGGCGGCCGTCGAGCACCACCACGCCAAGTCGTCACCCCGAGGGCCGGCCCCATGAGCGGGCCGCACCAGGCCGCAACGGAAGCCGCGTCCATGACGATCACCTTCTGCCGGGGGCGCGACACGCGCGCGCCGGGTGAGCCGATCGTGGGTTTCTCGCCCGGAACAGGTGTGAGCCAGGTCACAGGGGCGCGGGAAATAACCGGGGAGGGTCTCCCCGTTTAGACCTGTGTTCGCGCGAAACGGGGACTGACTCCCCGCATCGAGGCGAAGCGTCCCGTGGCCGGTTCAGGCGCCGGGGCGAAGGAGCCGGAAAATAGAAGTGGACAGATGTCCACTTCGGAGGGCAGGATGGTTATGGTCACCGCAGCAGCCGCTGAACGGTCGCGTCCCGTGCCGCGCCCCCGGGCCGACGCACTGCGCAACCGTGAGCGGATCGTGGCGGCGGCCAGGGAGATGTTCGTCGAGTTCGGACCCGAGGTCCCGTTCGACGAGATCGCCCGCAGGGCCGGCGTCGGCAACGCCACCCTGTACCGGCACTTCGCCGACCGCGCGGAGCTCATCCGCGAGGTCGTCTGCTCCGTCATGGACCGTGCGTCGGAGCAGGCGGAACGCGCCCTCGCCGAGGAGGGCGACGCGTTCGGGGCGCTGCGCCGCTTCGTGCACGCCGCCGCCGACGAACGGATCGGCGCTCTGTGCCCGATGCTCGCCGGTGACTTCGACAAGGAACACCCGGATCTCGACGAGGCCCGGGACCGTATCGAGTCTCTGGTCGAAGAGCTGATGGCCAGGGCCCGCACCGCAGGTCAACTGCGCACCGATGTCGCTGTCGGTGACCTGATGGTGGCCCTGTCCCAGCTCACCCGGCCCCTGCCAGGGTCGGGGTGTGTGAACTTCGACCAGTTCGTCCACCGCCACCTGCAGCTGTTCCTGGACGGCCTGCAGGCCCCGGCCCGATCCGAACTCCCGGGAACGGCGGCCACTTTGGAGGATCTCCGCCAAAGGGCCTGACCGTCCCTCACAAGCTTCAGCAGTAGCTCCTCAGCAGTAACTCCTCAGCAGTAACCCTTCACCGTCATCGCACGCTGTCGTGCGCGTGCGTTTTTTCAAGAAATATCGAGGTGGGTACCCCCATGTCCGAAACAGCTCTCAAGCCCGATACCGGGCTCGACCCGAAGCGATGGACGGCTCTCGTCTTCATCGCTCTCGCCCAGCTCATGGTCGTGCTCGACGCGACGATCGTGAACATCGCGCTGCCGACCGCCCAGACGGACCTGGGGATCTCCGACGGCAACCGTCAGTGGGTCATCACGGCCTACGCCCTGGCCTTCGGCGGCCTGCTGCTCTTCGGTGGCCGCATCGCCGACCTGTGGGGCCGCAAGCGCACCTTCGTCACCGGTCTGATCGGTTTCGCCGCCGCGTCCGCCGTCGGTGGCGCCGCGACCGGTGAGGCCATGATGCTGATCGCCCGCGCCGCGCAGGGTGCCTTCGGCGCGCTGCTCGCGCCGGCCGCGCTCTCGCTGCTCGCCGTGATGTTCACCGACGCCAAGGAGCGCGCCAAGGCCTTCGGCATCTACGGTGCGATCGCCGGTGGTGGTGGCGCCGTGGGTCTGATCCTCGGCGGTGTCCTCACCGAGTACCTGAACTGGCGCTGGACCTTCTTCGTCAACATCCCGTTCGCGATCGTCGCCGCCCTCGGCGCGTACTTCGTGATCCGTGAGCCGGCCGGCGGCCGCAACCGCTCGCCGCTCGACATCCCGGGTGTGCTCCTGTCGACGACCGGTCTGGTCGCGCTCGTCTACGGCTTCACGCGCGCCGAGTCCGAGGGCTGGTCCGACTCCGTGACCATCGGCATGTTCATCGCGTCCGCCGTGCTGCTCGCCGCGTTCGTGGCCGTCGAGGCCAAGGTCAAGCACCCGCTGCTCCCGCTGCGCGTCATCACCGACCGCAACCGCGGCGGTGTCTACCTGTCGCTCGGTCTCGCCGTCATCTCGATGTTCGGTCTGTTCCTGTTCCTGACCTACTACCTGCAGATCGTCAAGGGCTACAGCCCGGTCATGACCGGCTTCGCGTTCCTGCCGATGATCGTCGGCATGATCACGGGCTCGACCCAGATCGGCGCGCGTCTGATGACCCGCGTCCCGCCGCGCCTGCTCATGGGCCCGGGCTTCCTGGTCGCCGCGCTCGGCATGCTGCTCCTGACCCAGATGGAGATCGACTCCTCGTACCCGCTGCTGATCCTGCCGGCGCAGCTGCTGCTGGGTCTCGGCATGGGTACGGCGTTCATGCCGGCCATGTCGCTCGCCACCCTCGGTGTCGAGGCGCGGGACTCCGGTGTGGCCTCCGCGATGGTCAACACCTCGCAGCAGGTCGGCGGCGCCATCGGCACCGCGCTCCTGAACACCATCGCCGCCTCGGCCACGACCGCGTACCTCGTGGACAACGCGGCCGGCGCCACCAACCAGCAGCTGCTGCAGGCGCAGGCCATGGTCGAGGGCTACACCTCGGCGATCTGGTGGGCCGTCGGCATCCTGGTGGTCTCCGCGGCCATCGCGTTCACCTTCATCACCACCAAGGCGCCGGGCTCCACGCCGGTCGCCTCGGGTGGCGGTCAGGGTGCCGAGGACGAGATCGCGGTCCCGGTCATGGCGCACTGATCCACGTATCGCAGCAGTAGCCGGACTGCCCTGAGCGCTCAGCGCAACCAGGGCAGATCCGCACCCGCCTCGCACGGCTGAAGTCCCTCGGCGACGATCTTCATGATCTCGCCGAGGGATTTCTGCTGTTCGGGGGTGAGCCGGTCGAAGAGCGCCTGCCGTACGGCGGCGACATGGCCGGGCGCGGCCTCGGCGAGCACCTCGGCGCCCCGCTCGGTGAGGATCGCGTTCTGGCCGCGCTTGTCGGAGGGGCAGTCCTCGCGGCGGACCCAGCCGTTCTTCTCCAGGCGGGCGATCGCGTGCGAGAGCCGGGAGCGGGTGATCTTCGCCTGTCTGGCGAGCTCGGTCATCCGCAGCCGGCGGCGCGGGGCCTCGCCGAGCTGGACGAGCAGCGCGTAATAGAGGTGCGGCAGCTTGGCGTCACGCTGCAGCTGCCGGTCCAGGTGGTCGTCGAGGAGCATGGTGGCCTGCAGATACGTGCGCCAGATCTGCTGTTCCCCGTCGGTGAGCCAGCGGGGCTCGTCCTCGTGCATCGTCGCCATGTTTCCACTGTACGGAGCGGTTCCTTGAAGGTTGAAGGAAAGGGGGCAGGGGAGTACCTTCGAGGTAGTGCTTGAAGTTTCAAGTATAAGTGTCCGGCACGCGCTTCCGGCATGCGTTTCCCGTGTGCGAGTGGGTGCCCGAGCAAGGGAGCCGCCATGAACGCCGCCACCGCCGAGCGCATGCCCGCGCTCTACCTCTCGCACGGCGCCCCGCCGCTCGCCGACGACGCGCTGTGGCCCGGCCAGCTCGCGGCCTGGTCCGCGGAGCTGCCGCGCCCCAAGGCGATCCTCATGGTCTCCGCGCACTGGGAGGAGGCCCCGCTCGCGCTCGGCGCCACCGAGGCCGTGCCGCTCGTCTACGACTTCTGGGGTTTTCCCGAGCACTACTACCAGGTGCGGTACGAGGCTCCGGGCGCGCCTGAACTCGCCGAGTCCGTACGGAAGTTGCTGCGGGCGCCCGGTACGCCGGTGCAGGACATACCGGACCGCGGCCTCGACCACGGCGCGTACGTGCCGCTGGTCGAGATGTTCCCGGGCGCCGACATCCCGGTCCTGCAGATCTCCATGCCCACGCTCGACCCGCGCCGGCTCATGGACATCGGCCGCAAGCTCGCACCGCTGCGCGACGAGGGTGTGCTGATCGTCGGCAGCGGCTTCTTCACGCACAATCTGGCGGCGCTGCGGCAGGGCGGGATCCCTTCCTGGTCCGCGGAGTTCGACGCGTGGGGGCACGAGGCTCTGGACACGGGTGACGTGGACGCGCTGCTCGATTTCACGGTCAAGTCGCCGGCGGGGCAGCTGGCCCACCCGCGCACCGAGCACTTCGCGCCGCTGTTCGTGGCGATGGGGGCGGCGGACGCGGCCGGTGAGCTGAGGGCGCAGCGGTCGGTGATCGACGGGTTCTGGATGGGGCTCGCGAAGAGGTCGGTGCAGTTCGGCTAGGGGCCGCCGCGGTGCGTCGGGAGGGGTGGCTGCTCATGGGGCTCGCGGGAACTGTTGGCGCGTTCGGGCCGTTGGGCGATTGAAGCGGCTGTGGCTGTGTTGCGCGGGCCGGTTGAGGGAACCCGGGGAGCAGCCGGGCAACCAGGAAGCGGCCGGCGCCGTCTTCATCAGCGGGGAGGACGGGCCGCCGCAAGGGGTGGAGCAGGCAAAACGTGTGACGGCCGTCTCATTCCCCCGGCGTCTACGACGGCGCGCGAGGGGTACGGGACGGGTCCTTGCACCCGACCTGACCTGCACCTCCGCGACACCGACAAGGTGTCGGTCCGTATTGCGGCGGCACAGGGTACTGCAAGATCACGAAAAATGTTGGGCAGCTCGGGAATTCTGTCCGGATTCCAGTCGTTGTTTCCATCGGAAGCGGTAGCCAAGCGTTATTTGAAGTGTCATAGCAGGCCGCCGCCCCTGGAGTCCCGAAGACCACCAGCAGGCCCCACTCATCGCAAAGGGAGCACGCATGGCAACCCGTGCCGTCGCCCGTCGTAAGACCGCCAAGGGCGGATCCGACGCGGCAAGCAGTGTTCGCGTCGGAACCGGTGAAATCGCCGACCGCGACCTGGTCGGCATGTATCTGGACGAGATAGCCCGCACGCCGCTGCTCGACGCCGCCAAGGAGGTCGAGCTCTCGCAGATCATCGAGGCGGGTGTGTATGCCCAGCAGATCCTTGACGAGACGCTCGACGAGGCCACCGAGACCGGTAAGGACGCGAGCCGTGAAGAGCTCGAGGCCCTGGTCGCCGACAGTGAGCGCGCCAAGGACATCTTCATCCGCTCCAACCTCCGTCTGGTCGTCGCGGTCGCCCGTCGCTATCCGCGCTCGGGTCTGCCGCTGCTCGACCTGATCCAGGAGGGCAACGCGGGCCTGGTGCGCGCGGTCGAGAAGTTCGACTACCGCAAGGGCTTCAAGTTCTCCACGTATGCGACGTGGTGGATCCGGCAGGCCATCACCCGCTCCATCGCCGACCAGTCGCGCACGATCCGGCTGCCCGTCCACCTCGTCGAGGAGCTCGGCCGCATCCGCCGCGTCCAGCGCGAGTTCAACCGGGAGAACGGCCGCGACCCGGAGCACACCGAGATCGCCGCCGAGCTCGGCTCGACGCCGGAGCGCGTCGGCGACGTGCTCGACTGGGCGCGCGACCCGGTCTCCCTGAACATGTCGGTGGACGACAACGGTGACACCCAGTTCGGCGACCTGCTCGAGGACACCTCGGCGGTCTCGCCCGAGCAGTCGGTGCTCACGCTGCTCCGCAGCGAGGAGCTCGACGGTCTGATCGGCCGGCTCGACCAGCGCACCGCGTCGATCATCAAGATGCGGTACGGCATCGAGGACGGCCGCGAGCGCACCCTGACCGAGGTCGGCAAGGAGCACGGTCTGACCCGCGAGCGGATCCGTCAGATCGAGAAGCACGCCCTGCTCGAGCTGAAGCGGCTGGCCCGCGACACCGGCTTCGACGCGGCGGCGTAACCCCCGGCGGCAGCCCGCAGTCACTGCGGTGCCGCCGCGTCGAAGCCGGTGTCGCGGG
>NZ_JAAKZW010000322.1 GCF_011044995.1 Streptomyces mesophilus | reverse complement strand
CCCCCGCCGCCACCCGCTCCCGCTCGAGGACCCGCACCCGGTCCACCAGCCCCTGCGGTCCGGTCTTGCGCAGGAACGCGAAGCACTCCGCCCAGTCGCCCTCGCCGAACTTCTCCACCCAGCGGGTCGCCCCGTCGGTGAGCCCGACGAGGGTGCGGACGTCGCGGCGCGGACGGGTGCCCGTGACCGCGCGCAGCGCCGCCGACGGGTCCGCGGCCGCCGTGAAGAAGCCGTCCTCGGCATTGCGCAGGGACTCGACGGCCGCCACGTACTCCCGCGCCGCTGCCGCCCGTTCCGGGGAGCCCTCCGCCAGGGCGCGCACCGCGGTCCGCGCCGCCGTCACGCGGTGCGGCAGCTGGTCGAGCCTGCGGTCGACCACCGCTTCGACCTCGCCGGCCGGCGACTCGACCAGGAGCGCCGAGTCGGACAGCACCAGGTGCTCGACCGCGTCCGCGTCCCAACGCGCCAGGACCACCGTCGCCTGAGGCGTACGGGGGTGAGAAAGGTCACAGGTCGAGCGGTGGGCGTCGGCGGTGCGGCCGATGGCCAGGGCGAGGATCTCGGCCAGGGTCATGTCCCGCCGGGAAACGGACAGTTCACCCAGAGCCCCGCCAAGTCGGGCCACGAACCAGGGCACGTCGTGCACACAACCGTCGTCCCCGTCCGGGGGTGTCACCCCGTCCAGGACGACCAGCGCCCCGCCCTGTCCTGAGGCGGGCAGCGCCACGGAGGCGAAGTCCTCGTTGGGGCGTGCGGGGTTTCCGGGTTCCGTGGAGAGTTCGACGCGCATCCATGCAGTCTGCACGAGTGTGCGCAGGACCTTCACAGAGGGCGCGGAGCCGGGGAGTTGGCCTGGACCACGCCCTTTGCGGCCGGGGTGGCGGGGCATCTTGCCAAAGGCCGTGCCCGCCGTCCAACCGGCGCCCCGAACCGCCGCGCGCCTTTGCGTGGCGACGGGGAAGTGGAACTTGATCCCTCAACTCCCGGCGAGGTTCACTCCTTCGGGTGGCCCGCCCGGCTAAGGGCGACCACCACCCAGGCGCGCTGGAATGGTCATAAGCCGTACCAGAGAGGGCACGTCACCTCACCGGACACGGTGGACGACGCGACACAGCAAGCAGCCCCCGCGCCCTGTGCCGCACCTCGCGGCGCATGCGACGCACGGGCACACAGCCCGAGCGGCGCACGACAAGAACACCGAGAGCAACGAGGATGCGAGCACCGGTGCAGAGCAAGCGGCCTGGTGAGGTGCCGACGGCATCTCCGGCCACACCAGGCCGGACGGTCCGGGTACGCAGCCGTCTGATCGCCGCGGTCGCGGTGGTCGTCGCCGCCGTCGCCGGCGCGGGCGCCCCCGCCGTCCTCAGCGCCTCCTCCCAAGTGGCCGACACCCAGCGCCTGGTGGACCTCGCCGAGCTCACCCAGCAGGCCGTCACGCTCTCGCACGCGCTGAGCGACGAACGCGACGAGGTCACCTCGTACATCGCCGCGGGCCGCCCCGACGCCAAACGCCCCGAAGCCACCGCGCGGATCGACCGCCAGCTCGCCGAACTGCGCGCCGAGGCCCCCGCCGCCCTGCGCGAGGACCTTGCGGCCTTCACGGGCGTACGACGCCAGGCACTGACCGGCAAGGGCTCGGCGCTCGAAGCGCACACCGCGTACACCGAAGCCCTTACCGAACTGCACCGGCTCACCGAGGAGCTCGCCGACCAGCTGCCGCCGCGCGCCGGAGCGGGCCGGCACGCGCTCGCCGACCTCGACCGGGCCGTGGCGCAGGCCGGCGCCGTCCGCGGGCTGCTGCTCGCCGCGTACGCCACACCGCGCACCGCCCCGCAGACCGTGATCGACCCGGTGACCGGCCTGCCCGTCACAGCGCAGGGGGCCCGCACCGACGACGACCGCCGCCGCGACGCCCTCACCGGCGCGGCGTACCAGGCCCGGCTCGGCGAACAGGCGGCGCTCGACGCGTTCGCCGCCGGCGCCCCCGCGGACCAGCGCGCCAAACTGCGCACCACCGTCACGGGCCCCGACGTCGCCACCGCCGACCGCTACCTCGCCCGCCTCACCGACCGGCCGACGCTGAGCGGCGACGAACTCGCGTACAACAGCGAGAAGATCGCCACCACGCTCACGGCCCGCGTCGACCAGCTGCGCAGCGTCGAGAACACCCTGGCCACCGACCGCATCGAGCAGCTGACGAAACTCCGCGACGAGGACGTCACCGCACTCGAACTGCGGATCGCCCTGGTCGGCGCGCTCGCGCTGCTCGCCCTCGGCGTCTGCGTCGCCGTGGCCCGCACCCTCACCCAGCCCCTCGCGGTCCTGCGCCTGGGTACCGCCCGCCTCGAGAAGGGCCCGGGATCCGAGGAGCCGGTGCGCTACACCGGGCGCAACGACGAGTTCGCCGCGGTCGTACGGTCCGTCAACGCGCTGTACGAGCACACCGCCAAGCTGCACGCGCGCGTCGGCGTCCTGGAAGAAGACCGCAAGCACCTCGTCGGCGAGCGCGAGAAGCTGGCGTGCGATCGGGTCGGCCTTCGCAAGGAACTGGCCGCCGCGCGCGACGAGTTGCAGCGCGCCGAGGACAGCGTGAAGAGCACGTTCGTGAACCTGGCGCTGCGCACCCTCGGCCTCGTCGAGCGGCAGCTCGCCGTGATCGAGGGCCTGGAGGAGCGCGAGGAGGACCCCGAGCGCCTCGCCACGCTCTTCAAGCTGGACCACTTCGCCACCGTGATGCGCCGCCACAGCGAGAACCTTCTGGTCCTCGCCGGCGCCGAGCACAAGCACGCCGACCCCGGTCCCGTCCCGCTGGTCGATGTCGTACGGGCCGCGGTCAGCGAGATCGAACGCTACGAGCGGGTCCGTATCGCGTCCCTGCCGCCGCACGCCCACCTCGCCGGTTTCGCCGCCGACGACCTGAGCCACCTCCTGGCCGAACTCCTGGAGAACGCCACCTCGTTCTCGCCGCCCGACGCGGCGGTCGAGGTCTCCGGCTGGCTCCTGGAGAGCGGCGAGGTGATGCTCTCCGTCCAGGACGAGGGCATCGGCCTCACACCCGAGCGCCTGCGGGCCGTCAACTCCCGCCTTGCGGACTTCGACCCCGCCGCCTTGCACACCGGCTCCGCCGACGGCGACGAGGGCCTGGGCCTCGGCCTGTACGTCGTGGCCCGGCTCGCCGCCCGGCACGGGGTGCGGGTCCAGCTGCGCGAGCAGAAGAACGGCGGGGCCGCCGCCGTCGCCGTCCTGCCCAAGCCGATTCTTGCGGCCGCCCCGGCCGCGGTGGTCACCCCCGGGGTGTCCTACCCCGGCGCGCCGCCGGAGCTCCATCTCGCGGGGGCGGAGGCGGAGGCCAACTCCAATGAGCTGGCGGGGCGTTCACGGTCGGTCCCGGTCGGAGGTGCCGGCGAGGGCCTGGCGTCCGATCCGTCCGATCCATCCGATCCGTCCGAGGCGGTCGCTTCGGGTGCCGAGGGGTCTTCGGGTGCGGCTGATGAGGGCGTACGGGAGGTGGGGGCTGATTCTGTACGGGAGGCGGAGCTCGATTCCGTACGGGAAGCAGAGGCCGATTCCGTACGGGAGGCGGATCCCGATTCCGTACGGGAAGCAGGCCCCGTAACCGAACACCCCGACCCCGACCCGGAGTCGGACCCGTCCCCGTCTCTGGCCCCGTCTCCGTCCCCGTCCCCGTACCTGGATGCTGAGCCGGCGCTCGGCGGCGAGGACCTCGTGGCGGCGGCGTTCGGTGAGCGCGAGCCGTTGGGGGCAGGGGAAGCCCTTCACGCCGAGGGGCCGTCGGACGTGTCCGAGCCCTTCGAAGCGACCGGGCCCGAGACCACCCTCGAACTCTCCCTCCCCGCCCCTGAGTTGGACACCCCGCACCTCCTGCGCCCGACCCGGATCAAGGCCGTCCCCGACGACCACGCGCACGAGCGCACCGAGGACGAGACCCCGCATGCGGAAGCCGAGAGCGAGTCCCAGCGCACGGAAGCCGAGCACGAGCCCCCGCGCGCGGAAGCGCAGCCCGCGCCCCGCGCCCCCAAGTGGGAGCGCGTCACCGACAAGGGGCTGCCCAAGCGCACCCCCAAGGTGACCGCGCCCGCTCCCGGCACCCAGGCCGCGCCCGCGCGCCCCAAGGGTGTGGACGCCGAGGCCCTGCGCCGCCGGCTCGCCGGCTTCCGCCAGGGTGCGGAGACCGGCCGCCGCGACGTCGAGGCCGAACTCGCGGACGGTCCGGCCACTCAGGACGGACCGGCAACCTCGGGCGTACCGCACCAGTCCGAAGCCCCACGGACCGAAGCCCCACGGACCGAAGCCCCACGGACCGAAGCCCCACGGACCGAAGCACCACAGACCGAAGCACCACAGACGGACCCGCAGCAAGAGACCACGGAACCGGGGGACTCACTCAAGGAGGCCCGCAGTTGACGGTGTCCAGCAAGCCCGCCGTGCCCGGTATCAGCGCCAGCACCGAGGCCCGCAACCTGCACTGGCTGCTGACGAACCTGGTGGACGAGGTCCCCGGCCTGCTCTCGGTCGCGGTGGTCTCCTCGGACGGACTGCTGCTGCTGTCCTCCGACCCCGGGCACAACGATGAGTCCGCACCGGCCCCCACGGGCCCCCGCGGCTCCAGCGCCGACCTGGCCACCGTCGTCTCCGGCCTCGGCAGCCTCACGATCGGCGCGGCCCGCCTCATGGAGGCCGGTGGCGTGAAGCAGACCATGGTCGCGATGGACGAGGGCAGCCTCTTCGTGATGTCGATCAGCGACGGTTCGCTGCTCGGGGTGCACGCCACCCCCGACTGCGACATGAGCGTGGTGGCGTATCACATGGCACTGTTCGTGGGCCGGGCCGGACATGTCCTGACGCCCGAACTCCGCAGTGAGCTACGGCAGTCGAGGGAGAGGAGCCGGGTTCAGTGAGCCCCGCGAAACTACCGGTGCGCGGCGCGGACCGGAGGCCCGCCCGGGTGCGCCCGTACTCGCTGACCGGCGGCCGCACCCGTTTCGGGCACGTCCTGCTCGTGGAGACCTTCGTCGCCGCGGTCCCCGCCCTGGAGGGCGGCCCGGACGACCGGCCCGAACTCCCGCAGGGCAGCCTGCACACCAAGGTGATGCCGGAGCTGCGGGCCATCGTCGAGATCTGCCGCAGGATGCGCACGGTCGCCGAGATCGCGGCCCTGCTCAAAATGCCGCTCGGTGTGGTCCGCGTGCTGCTCAGCGACCTCGCCGACCAGGGAAGGATCCGGGTGTACGGGACCGGCCACGGCCCCGGACAGCCCGACCGTGCACTGCTGGAAAGGGTGCTGAGTGGACTCCGTCGCCTCTGACACGGCCCCGTCCGACACCGTCATAGAACCCTGGCTCCCCGAGACCGAAGAGGGCGCACAGGCCTGGCAGTTGGACCGTACGCGCGCGCCCGTGGCCACGAAGATCGTGGTGGCCGGCGGCTTCGGCGTGGGCAAGACGACCCTGGTCGGCTCGGTCTCGGAGATCACTCCGCTGCAGACCGAGGCCCTGATGACCCAGGCGAGCGCCGAGTCCGACGACCTGAGCGCGACCCCGGAGAAACTGACCACGACCGTGGCCATGGACTTCGGCCGGATCACGCTCGACGACGACCTGGTGCTCTACCTCTTCGGTACGCCGGGCCAGCAGCGTTTCTGGTTCATGTGGGACGACCTGGTGCGCGGCGCGATCGGCGCCGTCGTCCTCGCCGACACCCGGCGCCTCGACGAGTGCTTCCCGGCACTCGACTACTTCGAGAGCTGCGGTCTGCCGTACGTGGTGGCCGTCAACCACTTCGAGGGGACCGAGGAGTTCGCGGCCGCCGATGTGCGCGAGGCGCTGACCGTGCCCGAGCACATCCCCGTCCTGATCATGGACGCGCGGCGCCGTATCCCCGTGGTCGAGACCCTGCTCGCCCTGGTCGGCCACGCGCTCGACCTGACACCTGCCTGACACCTGCCTGATCCTGCCTGGTCTTGCTTGATCTCCGTACCGCTTCTGGGAGTTGCCCGCGCATGAGAAAGATCCTGATAGTCGGAGCCGGCCAGTCCGGACTCCAGCTCGCCCTCGGCCTGCAGGCGCAGGGCTACGAAGTCACCCTGATGTCCAACCGCACGGCGGACGAGATCCGGGCCGGCCGGGTCATGTCCACGCAGTGCATGTTCCACACGGCGCTGCAGCATGAGCGCGACCTCCAGATCAACTTCTGGGAGTCCCAGGCGCCGCGCATCGAGGGCCTCGGTGTCTCGGTGGCCGGTCCCGAGTCCCAGCGGGTGATCGACTGGGTCGGGAAGCTCGACGGGTACGCGCAGTCCGTCGACCAGCGCGTGAAGTTCGCCGGCTGGATGGAGACCTTCGCGCAGCGCGGCGGCCAGCTGGTCATCCACGGTGCGGCCGTCTCCGACCTCGACTACTTCTCCCGTACGTACGACCTGGTCCTGGTCGCGGCGGGCAAGGGCGAGCTGGTCTCGATGTTCGGCCGCGACGCCGCCCGCTCGCCGTACGCCGAGCCGCAGCGCGCCCTCGCCGTCTCCTACGTCCACGGCCTCGGCACCCGCCCCGAGCACCCGGACTTCGACGCGGTCCGCTGCAACCTCGTCCCCGGCGTCGGCGAGCTCTTCGTCATGCCGACCCTGACCACCTCGGGCCGCGCGGACATCCTCTTCTGGGAAGGCATCCCCGGCGGTCCGCTCGACGTCTTCCAGGGCGTCAAGGACCCCTCCGAGCACCTGGCCCTCACCCTGGAGCTGATGGAGCGCTTCACGCCCTGGGAGTACGCCCGTGCCACCAAGGTCGAACTGACCGACGCCAACGGCACCTTGTCCGGCCGCTACGCCCCCACGGTCCGCAACCCCATCGGCCGGCTGCCCGGCGGCGGCCTGGTCCTGGGCGTCGCGGACGTGGTCGTGGCCAACGACCCGATCACGGGCCAGGGCTCCAACTCGGCCTCGAAGTGCGCGGATTCCTACCTCTCCTCGATCATCGAGCACGGGGACCGCCCGTTCGACGAGACCTGGATGCAGTCCACCTTCGACCGCTACTGGTCCACGGCCCAGCACGTCACGAAGTGGACCAACGCGATGCTGGGCGCCCCGCCGGAGCACGTCCTGAACCTCATCGGCGCGGCAGGCGACCTCCAACCGGTCGCCAACCGCTTCGCGAACGGCTTCAACGACCCGTCGGACTTCGAGGAGTTCTTCTACGAGCCGGAGAAGGCGGGGGCGTACTTGGCCGGCATCAGCCCCTCCGGCGTTTGAGGAGATCCGAACGAAGTTCGGATGCGGGGTCCGGGGCGCATGCCCGGTTCCGGGAAGGGGCGCCGGGGGCGCCGGGGGCGACGAATAGG
>NZ_JAAKZW010000321.1 GCF_011044995.1 Streptomyces mesophilus | reverse complement strand
GGGCCGGGTGGGCTGTTACGACGTGACGGCGAACCCGTAGCGCAGGAAGCGCACCGCATCGCCCAGCCCTGGTACCCGGGCCAGATTCCGCAGCGCGGTGCGCGAGGCCGTGCCGGGCCGGGTGCGGCCGATCTCGTCCAGGGCCGGCAGGTCGCTCAGCAGCCGTAGCGGCGGATGCGCGCGGGCGAAGGCCGCCGGGGAGTGCAGCGCCCAGCGGAAGCGCGTGTCCGCGCGGCGCAGCGTCGGGTGGAGCCCAGAGACGGACCGTACCCAGGGAGCCACGGCGTCGAAGACAAGCCGCCCCGTCGGGAAAGTGCCCACGACCCGGTTGACGAGGTGGCTGACATCATCCGGCGGCAGATACATCAGCAACCCCTCGGCCACCACCATCGTCGGCCTGTCCCGCGGCAGCTCGGACCACCACCCGGACTCCGTGACCGACGCACCCACGCTCCGTACCCCTTCGACGGGCCCGTACAGACGCTCGCGCAGCTCGATCACCTCCGGATAGTCCACGTCGATCCACACGGCCGAGGCCGGCCGCGCCACCCGCAGCGGCCGGCTGTCCAGACCGCAGGCCAGATGCAGCACCAGAGCATCCGGATACTCGTGCAGAAACCCGGCGGTCCAGGCGTCGAAGCGCCGGGCACGTGCGGCGACCAGGGGCGCGGCACCCCGAAGGCCCCGCAGCCGCCCGAAGTCGTAGTCGATCTGTTCCATGATCCGCTGCGCGTGCGGGTCACCGAGGACGGGCCGCGCACGCCGGCTGTCGACGGCGCGCAGGTACAGCGTCATCAGCAGGGTTTCCTTCTCCCGGCCGAGGTGGACCTGCTGCGTCATGGACCGTCTCCGTTCCCGAGGTGGCGCCGTACACCCAGTGAGCCGGAACCCCGGGCCGGCGGCCACCGGCCCTCACCCGTTAGGCCCACTGCGCCACCCGCAGGGGCACCGGCCGCGTGCGTCCCCGGCGCCCACCTGCTCATGCTGACCTCAGGGGGCGACGGCGTTACCCCGGACGGAAGGTCCCGCATGAGCTCCAACAACTCCAAGAGCGGCAGTGCCGGCAAGGCCAAGGGGCTGATGACACCCGGACGTCTGACCGTCGCCGCGATCGGCATCCTCGGCCTGATCTTCATTTTCGAGAACACCCGCAGCACCAAGATCCGCCTGCTGATCCCCGAAGTGACCATGCCCCTGTGGATGGCGCTGCTGCTCACCGGCGTGATCGGTGCCCTGTGCGGGGCCTACCTCATCAGGAGACGGAAGTGACCACACTCATCCAGCGCGCGGCCGTGCTCACCGGCACGGTGCTCGCCACGACGGCCCTCACCGTGACGACCGCCGCGGCGGCCGGTCCGCCGATGCCGGACTTCCGGGGCAAGGCCCTGATGGACGTCTTCCAGACGGTCGACTACCGCACCCGCGTCGACATCCGTGACGTCAGCGGCTTCAACCGCAACATCTTCTGGCCGCTCAACTGGAAGGTCTGCTCCCAGACACCGGCGCCCGGCGTCGAGCTCGAGGGCCAGGCCCTCAACATCGGTGTCGTCAAGAAGACGGAGACCTGTCCCAAGGCCGCCCCGAAGAAGAAGTAACCGGGCGACACCCCAAGAACGGGGCGGCAGCCCCAAGAAGTGGTCCCGTCCCCGGGGTTCTAGGGTTCGGGCATGTCCCACAGCACCACCTTTCTCGCCACAGGGCCTCGCGTCGGCATACGTCTTCTCACGTACGCCGACGGCGAGGCCTTCACCACGCTCGCCCGCGCCGGCCGCGAACTGCACCACCCCTGGCTCGCGCCACCGGTCACGGCCGAGCAGTACGCGGTGTACGCGGAGCGGCTGATCGAGGACTCCTCGCGTGCCGGGTTCCTCGTCTGCGAGCGCGACAGCGGTCGGATCGCCGGGTACGTCAACATCAACAACATCGTCAAGGGCGCCTTCCTCAGCGGCGCGCTCGGCTACGGAGCCTTCGCCCACGCCGCGGGCAAGGGGCTGATGACCGAGGGCCTGCGGCTCGTCATCGCGTACGCCTTCGGGCCCGCGCTCGCCCTGCACCGCCTCGAGATCAACGTCCAGCCGCGCAACGCCGCTTCGATCGCGCTTGCCCGCCGCTGCGGATTCCGCCTCGAGGGGTTCTCGCCGGACTTCCTGTACATCGACGGGGCGTGGCGCGACCATGAGCGGTGGGCCCTCACGCGGGACATGGTCCGGTAGCGCACGCCACCGCACGCGTCGCCGGAGAGAGGGTCCGGGGGAGCTGGGGAGAGGACGCGCCATGACTGCGGACATTCCGGGCAGCGGGACCAAGGGTCCCTCCGACGACACCGGCCCGCCGGCCACCACCACGCAACCGACCGCGACTCCGGTACACGCAGCGGACCGATCGGCCCCGCTCCCGCCGTCCGGACTCGCCGACCTGGCCGACCTGGCCGACCTGGCCACGCCCATGGCCATCCGCGCGGCCGCGACCCTGAGGATCGGGGAGTCCCTCGACGACGGGCCGCGCACCGCACGCGAACTGGCCGCCATCGTGGGCGCCGACGCCGGCGCCCTGGAGCGGATGCTCGCCCATCTCGCCGCCAAGGGCGTCCTCGACCGCGACGGCGAGGGCCGCTACGCGCTCACCGCACTCGGCGCCCCCCTGCACTCCGCCCACCCCTCGGACCTGCACCCCTGGCTCGACATGGCCTCCCCGGTGGGCCGCGCGGACCTGTCCCTGGTGGAACTGCTGCATTCCGTACGGACCGGGCTGCCGGGGTTTCCGCTCAGATACGGGGCCTCGTTCTGGGACGACCTCGCCACCACGCCGGACCGACAGGAACGTTTCGACGCCCATATGAGCCGGGACATCGGCACCGAAGGACCGGCGCTCGCCGCCGCCTACGACTGGGCCGCCCTGGGGCGCGTGCTCGATGTCGGCGGCGGCAACGGCGCGCTGCTCACCGCGCTCCTCAAGGCGCATCCCGATCTGCGCGGCAGCGTGCTCGACCGGGACCGCACCGCCGAGTCGGCGCGGATACGGTTCACCGCCGAGCGGCTCAAGGGGCGGGCCGACGCCGTCGAGGGCAGCTTCTTCGACGAACTCCCCACGGGATACGGCGGTTACCTGCTCTCCTCGATCCTGCACGACTGGGACGACACCTCCGCCCTCGCGATCCTGCGCCGCTGCGCGGAGGCGGCGGGCAGTACGGGCCGGGTCCTCGTGATCGAGAAGATCGGCGGAGACGGGGAGCAGGTCCGTACCGACATGGATCTGCGGATGCTGGTCTTCTTCGCGGGCAAGGAACGCACCGCGGCCCAACTCGCCGAGCTGGCGGGGGAGTCGGGCCTCAAGCTGGTCGCCGTGCATCCGGCGGGGGCGCTCGCGGTGGTGGAGTTCGCCGCCGGGTGACCGGATCCGTCTGATCCCACAAGCGCGTGGGCGCCCCCTTGAGGGCGGCGCCCCCGTTGTCCGAGGATGAACCCATGCGACGCATCGTGGTCCTCGACGCCCCCTCCAACCTGGGACTTCGCCCCCCGGCCCCTGGGACCGTACCCGGCGTGTACAAGCTGGCCGGCGCGCTCAGGGAGCAGCGGATCGTGCAACGCCTCGGCGCGTTCGAGGGCGGTGTCGTGGTCCCGCCCCGCTACGACCGCGGCGACTGGCAGGAGGGCGACGGGGTCTTCAACGCCGCGGCCCTCGCCTCGTACACCGTCAAGCTCGCCGACCGGATCGAGCACCATCTGCGGGCCGGGGACTTCCCCGTCGTACTCGGCGGTGACTGCTCGATCCAGCTGGGCGCCTCGCTCGCCATGCGCCGTATCGGCCGCTACGCGCTCGCGGCGATCGACGGCTCCACCGACTTCCGGCACCCCGGCAACTCGGAGCGGGTCGGCGCGGCCGGCGGCGAGGAACTGGCGCTCGCCACCGGGCGCGGCCAGGACGACCTGACCGATCTGGAGGGCCTGCGGCCGTATCTCAAGGACGAGGACGTACGGCTCCTCGGCATCCGCGACAACGATCCGCAGCGCGACGAACTGCGCGAGCTCAAGATTCCCCACGCGAGCGTCGGTGAGATCCGTGAGTGGGGCCCGGCCGACATCGCGGGCGCCGTGCGGAAGTCCCTGGAGATCGCCGAACTCGAAGGTTTCTGGGTGCACTTGGACGCCGACAGCCTCGACCCGGAGGTCATGCCCGCCGTCGACGCGCCCGACCCCGACGGGCTCGAGCCGGACGAACTGCGCACCCTGCTCGGCACCTTGGCCGCCTCCGACCACTGCGTCGGCCTCAACATCACGATCTACGATCCGGACCTCGACCCCGACGGCTCCGCGGGCGCGCTCCTGACCGACCTCGTGGTCGAGGCGCTGATGGGCTCCGCGCCATGAGGCAGGGGACGATTGACGCCCATGACGCCCATGACGCCCATGACGCCCATGACGCCCACGACGCACTGGTCGGCTTTGCGCAATCCTGACCCGAAGGTCCCCTGGTCACCGGTGCGGTCAGCGGGTTCCATGGTCAGGTGACGACGATCCGACGTGCCGAACTGACCCTGCCCGGCGCCCCCTTGGGCCTGGCGAATCCGCTGCCCGCCCTCTGCCCGCCGACCGGAGTCCACGCCGTCTCCGTCGACGAGCGGCTGCGGGAGTCGCTTCCGCTCGACATGCGGCGCCAGCTCGGCTACCGGCCGCTGCGCAGCATCCTGCCCACAGCGACAGCCGACGGCTACGACCGCGCGCGCACCGACCTCACCCTCGACACCCTGATCCTGGAGAACTCCCGCCTCGAGGTCACCGTGCTGCCGGGGCTCGGCGGCCGGATCCACTCCCTGCGCCACAAGCCCACCGGCCGTGAACTCCTCTACACCAACCCGGTGTTCCAGCCCGCCGCCTTCGCGCTCAACGGGGCGTGGTTCTCCGGCGGCATCGAGTGGAACATCGGCGCCACCGGCCACACCACCCTGTCCTGCGCCCCGGTCCACGCCGCCCGCGTCGAGGCCCCGGACGGCACCGCGATGCTGCGCCTGTGGGAGTGGGAGCGGCTGCGCGACACCCCGTTCCAGGTCGACCTCTGGCTGCCCGAGGACTCGGATTTCCTGTACGTGGCCGTCCGGATCCGCAATCCGCACGAGAAGGCCGTGCCCGTCTACTGGTGGTCGAACACCGCGGTCCCCGAGGAACGCCGCGTCCTCGCCCCCGCCGAGGAGACCTGGCACTACGGCTACGAGCGCGCCCTGCATCGCGTGCCCGTCCCGCACCTCGAAGGGTCCGACCGCACGTACCCCCTGAACAGCCCCCATCCCGCGGACTACTTCTACGAGCTGCCCGAGGACGCGCGCCGCTGGATCACCGCGCTCGACGAGCACGGCCACGGTCTCATACAGACCTCCACCGACCGGCTGCGCGGCCGCAAGCTGTTCACCTGGGGCGGCTCGGCGGGCGGCCGGCGCTGGCAGGAGTGGCTCACCGAGCCCGGCACCGGCGGCTATGCCGAGATCCAGGCCGGACTCGCCCGCACCCAGCTGGAACATCTGCGTCTCGAGGCGGAGGGCGAGTTCAGCTGGTGCGAGGCGTACGGTCCGCTGAGCGCCGACCCCGACCGGGTGCACGGCGCGGACTGGGCCGCGGCGCGCGAGGAGGTGTCCGCGCGCCTCGAAGAGGCGCTGCCGCGGGCCGAGGTGCAGAAGGCGTACGAGCAATGGCGGCGGTGCGCCGACACCGAACCGGGTGAGCGGCTTGCCACGGGCTCGGGCTGGGGAGCGCTCGAAGTCCTGCGGGCCGGGCTCAAGCTGCCCGGTACCCCGTTCGACGAATCGACCCTCGACGCCGAACAGGCGCCCTGGATCGAGCTGGCCCACACCGGCTCGTACCCCGAACCGCGCCGGGTGACCCCGCCGGGCCCCACCCTGGTAGCCCCGCACTGGCGGGACATGCTGGAGACCGCGCCCGCCGCACCGCTCACCGAGTACCACCTCGGCGTCGCCCAGTGGCACGCCGGGGACTTCGCCCAGGCGGTACGCAGCTGGGAGCGCGGGCTCGAACTCGCGCCGTCCCTCTGGCCGTTGCTGCGCTGCCTGGCCGTGGCCGACCGTGAGTCGGGCCAGGTGCAGCGCGCCGCCGACCGCTATGCCGAGGCCTTCGCCGACCTGTGCGCCGAACGCCGCGAGGCCGAGGTGTGGACGGCCGCCTCGGCGGCCCTGGGCCGGGAGGCCATCGAGACCCTGATCGCCGCGGGACGCCCGGCCGACGCGCGCGCGGTGTGGGACGGGCTGCGTCCGGCCACCCGCACACGGGGACGGTTCCGTCTGCTCGAGGCCCGACTGCTGCTGGCGGAAGGCGACAAGGAGGGTGCCAGGGGCATCTTCGAGGAGGGGTTCGAGGTCGCCGATCTGGGCGAGGGCTCCGAGCTGCTCGCCGAACTCTGGGCAGCCGTCAGCGACGACCCGGTCCCCGCGCGCTACGACTTCCGCATGCGGCCCGTACAAGAGGACGGCTGACCGGCGGGGCGGCCGGCCTGCGCACCGGCCGGCCTGCGGAACGGCCCGCTATCCCCGTACGGAACGCTGATCCGCGTACTCGAACACGGTGCCGTCCGGATGGACCGCGATCAGATTGCGGCCCGCCGGGGTCGGCACCGGGCCCGCCACGATGTGGGCGCCCGAGGCGGCGAGCACCTGCTGTGCCTCGTCCACGTCGGGGACCGCGATGGTGGCGGTGACCTTGCGGAGCACTTCGAGCTCCGCCTCGGGGCCGCTCATCAGCAGAAAGCAGCCGACCGCGGCGACCTGTACCCCGCCCCGTTCGAAACGCAGCGCCTTGGTGCCCGCGAGCCGCTCGTAGAAGGCCACCGAGGTGTCCAGATCCTCGACGCAGATCCGCAGCGTGGTCCCCAGAATCTCCATGGCACCGAGGGTAGTTGGGCTCCGGCGGCCGGGAGATCGTTTCCGCGGAACGCACCGGAGTTAGGCGCCCGGGCACAGGGGTACCCGGGCGCCATGGAACGCACTGGACGCACAATTACGGACCCGACGGAGAAGGCCATCAGCGACACCCTCGCCCAGGTCGTCCGCGACACGGTGCGTGAGGAACTGCATGCCGAGCTCCGTGACGAACTGCGCAAGCAGACGCTCAAGCAGCGGCGCACGGCCTCGCTGTACGCGGCATCGGGCGCCGTCGCGCTGTACGCGGGCGCCGCCTGTGCGCTCGCCCTCGGCCTGGTGTTCGCGATCGGTCTGCCGGACTGGGCCGCCGCCCTGATCATGGCGGTGCTCCTGGCCGGCGCGGCCTACGCGCTGCGCAACGCGGCCCGGCCGCACCCGGCCCCCAAGCCGCACGAGGGCGAGAACGAGGCCCGGGCGCAGGAGGCCGCCATGTCCGAACGGACCCGCGCGTACGAGGGAATGGCCCCCGAATCGTCCGAGGGCCGTGAGCCCCGGG
>NZ_JAAKZW010000320.1 GCF_011044995.1 Streptomyces mesophilus | reverse complement strand
GGCGGTGGCCGGCCCGGTCTTGGCGGCCGGCTCACCGTTCCTCGTCGACGTGTCACTCATGTCGTACGGTCCTCGGGCGCCGGATCAGCCGGCCTGCTGGAGCAGCTTGTCGCACTCGGCCACCGCGTCGTCCATGGCCTGCTTGGCGGACTTCTTGCCCTGCATCGCCTTGGCGACCTCGTTCTTGAGCACCGTCTTCATCTGCTCGGTGAAGACCACCGGGGTGTAGTTGACGGCGGTCTTCAGCGCCTTGGCGGCGGCCACCCGGATCCGGCCCTCGTCGGTGCCGTCGTCCTTGGTGTAGAACTCGTGGTCCAAGCTGCCCTTGGTGGACGGGAAAACCGCCACCTCCTGGCCGAACTTCTCCTGGTTCTCGGCGTTCGTCACCCAGTGCGCGAACTCGATCGCGGCCGGCTTGACCTTGGACTGGGCGTTCACCATCAGGCCCTGGACGTACATGTTGTCCTTGCCCGTGTTGTTCACCGCGGGCGTGACGCCGACGTTCTTGTAGAGGCCCGGGGCCTCCTTCTTGTACGTCTCCAGGTCGTGCGCGCTGCCGGGGTTCATGGCGATCTGCTGCTGCTGGAACTTGCGGCCCGAGGACTCCGCGACGGCGGTCAGGGCCTGCTCGTCGAGCGCGCCCTTGTCGTAGAGCTCCTTGTACTTCTCGACGAGCTCGACACCCTTGGCGTCGTTGAACGTGAACTTGGTCTTGTCCCCGTTCATCAGCGGCACGCCGTAGCGCCCGAAGTCCTCGATGGCCGGGGCGTTGGACAGCATGGCGATCTTGCGGTCGCTGTTCTCCGCCATCTTCAGGGAGTCGGCGAAGAGCTGGTCGTACGAGGTCGGCGGCTTCTCGGGGTCGAGGCCCGCGTCCTTGAACAGCGCCTTGTTGTAGAACATCGGGCCGGTGTTCAGGTACCAGGGGAAGGCGTACGTGCCGGCCTTGCCCGGCATCTCGTGGCCCTTCCAGGCGCCTTCGAGGTACTCGCCCTTGAACTTGGCGGCGGCCGGGTCCTCGTCGAGGTTGAGCGCGAGGCCGGCCTTGGCGAGCGGGGTGGCGAGGTCGGGGGCGACGTTCACGACGTCGGGCAGCGTGCCGGCGGTGGCGTCCGCGCTGAGCTTGTCGGCGTAGCCCTCGGCGGGCTGGTCGATCCACTGGACCTCGACGTCCGGGTACTTCTTCTCGAAGCCGTCGATGACGCCCTCGAAATAGTCCTTGAAGTTGGTCTTCAGATTCCAGGTCTGGAACTTGACCGTGCCCTCGATCTTCCCGGACGACTCGCTGTTCCCGTCGCCGCCCGATCCGGTGCCTCCGCACGCCGTGGCAACGAGGGCGGAAGCGACCGCGAAGGTGGTGGCTGTGACTATGCGACGGGATATCCGCATGGGTCCGGGCTCCTTTGCTCTGACCTAAAGACGAATCTGCGCAGCAGATTCAGAATCCGCGATGGGCATTCAGGAACTCGCGCCGAATACACGGGACGTTGCCCCAGCCTGGCGCGGCGCCGACGCTACTAATGCGGTTTAGCTCATGTCAATACCCCCGCCTTGACCAGCCGACACCGGACCTTGACACTGAGCCGTCACACCCCTCAGGGTGTGATCACTAATGCGGTTTAGGTAAAGGAACTCCCCCGTGCCGGACCAGGCTTTCTCCGTCCACGTCAGCGGTGTCACCACACCTGGTCTCTTCACCGGCCCCGAGAGCGATCCGCTCCAGGTCGTACGGGTCCGTATCCGCCGCACCCGCCCGGCGGGACCGCTGCGGATCTCGGTCACGGGCCGGGGTGTCGGCACGCCCCGCCCGCGCCTGCTGCGCGCGGACACCGCCGAGGCGTACGCGGGCGTGGACGCGAAGGCCGAACTCGCCGGTGGCGCACGGCAGTCGGAGACGGCACTGGAGTCCTGGGCCGAGGTCCCGGTCCGCGTCACGGACGCCGCTCCTGGCGACCGGTTGCCGGCCACGGCGCACGTGCACGCCTCGGACGGCCGCCTGCTCACCTCGTACGACTTCGAGCTGACGGTCGCCGAACCGGGCTGGACCGTCCGCCTGGTCCCGCACTTCCACTACGACCCGATGTGGTGGAACACCCAGGCCGCCTACACCGCCCTCTGGGACACCCCGCAGCGCGAGGGCGAGCCCGAGAAGGGCTGGGAGTACACGGGCGTGCCGGCGTTCACGCTCGTACCGCTGCATCTGCAGCAGGCGGCGGACGACCCCTCGTACCGCTTCGTGCTCTCGGAGATCGACTACCTCAAGCCGTTCTGGGACACGCATCCCGAACACCGCGAAGAGATAAGGCAGTTGATATGCGAGGGGCGCCTCGAGATCGTCGGCGGGACGTACAACGAGCCGTCCACCAACCTCACCTCCGCCGAGACCACCGTCCGCAGCGCGGTGCACGGGCTCGGCTTCCACCGCGATGTGCTCGGCGGGGATCCGCGCACGGCCTGGCAGCTGGACGTCTTCGGGCATGATCCGTCGTTCCCGTCCCTGATGGCGGACGCGGGTCTGGACTCGGCGGTGTTCGCGCGCGGCCCGCACCATCAGTGGGGTCCGATGATGGATACGTGGGGCGAGGCGCTGCGCCCGCCGAGCGCGATGCAGCTGCCCGCCGAGTACGACTGGATCGGGCCGAGCGGATCCGGGCTGCTCCTGCACTATCTGCCGGCGCACTATTCGGCCGGCTGGTTCTCGCACAAGGCCGTGTCGGCTCAGGCGGCGGCGGGGCAACTGCTCGATCTGTACGAGCTGTTGAGGACGGGCGCGGCGACCCGCAACGTCCTCATACCGATGGGCACCGACTTCTCCTGGCCGCACCCGTGGGGCCTGGACGTCCAGCACGCGTGGAACCGCCGCTACACCTGGCCGCGCATGGAGCACTCCGGTCCGCGCGAGCACTTCGCCGCCGTACGGGCCGAGTTGGAGGTACGCGGGGAGCGTCCGCTGCCGGTGACGCGGGAGATGGGTCCCGTCTACACCGGCAAGGACGTCACGTACGCCGATGTGAAGCAGGCCCATCGGGCGGCCGAGTATCTGGTCCAGGAGGCGGAGACCTACGCGTCGCTCGTCCATGCGCTCGGGCTGATGACGTATCCGGCGGACGCGCTGGACAAGGCGTGGCGGCATCTGCTGCACGCGGCGCACCATGACGCGGTGACGGGCACGTTCTCGGATCAGGTGTATCTGGATCTGCTGCCTGCTTGGCGGGAGGCGTACGAACTCGCCGAGTCCGTACGGGAGTCGGCGCTGTCGGCGATGACGGCCGCGGTGGACACGCGGGCGCCCGCGGCGGACAGGGCCGCGGCGGCCGACAAGCTGAACCTGGCCGCACAGGCGGGTGCGGCCACCGACTCGGTGGTGGCTGTGACCGTGTTCAACCCCGTGTCGTGGGACCGCACGGACGTGGTCCGTACGAAGGTCGCGCTGGACGCGCTCGGTGTGGCGGACCCGGCGTGGATCGGGGTGCGCGGCGAGGAGGGCGGCGCACCCGGGCCCGTACTGGTCGAGCATGTGCACGACGGGGTGGCGTGGATCGCGTTCCTGGCGCGCGAGGTGCCCTCGCTCGGGCACCGGACGTGGTGGCTGGTGGGCACGGATGGGCCGGTGTCCGGGGGGTGGGTCGAGGCGGCGGACGGGGACGCGGGGAGTGTCCCGTCGTGCCTTCGCATCGCCAATGAGACGTTCCTCGTCGAGGCCGACCCCTCCCGCGGCGGCGGGCTCGGCCGGGTCGCCGATCTGCGCTCAGGCCGCGAGCTGATCACCCCCGGCGAGGTCGACGAACTGGTCGTCCAGGACGAGTACGCCGCGCATCCCTTCTTCGAGGAAGGGCCCTGGCACCTGCTGCCCAAGGGCCCGGGAACGGGGTCGGGTGCGGCGCCCGCCGAGTCCGTGGCGGTGCAGCACAGTCCGCTCGGTGCGCGCATCGTGGCGCGTGGCCGTACGGGGCCGGTGCGCTGGACCCGTACGACCACACTCTGGCAGGGCCTCGACCGGGTGGAACTCACCACGAGGGTCGACGAGTTCGAGGGCAGCGACCAGCTGCTCAGGCTGCGGATCCCGGCGGATGTACCGGGTGCGCTGCCGGTGGCGGAGACGGCCGCGGCGGCCGTGGGGCGCGGGTTCGCGTTCCCGGAGACCGACACGGGCGTGGATCACACCCGGGCGCCCTGGACGCTGGACACACCGTGCCTGAACTGGTTCGCGCTGTCGTCGACGCTCCGGGTCGCGCTCACCGGCCCCGAGGGCACGCGGGTGGGCGAACATCCGCTCGGCGCCGGCGAGATCGTGCTGCCGGACGCCGGGTTGCCCGGGTACGGGCAGCCGATGGCGCGCGGTGCCGAGGAAGCCGGCACCGGCTCCGACTCCGGTGCCGTGACGGCCGATGTCGATAAGGCCAGCAGCCACTCCCGCGCCACAACAGCCGGAGCCGAAAAGGCCGACGACCACTCCCGCGCCACAACAGCCGAAGCCCAAAAGGCCGACGACCGCTCCCGCGCCGCGACAGCCGCGACCACCCCCGCGGCCCCCTCGACGGACGGTCCTGGCGACCCCCTCCGCGACCTCGTCACCGCCCTCGTGCAGCACGGAGTCACGACCACCCCGACCCGGGCCCAAGGCCCCCGCTGGGGTGACCTCGCCGTCGACAGCAGCCTGCCCGACTTCCGTATCGCCCTCGGCGGTCCCGACGTCAACTCCTTCACCGCCGCGGTGCTTTCCGACGCCCCCGCCGCGTACACGAAGGCCGTACGGGACCGCGAGAGCCCGCTCGTCCTGGTGCCCGCCCAGGCGCCGCTGCGCGAGGTGTGGCAGCCCGGCTGTGACCTCACGGGGCCACGGGACCTGCCCGTCCTCGTCCTCACCGGCGATGATCTGCCGGGCGCGCTGGCCGCCCTCGCCGCGACCCTCCGGCGGGACGCGGCCCTCGGGGCGCTGGCGCCCGCAGGAGGCGCCGAGCCGTTCGAGGACCGCACCGTCGGCGTCCTCGTCCGCGGCACGCCCAGCTTCGCGATCGACACCGAGGGCCGCCTGCACAGCACCTTGATGCGGTCCTGCACGGGACGGCCGAGCGCCGAGTGGATGGATCCGCCCCGGCGGACCGCACCGGACGGCAGCTCGTTCCAGCTTCAGCACTGGACCCATGTCTTCGAGCACGCCCTCGTCACCTCCGAAGGCGACTGGCGGGAGGCCGATCTCACGCGCAGGGGACGGGAGTTCAACCAGCCGCTCACCGCCGTGACGAGCACGCTCCATGACGGACCCGCTCCCCGCGCCATGTCGCACCTCTCGGTCGAACCGTCCCGGCAGGTCCTCGTGGAGACCGTGAAGAAGTCGGAGGACGGCGAGGCCTTCGCCGTACGGCTGCGGGAGACCCATGGCCGGGCGGTGCGGCCGACGCTCACCAGGGAGATGGTGGTCGTCGGCGCCGAGCGGACGGGGCTGCTCGAGGAGCCCTCGGGCGACGAGCGGCTCGCGGCGAATCCGCCGGACGACGTGTTCGATCTGAGCGGCAACGCCTACGCGACGGTGCGGCTCACCTCCGAGCCCTCGCCCGGAACGGATCCTCTGCGCGAGCCGGTGCAGCCCGTGTTCAGCCGCTACTGGCTGCACAACACCGGCACGGCGCCGCTGGGCAACGCCCCGTACTCCGTGCGGGTCATGCCCTGCGCGCTGACTACGGAAGACTTCGAGCAGCCGCTCCATACGGAGGTCGCTTTGACCTCCAACTCACGTGAGGCGGCGGGTGATTGCTCCGTCGAAGTGCTGCTCCCCGAAGGGTGGTCCGCCGACTGGACCCGGCAGACCGTACGGATCGACGCCGACGCTCACGCATTGCTGCCGCTCACCGTGCGGCCGGCGCCCGATGCCGAGAGCGGCGACCATCTCGTACGCGTGGTGATGACGACTCCCGCCGGCGCGGTCGAGGACTGCCTCACCGTGACCGTGCCGGGCCGGTCAGGACCGCCGCCCGGGATCGGCATCGAGGCCGGGACCACGCGGGTGGACCTGACGCCAGGCGGCCGGGGCGAGGTGGCGGTGCTCGTGCACAACGGCCTGCACAGCGATCTGCACGGCGAGGCGCTCGCCGTATCCCCGTACGGTAGTTGGCAGCTCACCGGTCAGCGCACCGCGCTTCATCTGGCCGCGCAGGACACAACCCGGACCGTGTTCGAGCTGTCTGCGCCCGTGGACACCCCGCCCGGTGTGTACTGGGTCCTGATCAAGGCCGTATGCCAAGGACGTATCGCCTACGGTCCCGCCGTCGCCGTCCACGTGGGCCAGGAGCCCCGCCGGCAGGACGGCGCCGAGCAGACCACCGCACCGCACGAGGGGAAGGCATGACACCGCAGAACGACGGCGCCGCCCGGGCCACCCCCGCGCGCAGGCCCACCATCAAGGACATCGCACGCCGGGCCGGAGTCTCGGAGAGCGCCGTGTCCTTCGCCCTCAACGGGCGGCCCGGGGTGTCGCAGGGCACCCGGGACCGTATCCACCGGGTCGCCGAGGACCTCGGCTGGCAGCCCAACAGCGCCGCGCGTGCGCTGTCCGGGGAGCGTTCGGGGTGTGTGGGCCTGGTGCTCGCGCGGCCCGCGCACACCCTCGGCGTGGAATCCTTCTTCCTCCAACTGGTCTCCGGCGTCCAGGAAGTGCTCGCCGCACGGAAGGTGGCGCTGCTCTTCCAGGTGGTCGAGGACATCGAGGCGGAGTGCGCGGTGTACCGGCGCTGGTGGGCGGAGAAGCGTGTGGACGGTGTGCTCGTCGTCGACCCGCGCAGCGATGATCCGCGGCCCGAGCTGCTCGATTCGCTCGGCCTCCCCTCGGTGATGATCGGCGCGCCCGCCGAGGGCGAGCGGCAGGTGTCGACGGTGTGGGCGGACGACTCGGCGGCGATGGCGTCGGTGCTGGCCCACCTGTACGAGCTCGGCCACCGGCACGTCGTGCACGTGGCGGGTCTGCCCGGCCTCGCGCACACCGAGCGGCGGATCAACTCGCTGCGTACGGAGGCGGGGCGGCTCGGGCTCACGGCGATCCGTTCCGTACCGACCGACTACTCGGACGCGGAGGGCGCGGAGGCCACGCGGCGGGTGCTGGACTCGGACGCGCCGCCGACGGCGATCGTGTACGACAACGATGTGATGGCGGTCGCGGGGGTGGCCGTGGCCGCCGAGCGCGGGATCAAGGTGCCGGGCGAACTGTCCATCGTGGCCTGGGACGACTCGGCCCTGTGCCGGGTGACGCATCCTCGGCTGACCGCGCTCGTGCGGGATACGTCGGGGTTCGGGCGGTTGGCTGCGGAGGAGCTTCTGGCCCGGCTCGATGGTGGGCCCGTGCGGAGTCTTCAGGCTGAACTCCCGCATCTGGAGCCTCGGGAGAGTACGGGGCCGCCGACGTCGGGGGCGTGAGGGTGGGTACGGTGCGTTGGCGGGTGCGGGTG